>NZ_JBGCCU010000001.1:300000-600000 GCF_041261445.1 Catenulispora sp. EB89
GACCGCACCCTGGCGGCCGAGATCGCCCTGCAGTGGAACAGCCAGTACTCCGAGTCGATCTACACCTTCGCCAACAACATCAACACCCACGGCGGCGGTACGCACGAGGAGGGCTTCCGCGCGGCGCTGACGACGCTGATCAACAAGTACGCGCGCGACCAGAAGCTGCTCAAGGAGAAGGACGAGAACCTCGCCGGCGAGGACATCCGCGAGGGTCTGACCACGATCGTCTCGGTGAAGCTGTCCGAGCCGCAGTTCGAGGGCCAGACCAAGGACAAGCTGGGCAACCCCGAGGCCAAGACCTTCGTGCAGCGTCTGGTCTACGAGAAGCTCGGCGAGTGGCTCGAGGAGAACCCGAACGAGGCCCGCGAGGTCATCCGCAAGACCATCCAGGCCTCCACCGCGCGCATGGCCGCGCGCAAGGCGCGCGAGCTGACCCGTCGCAAGGGTCTGCTGGAGTCCTCCTCGCTGCCCGGCAAGCTGTCCGACTGCCAGTCCAACGACCCGACGAAGACCGAGATCTTCATCGTCGAGGGTGACTCCGCCGGCGGCTCGGCGCGGTCCGGCCGCGACCCGATGACCCAGGCCATCCTGCCGATCCGCGGCAAGATCCTGAACGTCGAGAAGGCGCGCATCGACAAGGTGCTGCAGAACACCGAGGTCCAGGCGCTGATCTCGGCGCTGGGCACCGGGGTGCACGACGACTTCGACATCAGCCGGCTGCGTTACCACAAGATCATCCTGATGGCGGACGCCGACGTCGACGGCGCACACATCAACACCCTGCTTCTCACCCTGCTGTTCCGGTTCATGAAGCCGCTGGTCGAGGCCGGGCACGTGTACCTGGCCGCGCCGCCGCTGTACAAGGTGAAGTGGACGAACAACGACTTCCACTACGCCTACTCCGACCGCGAGCGCGACCAGCTCATCGAGTCGGGCGTCGGGGCCGGCAAGCGGATGAAGGACGAGACCGTCCAGCGCTTCAAGGGTCTGGGCGAGATGAACGCCGAAGAGCTGCGGATCACCACCATGGACCGCGATCACCGCATCCTGCGCCAGATCACGCTCGACGACGCGGCCCAGGCCGACGACCTGTTCTCGGTCCTGATGGGCGAGGACGTCGAGGCCCGCCGGAACTTCATCCAGCGCAACGCGAAGGACGTCAGGTTCCTGGACATCTGAGTCCACACCCGTCCGCGAACGAACCTGACGAGAGCACCACCTCTCCTTGACAGCGAAGGATTGAGATTTGAGCACGGAGACTGTGGACGAGACGCCGCAGGGCGACCGGATCGATCCGGTCGACCTCCAGACGGAGATGCAGCGCTCGTACCTCGACTACGCGATGAGCGTGATCGTCGGCCGCGCGCTGCCGGACGTCCGGGACGGCCTCAAGCCGGTGCACCGCCGCGTCCTGTACGCGATGTACGACGGCGGCTACCGCCCCGACCGCGGCTACTACAAGTGCGCCCGCGTCGTCGGCGAGGTCATGGGTATCTACCACCCGCACGGCGACTCGCCGATCTACGACACCCTGGTCCGCCTGGCGCAGCCCTGGTCGCTGCGGATGGTGCTGGTCGACGGGAACGGCAACTTCGGCTCCCCGGGCAACGACCCGGCCGCGGCCATGCGGTACACCGAGTGCAAGATGGCGCCGCTGGCCATGGAGATGGTGCGGGACATCGACGAGGACACCGTCGACCTGCGCCCCAACTACGACGGTCGCTCCACCGAGCCGGTCGTGCTGCCCGCGCGGTTCCCCAACCTGTTGGTGAACGGCTCGACCGGCATCGCGGTCGGGATGGCGACCAACATCCCGAGCCACAACCTGCGCGAGGTCAACGACGGCGTCCAGTGGTTCCTGCAGAACCCCGAGGCGACCAACGAGGAGCTGCTGGAAGCGCTCATCGAGCGGATCAAGGGCCCGGACTTCCCGACCGGCGCGCTGATCGTCGGCCGGCGCGGGATCGAGGACGCCTACCGGACCGGCCGCGGCTCGATCACCATGCGCGCGGTGGTCAACACCGAGGAGATCAACGGGCGGATGTGCCTGGTGGTCACCGAGCTGCCCTACCAGGTGAACCCGGACAACCTGGCGCTGAAGATCGCCGAGCTGGTCAAGGACGGCAAGGTCGCCGGCATCGCCGACGTCCGCGACGAGTCCTCCTCCCGCACCGGCCAGCGCCTGGTGATCGTGCTCAAGCGCGACGCGGTCGCCAAGGTCGTGCTGAACAACCTGTACAAGCACACGCAGCTGCAGGACTCCTTCGGCGCGAACATGCTGGCGCTGGTCGACGAGGTGCCGCGCACGCTGTCGCTGGACGCCTTCATCCGGCACTGGGTCACGCACCAGATCGACGTGATCGTCCGCCGCACCCGCTTCCGGCTGCGCAAGGCCCAGGAGCGCGCGCACATCCTGGTCGGCCTGCTCAAGGCGCTGGACGCGATCGACGAGGTGGTGGCGCTGATCCGCCGCTCCCCCACGGTCGACGAGGCCCGCACCGGCCTGATCGAGCTGCTCACCATCGACGAGATCCAGGCCAACGCGATCCTGGAGATGCAGCTGCGCCGGCTGGCCGCCCTGGAGCGGCAGAAGATCGAGGCCGAGCACAACGAGCTGATGGCCAAGATCGCGGACTACACCTCGATCCTGGAGTCGCCGGAGCGGCAGCGGCGGATCGTCTCCGAGGAGCTGCAGGCGATCACCGACAAGTACGGCGACGACCGGCGTTCGCAGCTGGTGCCGTACGAGGGCGACATGTCCATCGAGGACCTGATCCCCGAGGAGGACGTGGTCGTCACGATCACCCGGGGCGGCTACACCCGGCGGACCAAGACGGACCTGTACCGCTCGCAGAAGCGCGGCGGCAAGGGCGTCAAGGGCGCGCAGCTGAAGCAGGACGACATCGTCGACCACTTCTTCGTCACCACGACGCACCACTGGCTGCTGTTCTTCACGAACAAGGGCCGGGTGTACCGCGCGAAGGCGCACGAGCTGCCGGACACGGCCCGCGACGCGCGCGGCCAGCACGTGGCGAACCTGCTGGCGTTCCTGCCGGACGAGAAGATCGCCCAGGTGCTGGACCTGCGGGACTACGAGCAGGCGCCGTACATGGTGCTGGCCACCAAGAACGGGCTGATCAAGAAGACGCCGCTGAAGGACTACGACTCGCCGCGCTCGGCCGGCGTCATCGCGATCAACCTGCGCGAGGACGACGAGCTGATCGCCGCCGAGCTGGTCTCCCCCGAGGACGACCTGCTGCTGGTCTCCAAGCAGGCGCAGGGGCTGCGGTTCACCGCCACGGACGAGGCGCTGCGGCCGATGGGGCGGGCGACCTCGGGCGTGATTGGGATGCGTTTCCGCGAGGACGACGAGCTGCTGTCCATGGACGTCGTCCGGCCGGACACGTTCCTGTTCACGGCGACGTCCGGCGGCTACGGCAAGCGGACCCCGGTGGAGATGTTCCCGCTGCGCGGCCGTGGCGGTCTGGGCGTCATCGCCGCCAAGACCGTCGACGAGCGGGGCGGCCTGGTCGGCGCCGCGGTCGTGGACGAGGGCGACGAGGTCATGGCCATCACGCTGTCCGGCGGCGTGATCCGGACGCGGGTGTCGGAGGTGCGGCCGACGTCGCGCGACACCATGGGCGTGCGGGTGATCAACCTCGGCAAGGGCGACACGGTGCTCGCGATCGCGCGCAACGGTGACCCGGCTGAGGTGGAGGACGAGCTGGGCGAGGCCGAGGGCGTCGAAGGCGTCGAAGGTGTGGTGGTCGCCGAGGTGTCGGAGGTCTCTGAGGTCGCCGAGGACGAGGCTCCGGCGGCTGAGGCTTCGGAGGACGCGGGTTCTGACGACGAGTAGTCGTCTGACGGCCTGACGGAAACGCGTGGCGGCGGTATCGGTGCGGGGCACCGGTGCCGCCGCTCGGTCTTTGGGGGCCTGGCTTGCTGTGCACAGCCGAGCCGAGCCGAGCCGAGCCCAGCCCTGCTCGGCCGGGCAGACGGGTGACGCCCGTTCGGCTGTCTGTGACAGGCCCGCCACGTCCGGCTCACTTCGGTACGTGTCCGATTATGTGCGTGGCGCAGTCTTGAGGTCCGTCGAACATATGGTCCGTGCTACGAAAAATTGCGGGGCCGGGGAGACCTACGAGCATTAGGACGGTAGCTTGGCCGGGTGAGTAGCGAGACGACGACCGATCCCGGCCTCGGAACCGACCCCGACGGCGTCGGTGGCGGGCCCCGCGCTTACGGGGCCGGCCCCGGCGCCGCTTCCGTTCCGGACGCCGCGCCGCCCGGAGCGCACCGGCAGGCTCCGCCGCCGAACCAGCCGCCGCCCGGCTACGGGCCGCCGCAGGGTGGGCGTGGACCTGCGGGTCCTGGTGCCGGTCCTGCTCCCGGTTCCGGGTACGGCCCTGGCCCTGGCGGCGTCGGCGGTGGTTCTGGCGTTCCCGGTGGCCCGGGGGCTCATGGCGCGCACGCTGCTCCGATGGCTCAGGGCGGGCCTGCCGGCTCCGGCGGTCCCGGCATTCCCGTCGCTCCGGGGATGAGCGGCCCCGGCCCTGCTCACGGCGTTGGTTCCGGCCACGGTGGTCCCGGCGTGCCGGTCGGCCCCGGCCCTGGCCCCGGCGGTCAGATGGGCGGAGCCCACGGCGCTCCCGCCGGCCCGGGCATGCCCGGTGCTCCCGGCGGATCGACCGGAGCCGCAGCCGGTGCGGGCGCTGCCGCGGGCGCCGCGGTGGCCGGCGCAGCCGCCTCGATCACAGCGGGCCTGTCAGGTCTGGCCGGACGCTTTTCCGGCGGCGGAGGCCGTCGTACCGGGGGAAGACGCAAGGAAGCCCCTACCATGGGAACCGTGGCGTATCAGCAATCGGAGTCAGCCCAAGGCCAGGCGGGCACCCGCCCCCAGGCCGGCGGCGGCTGGGCCGCCCGCCCGCCCGGCCCGTCCGGCTCCCCCGCGGGCGCACCCCGCTACCAGCAGCAGCAACAGGCCCCCGGCGCCGCCCCCCGCGGCCGCAAGGCCCGCCTGCGCGTGGCGAAGGTCGACCCCTGGTCGGTGATGAAGACGACGTTCGTCCTGTCGATCGCCTTCGCCGTCGTCTCAGTGGTGGCGGCCGCGCTCCTCTGGTCGGCCCTGAACGCCCTCGGCGTCTTCGACTCCATCAACCGCACCCTGGCCTCAGTCGCCCCCGCGAACCAGCCCAACAGCGTCACCCTGACCTCAGTCCTGTCCTTCGGCAAGGTGATGAGCTTCACGGCCCTGGTGAGCGTGGTGAACATCGTCCTGTTCACAGCCCTCGCCACCCTCGCCGCCTACCTGTACAACATGTGCTCCTCCCTCGTCGGCGGCATAGAGGTCACCCTCGCCGACGACACCGCCTCCTGAGGCGCGGGGCCCCTGCAAAGCGGTTTTGGGGCACCGCCCCCGGTGGGGTAAGCTTCTCGACGTTACCAACCGGGGCCTATGGCACAGTTGGTTAGCGCGCCGCCCTGATAAGGCGGAGGTCGGTGGTTCAAGTCCACCTAGGCCCACCCCCGGTGAACAGCCTCGGATCTGTAAAGGTCCGAGGCTGTTTCGTGTTTTCTAGGGACACGTCCCTAGAGAGCCCGTAGTGACGCGCTTTCCTAATGCTTTGCGCGAGGAGCGTCCCGAGGCGGCCAGATAGTTGTATAAGGCCGCCAGTCGATTTCGCTGCTGGGGTCTTCCCATAGCGGCCAGGCTGTCGAAAGGCACACAAAGTTGCTCGTGCCGCCGGGCTCGTCAACCTTCCAAAGCTCCCACTGGTCTACGTGGTGGTACGTGTAGCGAGCGATGAGGTCGGCCAGCGTTTGGAGCTCGTCGTTGCTGAGCGGGTCACCAATGGGTGTGCCAGTCATGGGCGAATCATAAGAGCAGGCGTGTTGCCGATGGTCTCAGGGAGTTGAGACCAAGCAACCGCCTAGCTGTTCGTCTCTTCGGCAGGCGACCGGTGGTCCTCCGCAGCGAGGCGGCTTCAGCCCGGGCTGAAAGAATACTGATACGACAGTATTATGCGAATCGAGCCCGGGTCTTAGGCCGGCGGCGTGAGCGTCTGGTAGTACCGCACTCCGTAGAGATGCCCGCTGGTGATCATGACCGTCACCTCGAGGACTTTGCCGCTGGCGTCGGTGATGGTGCGCAGCGTGCGCATGACCGGGATCTCGTCGGGGAGTTCGAGGGTCTGGAGTTCCTCGGTGGTCGGCTCGCGGACTTGGATCTCGTCCATGAGGCCGTGCTGTTGCCAGCCGAGGGCTGCCAGGACTGTGGGCTCGGTCGCCAGGTCGCGCTGGTGTTGGGGTTGGTCGAGCGCGGTGCCGGTGACGACTGACTCCGGGTAGTACGACCACTCGATCTCGACCGGTTCGTCATCGCGGAGCATCAGGCGTTTGCGGAGCATCGCCGTCTCGCCTTCGGCCAGGCCGAGCTTCTGTGCCGCGTCGGATGGCGGGCGCTCGGGGCCGATGTGCAGGATCTGGTAGGTGATCGTGCTGGCCGGCGGTTCGAGCTGGGTCGTGGCCTCGCTGATCCTGATGCGGTCGCCGCGGATGAACAGGGCCTTGCCTCGCCGGCCTTCGACGAAGCCCTCCGCCTTGAGCATCGCCACGGCCCGCTGCGCGGTGTTCGTGGTGGTGCCGTAGAGCTCCTTCAGGCGCTCGAAGGTCGGGAGAGTGCCGGTGATGTCGCCGGAGAGGATCTTCGCGCGCAGGTCGGCGGCGATCTGCGCGGACTGGGGACGGTTGTCCACGCGCTTCATGTGTCGCAGGCCCCTACTTTCATCAGTTCCCTTCCATGCGCACCTCAGCGACACAGTAGCAGCACTACGCCGGTATGTGGCGTTCGAGGGGGGGAGGTGGCAAAAGCCCGGTTGTCCTTGTCGGAGTACTGTTAAGTCAGTAACCTGAGGTGCGCCTCCGCGATCGAGGGCTAACGGCGCGTCACGAGATCGCATGGCACGTTCCGCCGAAAGGAGACCGAAGGTGCCTCGATTCGAGTTGAAATCCGCGGCAGACCTCGCGGTGGGCGACTGGGCCCACATCGACGGGGCCTGGGCGCGGGTCCTGGGGTGCGTGACCGACGCGAGCGGGTGGACGCGGATCAGTCTCGACCGCTTCCCGCTGCCGGAGACGGTGGTGCACCGGACCGTCGAGATGCCGTGGTCGCGGACCCAACCGGCGGGTTCGGCATGAGGCGGCCGGAGGACATCAGGGCCTTTCTGGCCGAGCACAGCGACGGTCGGGTGGTCGGCCGGGTGCCGGCGATGTTCGGCATCGCCGTGACGCCGGCCGAGGCGGAGTTCCAGCGCCGGCTGTTGTCCGCTGGGCACTCCAGCAGCTACCTCGCGGTGCTGGGGCTGGCGGCGACGTTGACCTTCGACGCCGGGGAGTACTTCCCTGCCGGCGAGGAGGCGCGCCGCGACCAGAGCGAATGGCACGGCTACCACCGGGGCCTGCAGACCGCGCTGGCCTGCCTGATCATGCACGAGACCGGCAGCAACCCGCGCCAGGCGGCGCTCCAGGTCGCCGAGCACACCGAGACGCTCATCCGGTGCCGGTGGAACACCCGGCCGACCAAGGCGGGTGGGTGAGCTGTGGAGATCTGGTCGAAGGAGTTCCCCGGCCGGCCCGAGTGCCTGGCCGAGGCGCGCCGCTTCACCTGCGCGGTGCTCGGGGACTGCGAGGCGGCGCACACCGTGGCGCTGGTCGCCGATGAGTTGGCCGGCAACGCCATCAAACACACGGCCAGCGGCCTGCCGGGAGGGGAGTTCGTCCTGCGGCTGGTCCGGTACGCCAACCGCTGCGTGGTGCGGGTCGACGATCAGGGCGGGCCCTCGACGCCGGCGTTGCGCGCCGCGGGCGACGAGGACGAGTTCGGGCGCGGCCTGAGCATCGTCGCCATGCTGTCCGCCCGCTGGGGCGTCGACGGCGACGAGAACGCCCGCTCGGTGTGGGCGGAGATCACATTCGAACAGGCTCCGGCGATATCGGGGCCCGCGGGCCCCGCCGCCGGCCTCCCCCAACAGTTGAGAGCCAAACGAAAGGTCGGCATGACGACGGACGACTGGAAGCGTTGATGGGGCTGCACGTTGACGCCGGTGCGGAACGGGCCCTCGCGCGGATCATCAATGGTCTGCGAGCCGCACGCTTAGAGGTCGGGATCTCCCAGAACGCTTTGTCAGCGGGCCTTCCGGTCCGGGGGAGGGCGATCTCCGAATGGGAGACCGGGGCGATAGAGCCGACCCTGGGGCACCTGATCCAATGGTCCCGCGAACTCGGCCGCCGACTGGTGGTCATCGGCCGGGACGGCGAGGTGCGCAACGGTCCGTTGCGCCAGCGGCCCGGCGAGGCGTGGGAGTCCTTCGAACGGCGACGGCTGGCCGTCCCTTTACGGAACCGCCGCCTGGCGTTGGGGATGGCGCAGGGGGAGCTCGGCGAGCTGGTCGGCGTCAGCCGGGACTCCATCCAGCGCTGGGAGCTGGTCCGCGTGCCCCCGCGGCCGATCGCGCACGTCGTCTGGGCCCGGCAACTCGGCTACTCCCTCGACGTCCGGCCCATGGCCGAGGGCGTCCTGCGGCTGCGACGCCCCGGCCCCGGCTGGCCCGGAACCGGTTCGCCCGCCGACGATCATGACTTCTACGCTCGGCAGCGTGGGCGACAGACCAGGTGAGGCCATCTGATGCCCGGTGCGGCCTTCCGCAAGCGGACATGGCGAACGCCCCGGAGCCACCTTCCGGGGCGTTCGCGCTTCGGTGTCAGCTAGCTCATCTGTCCGCCTTCGAGCTTGCTGAGCATGGTCTTCACCTGGTTGATCGGGATCGAGAACCCGAGGCCGACGCTGCCGCCCTGGGAGTTGTAGGAGCTGGTCGGCGAGTAGATCGCCGAGTTGATGCCGACGACCTGGCCCTGGGAGTTGAGCAGCGGGCCGCCGCTGTTGCCGGGGTTCAGGCTGGCGTCGGTCTGGATCGCGTTGTAGGTGACCTGGCTGCCGCCGGAGAACCGGCTCGACGATTCGCTGCTCACCGTCACCTGGCGGTTCAGGGCGCTGACGATGCCGCTGGTCACCGTGCTCTGCAGGCCGTCAGGGGAGCCGATGGCGACCACCGTGTCGCCGACCTGGATGGTGTCGCTGTTGCCCAGGCTGGCCGCGGGCAGGCCGCTGACGTTCTGGGCCTTGATCACCGCCAGGTCGCTGCCGGTGTCGTAGCCGACGATGGTGGCCTGGGTGGTCTTGCCGTTGTTGAAGGTGATGGTGATCTGGCCGTTGCCGTTGGCCGCGTCGGAGATCACGTGGTTGTTGGTGAGGATCAGGCCGTCGGAGCTCAGGATCACGCCGGAGCCGACGGACTTGCCCTGGTAGGAGTCGACCGCGACCTGCACGACGGTCGGCAGCGCGGCCTTGGCGACCTGGCCGACCGTGGTGGTCGGGGTGCCGGTCTGGTTGCTGACCGGGGTGTTCACGGCCGTGTTGTTCAGCGGGGTGCTCGACGAGGCGGTGTTCGAGGAGTTGTTGTGCGAGGTGATGCTCCCGGCGATGCCGCCGGCGACGGCCGAGGCCGCGATGGTCCCGGCGACGATCAGCGCCAGGCCCGTCCGGCGCTTGCGCCGCGGCCGCTGCGGCGGTTCCGGCGAGAAGGCCGGTATCGCCGAGTAGCCGGGACCGCCGGGGGCGCCCGGGTGGCCAGGGCCGCCGGGGTTGGCGTAGCCCGGGGTCACCGAGGTGATCGGGGTGTACGGGGGCATCGCGCCCGAAGATGTCGACGTGGCGGACAGGTCCGAGGAGGCGGGGTAGGCGGAGGAGCCGGACGCGTCGGAGGGGTCGGAGGGGGCCGACGAGGAAGCGTGGGCCGGACCGAGCACCGGCCCGGAAGACGGGTGGCCCCACGGCTGCGGGTTGCCGGTGGCGGGCTGCTCCGGCTGGTACGGGTCGTGCTCGAATCCGGTCATGGTGTAGAGGATGCGCCGGGACGATGAGAGTGCCTTGCCGAGAGCATGAGAATCGGTGAAGAAAGCCGTGAAGCAGACGGCCCGATTCCTAAGGAACAGCCTGCCCCTGTCTTCAGGAAACGAGTTGTCCGAGGTCACGGCGGCGCGCGATCATCGTGCGATGGACCGTGATCCGCTCGGCGATGCCCGGACTCTGGTGCGCGACCGTTATCCACAGGCTGTGTACGCCGTGCTGGCCGGCAGCGTCCTGACCGAGCACCGCACCGCGGGCTCGGATCTGGACATCGTCGTCGTGCTCCCCCTCGGTGATCTGCTGGCGCCGCGCCGCGAGTCGCTGGTCTTCGCCAGCTGGCCGGTCGAGCTGTTCGTGCACGACGAGCAGACCCTCGACTGGTGGCTCGCCAAGGAGCGCCCCGAGCGCAAGCCGACCCTGCACCGGATGGTCGGCTGCGGCACGCCGGTGGTGGGCGATCCGGCCGAACGCCAGGCGGCCTGCCGCGCCGTCCTGGACGCCGGCCCCGATCCGCTGGCGCCGGCGCAGCTCGAAGCGGCCCGCTACGGCCTCACCGATCTGCTCGACGATCTCACGCACGCCGCTGATACCGGCGAGCGGCAGGTCATCGCCGCCGCGTTGTGGGCCGACGCGGCGCGCCTCGCCCTGGTCGCCGGAAACCGTTGGAACGGCACGGGAAAGTGGCTGCTGCGCGAACTGCGCGCGCACGACCCGGACCTCGCCGACCGCTGGCTCGCGGCGCAGCACGACCCGGCCGCGATCGAGGCCTTCGCCCGCGACGTCCTGGACCGGCTCGGCGGCCCGCTCTTCGACGGCTACCGGGCCGTGGCACCGCGTCCGGAGGTCACGGCGCCTGCGAGATCGTGAGCGGGAACTCGGTCAGCGTGACCGAGGGCCCGGACGGGTTCGCGACGTCGGGCAGCTCCACGGGATCGACCATCAGGTAGACCGCGTTGCGGGGCGGGAAGGCCGTCAGATCCGTGTTCAGCAAAGGGAAAGCGGCCTTGGTGGCGAACGTCGCCGGTTGCCCGCCGCCGCACGGGCTGTGCTGCATGGAGACGGTCAGATCCTGGGCCAGTGACTCGGCAGCCGGGTATTCACGGCCAATGGCGGGCGCGACGAAGCTGCCGCTCGCGGGAGCCTTCTCGGAGACTGTCACGGTGCCGAGCTCGGCGTCGTACCCCGTCAGCTGCTCGGCTTCCGTGCGCACGGCGACGGTCGGCTGATCGCCGGCCACCCGCTCGCCGACGCGGACCTGCCCGGTGCCGAGCACCTCGAAGCGGTGCAGGATCCCGTTGCACTCCAACACCATGTCGCCGTCCTCGGTGAGGGCGACGGAGGTGCCGGAGGCGGGTAACGCGCCGGCGCCCGCGGATCGTGCGGCGGCGTGCGCGGCGAAACCGTTGGCGGAGAACAAGAAGACTGAGCCGGTGACGGCCAGCGCGGGACGAATTCTCATGGCCGGTCCTTTCGGGAGATTTGTCTCTTTGGTGGCTATTATCGTCTCTCACGCCACTGACAATCCCGGCCCCACGCCGCGTGACCTCGTCCTATTGCCCCTCGCCTGCCGACGAAGATCCTTGGAGCGCAAGCGGATTCGGGAACGGCGGCCAGAACGGAAGCGGCCGCGGCCCGAGCGTTTCGGCGTACGCGTTCTCGGCCAGCGCGCGCATGAAGGCGGCGTGGCTGGCCTGCTGCCGGAGCCGTTCGGCCCGCGCGGGATCGAAGGGCACCCGGCCGGGCCAGCGGGCCGCGGGGACCTGAGGAGGCGAGGGAATACCCTGATATGCCGGGTCGTCCTTCGCGCCGCCGCCGTCGTCGTCCTCGGCGTCCAGAGCTCGCGCCACCGACTCCAGGGCGTCCAGCATCCCGCCGGACATCACCGCGTCGATTCCGGTCGTCTGGACCGGATACGGGATCTCGGCCCACACCGCCCGCGCGCAGTCGTCGCCCAGCACGCCCCACTTCTCCGAGATCGCCGCGACCATCGCCAGCCCGCGCCCGGACTCGCAGTCCCACTCGGCGTCCTCGTCTATGCCGTCGACCACCACGTGCGGCACGGTCGGCGAGCCCTCGTCGTCGACCCGCACCTTCCAGCGGTCCGCGAAGGCCGCGAGGTGCACCACGAACTGCCCGCCGGGCGCGCCGCTCGCGGTGTGCACGATGGCGTTGCCGGCCAGTTCGGAGACGGCCAGGACCACCAGGTCCGCGCCCGGCGCGTCGCCGAGCACCATCTGCGTGAACTGGCGGACCTCGGCGAGGTTCTCGGCCAGCCCGGGGAAGGAACGAGACCAGTACGACAATGGGGGCCTCCCGGACGGTGGGGAGGGGGCGGTTCCACCCTCCCGTCAGCCAGGCTAGCCCCCGAGGTGCCCCTTTTCAGGGCATTTCAAGGAAGTTCCCTTATTTGGATGACGCTTCCTCATCCAGGTTTAGCGGGGGCAGCCGCGCGAGGTCCATCTCCACCCGATTGATGAGTCCGATCGCCTCTTCACCGTACACAGCCGACTCCTCGAAACGTCGGAACTGCGCCACGTGTGTCGACACCTTGTCAGGCTGCGCCATCAGCAGCTCGCCGGTGAACATCTCCACGGCGACCTCGCGGTCGTCGTACAGCGTGAAGGTGACCATCGGCAGCCCGCGCATCGCCGAGGTCCACGGCAGGATCCCGACCCGCACCCCGGGATGGACGGCCATCTGCCGCAGCCGGTCGAACTGCGCGGCCATCACTGTGAGCTCGCCGGGCCAGGTGCGCAGCACGCCCTCGGTGATCAGGAAGGTGAACTCGCGGCCGTCCTCGAACAGCACCGACTGCCGCTCGGTGTGGGTCATCGCGGCCTTGCCCACCTCGCGCTCGGACAGCCAGGGCGTGAGCCGGTTGGCGTCGCGGGCGTACTCGGCGGTCTGCAGCAGGCGCGGGATGATCGAGTTCGAGAACGTGGACACCGCCGAGCAGACCCGCTCGCGGTCCGCGATCTGGTTCAGCAGTGTCAGGCCCTTGCCGTAGCCGCGGTTGCTCGCGGCGTCGGCGGCGGCCTGGCCGAGCAGGTCGAACAGGCTCTCCTGCTCCTCGGCCGGCAGGTTCAGGGCGGTGACGATCCGGGCCAGCACGTCCCGGCTGGGGACCATCTTGCCGTGCTCGACCTTGGACACCGCCGAGGAGGTCACAGCCGCGGCGGCCGCCAGCTCGCCGCTGGACAGCGCGCGCTCCATCCGGAACTGCCGGATCCGGCCGCCCAGCTTGGCCGCGTATGGACTTCGCACCGCACTCATACCCATTGGTTCTACACCACTTGTGAGGAATCGGTGACCGATCCGGCAGGATCAGTAGCCGGCGGTCACCTGTATGGATTGTGTTGGACTGGGCCGACGACCCGACGTGCGTTTCGTCCCGGCGGTGACCGGCGGCCCCGGATCCCGCGGCGCGGTTCGCGCCCCGCCGGCTCAGCCGGTTCCTGCCCCGGCCGGCGCCGGGATAGACGCCAGCTGACGCCTGTCACTCGTAAGAAGCCCGGTGACGGTCTCCAGGTCGAAATCGGCGCCGGCCGCGTAGCCGTCCAGCACCGCGGCGTGCGCGGTGATCTCGTCGGCGCGGGACAGCAGCAGTTCGCCGGTGAAGGTCTCGACGGCCACCGCGGCGTCGTCGTGCAGCGTGAATCCGTACAGCGGGAACACCTCGGACACCGCGGCCGAATCCGGCACGATCCCGATCCGCACGCCGGGCAGCGCCGAGAGCACGCGCAGCCGGTCGGCCTGGGTCGCGGCCAGCGTCGGCGGGCCCGGGCACAGCCGCAGGGCGCTCTCGGTCAGCAGGAACTCGAAGCTGCGCCCTTGTTCGAACAGCACGCCCTGGCGCTCCAGGTGCAGCGCCGAGGCCCGACCGAGTTCGCGTTCGGACATCCAGGGCGTCAGACGGGCGGCGTAGCGGGCGTAGTCGGCGGTCTGCAGCAAGGGCGGGATCATCGAAGTGGAGAAGGACCGCAGGACCGTGGTGTTGCGCTCGCGTTCGGCGATGGCGTCCAGCAGCGCCAGGCCGCGGCCGTGCCGGCGCCGGTCGGCGGCGTCGTCGACCGCGCGGGTGAGCAGGTCGCGCAGATCGGTGCGGTGCTCGTCCCCGAGGCCCAGAACGCCGAGCACCCGCTCCAGAACCTCGGTGGAGGGAAGCATCATGCCGCGCTCGATCTTCGACACCGAGGGTTGCGTGACACCGGCGCGGGCGGCGACTTCGAGGCCGGACAAGCCGAGGTCCAGTCGGTGCCGACGCAGGCGCCGACCGAGTTCTTCAGCTAATACGCTGCGTGCTGGGCTCATTCCCACAGTGTGGCCGCCACCGCGGAGGATCTGGGAGGGTTTCCGGGACTAATGCCGTGTCTATCACCCGGTCGAGCTACCATCATTCAATGCGATCTTGGATATCCGGCGTGGAGACCGCCGGACGGAGTGCTCATCCATCGCGCTGAAGGGCCTTCACGCCGGTCCGGTTCGCTGTAGTTTGACGCTCGTGAGCGCCGCATGAGTCCGGCCGCCCTCGTCACCGCCTTCGGGGTGGTGTTCCTGGCCGAACTGCCGGACAAGACCGCAATCGCCTCCCTGATCCTGGGGACCAGATACCGCCCGTCCTGGGTCTTCGCCGGGGTGGCGGCAGCCTTCGTGGTGCACGTCAGCTTGGCGGTGGCAGCCGGATCGCTGCTCACGCTGATTCCGCGGCGTCCGCTGGCGGGCATCGTGGCCGCGCTGTTCCTGGCCGGCGCGGTGCTGATGCTGCGCAGCCACGGGCGCGAGGCCGGCGAGGAAGAGGCCGAAGAAGTCCCGGAGCTGGCGGCCGGCGCCGGGTTCGCCAAGGTCGCCGGGACCGCGTTCGGCGTGATCATGGTCGCCGAGTTCGGGGACCTGACCCAGATCGTGACGGCGAACCTGGCCGCGAAGTACTCCGACCCGCTCGCCGTCGGCCTGGGGGCCACGCTCGGCCTGTGGTCCGTCGGGGCGCTGGCCATCGTCGGCGGCCGCGGGCTGCTCAAGGTGCTGCCGCTGCACCTGATCGTCCGGCTGGCCGCGCTGGCGATGATCGTGCTGGCCGGCGTCAGCCTGTGGCAGGCGGTCGCCGGCTGAGCCGGTGAGGGGCGGGCGGCGGCCTTCTCAGGAGGCTGCGGCCGCCTTGTCGCGCGCCTCCAGGACGTCGGCGAGCTGACGCAGCCCGCGCGCCAGATCCGCGCCGGTCGGCGTGCGCTCGGTGTCGGCGAAGCGCTGGATCAGCAGTCCGGCCATCAGCGAGTACAGGACCGCGCCGACCCCCATCTCCAGGTCCTGCGGAATCTCGTCCTCCGGGATCCCGAGGATGAGGTTCGCCAGGCCCTTGCGGGCTTCCGGAAGTGCGTTCCGGAACATCTCGCGCGCTCCGGGGATGTGGTCGATCTCGATGATCAGCTCGAAGCTGGCCATCCACAGCGACTGGTTCTGGTCGAACGTCGCGGAGACGTCGTCGAAGACCCGGGTGAAGCGCTCCTGGACCGACAGTTCCGGTCCGGCCTTGGCGAAGGCCTGCTCCAGGTGGTCGCCCCACTCCCCGATGGCCTGGAACATCGCCTGGTTCATCAGCGCGTCCTTGGACCCGAAGTGGTAGCCGATGGCGGCCAGGCTCACACCGGAGGCCTGGGCGATGTCCCGGGCGGTGGTGCGCGAGTAGCCCTTCTCCAGCAGGCACTTCTTGGCCCCGGCGAGGAGATCGTCACGGTTGCTCATGGCCGGAGTCTACCCGAGTCTTAGACGAATGTCTTGTACGGCAGTCTTGAACGAAAGTCTTGCACAAACGTCCAAGACGGTTGTACGGTCCTCCCATGACGACGACGCAGAACGCTGAAACCGCTCCGGTCCCGCGGGCCGGCCGCAAGGAATGGACAGGACTCGCGGTCCTGGTCCTGCCGTGCCTGCTCATCTCGATGGACATGTCGGTGCTGCTGTTCGGCCTGCCGTTCATCAGCGCGGACCTCAAGCCGAGCGCGACCCAGCAGCTGTGGATCATGGACGCCTACGGCTTCGCGCTGGCCGGTCTGCTGATCACGATGGGCGCCGTCGGTGACCGGATCGGCCGGCGCCGGCTGCTCCTCACCGGCGCGGCGGCGTTCGGCGCGGCCTCGGTGGTCGCCGCCTACTCCGGCAGCGCGGAGACGCTGATCGGCGCCCGGGCCCTGCTTGGGGTGGCCGGTGCGACGCTGATGCCCTCGACGATGGCCTTGATCCGCAACATGTTCCACGACCCCAAGCAGCGGCAGACCGCGATCTCGGTGTGGACCGGCGGGCTGATCGGCGGCGTGACGCTGGGCCCGATCGTCGGCGGCGTGCTGCTGAACCACTTCTGGTGGGGTTCGGTGTTCCTGATCAACCTGCCGGCGATGGCGCTGTTGCTGATCCTGGGCCCGCTGCTGCTGCCGGAGTACAAGGCCTCGAAGTCCGGCCACCGCTTCGACGTCCTGGGCTCAGTGCTGTCGATGGCGGCGGTCTTCCCGGCGGTCTACGGCATCAAGCAGCTGGCCGTGGACGGCTTCAGTGCCACTGCCGCCGGGGCGCTGGCCTTCGGTGTCGCGCTGGCCATCGCCTTCGTGATCCGGCAGCACACCGCGAAGAACCCGCTGATCGACATGGAGCTCTTCCGCAAGCCGAGCTTCCGGGCGCCGATGCTGGCGAACCTGTGCGGCAACTTCGTCATCATGGGCTTCGGGCTCTTCAACACGCAGTACCTGCAGTCGGTGGCCGGGATGCGGCCGTTCACCGCGGCGCTGTGGTCGATGGCCGCGATGCCGTTCATCAGCGTGGGCATGGGCGTCACCGGCGGCCTCACCACCAGGATCCGCCCCGGCCGGATCATCGGGGTCGCGTTCCTGGTCTCGGCCGCCGGCGCGCTGGTGCTGACCCTGGCCCACCCGGGCAATCCGGTCATCGTGCTGCTGATCGGCGCGGGTGTCACGGCCGGCGGCGTGGTGGCGGCGCAGAGCATCGTCGGGAACATGGTGATGGCCGCGGCCCCGGCCGAGCGGGCCGGTTCGGCCTCGGCGCTGAACGAGACCGGTGCCGAGCTCGGCAGCTCGCTGGGGATGGCGCTGCTGGGCAGCGTCGGCGCGGCGATCTACCACCACAAGATGGCGTCGGTCGGGGCCGCCGGCGTCCCGGACGCGGCGGTGCGGGTTGGCCACGAGACCATCGGCGGCGCGGACGCCGTCGCCGGGCAGTTCCCCGGCCCGGCCACGCACGCGCTGCTGACCACGGCGCGGGACGCCTACTCCTCGGGCCTGCACACCGCGGCCGTGGCCGGCTCGGTGGTCCTGGTGCTCACCGGAGTGTTCGCCCTGCGAGCGCTGCGCAACGAGCCGGTTCTGCCGGCGGCTCCCAAGAAGGAGAAGAAGGAGAAGTCCCAGAAGAAGGCCAAGGCGGAGGGATCCGTTGAGCTCTCCCCCGACTACGCCGCAACCGTGTGAGCGCACAAAGACGTCCGCCGGTCTCCGAGGGGGAGACCGGCGGATCTTGCGTTTCCTTCGGCAGGATCAGGCCTTGAGCGCGTCCGTGACGGCCTCGGCGACCGTGGTGGTCGGACGGCCGATCAGGGTGCGAAGGGTGTCGGTCACGTCGGCCAGCGCGCCCTCGGCGATCTTCGAGTCGGCGTCGGCGAGGCCCTTGGACAGGAAGTCCGGCAGCCCGAAGCCGGCCAGCGTCTTCCGGTACTCCTCGGGGTCCAGGTTCACGGCCGTGACCTCCTTGCCGGCCTGGCGCGAGACCTCGGCGGCGATCTCGGCGTAGCCGTAGGCCTTGTCGCCGGTCAGCTCGTAGACCTCGCCCTCGTGGCCCTCGGTGGTGGCGACCACCGCGGCCGCGGCGGCGTAGTCGGCGCGCGAGGCGAACGCGGTCAGGCCGGAGCCGACCGAGCCGATGATCGCGCCGTGCTCGATGGCGTTCGGCAGGCTCGCGGTCAGGTTCTCCCAGTACCAGTTGTTCCGCAGGAACGTGTAGGGCAGGCCGGACTCCTTGATCGCGGCCTCGGTGTCCTTGTGGACCGAGGCGAAGGGGATCGGGTTGGTCTCGGCGTTGGGGATCGAGGTGTAGATCACGTGCCCGACGCCGGCCGCCCGGCCGGCCTGGATCGCGGTCAGGTGCTGGCTGAGGCGGTCCTCGTCGGAGCCGCTGGAGGAGATGAAGACCCACTTGTCGGCGCCGCGCAGGGCCTCGGTCAGGCCCGGGACGTCGGCGTAGTCGCCGCGCACGACCTGCACGCCGCGGTCGGCGAGGTCCTGCGCCTTGTCCGGGGTGCGCACGACGGCGCGGATCTGCTCGGCGGGCACGCCGCGCTCCAGCAGGTCCTCGACGACGAGCCGGCCGAGGTGGCCGCCGGCGGCGGTGATGGCGATGGTCATGAGGACTCCTCAGGGTCTGGCGGCGACCCCGGGGCGGGGCGCTTTCCCGTGGTTAGTGCGATCCCCACAGTGGCACTAACTTTTGGAAAGTGCAACCCGATGTGCAGTGCTTCCGCTCGGAAAGCGCCTGAGGTACCGTGGAGGGCATGAGTACGCGCGCCGAGACAGCCGATCCGGAAGAGCGCGCCCTCGACCTGGCCTACGACGTCCTGCAGGCGCGCTGTCCGTCGCGCCCCGCGCTGGAGCACGTGACCGGCCGCTGGGGCACGCTGATCATGATGGCGCTGCGGGACGGCCCGGTCCGGTTCAACGAGCTGCGCCGCCGGGTCGACGGCGTCAGCGAGAAGATGTTGTCGCAGGGGCTGCAGGCCCTGGAACGGGACGGTTTCGTGGCCCGCGAGGTGCAGTCGACGATGCCGCCGAAGGTCGAGTACCGGCTGACGGCGCTCGGTACGGACACCGCGAACCTGCTGAAGGATCTGGTGACGTTCCTGGAGACCCGGATGCCGGACGTCGAGGCCGCGCAGGTGCGCTACGACGAGGCCGCCTCCGCATAATCGGGCGCGGTGATCCACACTGGGGCCCATGACCCGACACGTGGAATTCCAGCTCCTGCACAACTTCCGTGACCTCGGCGGCTATCCGACCGCCGACGGCCGCGCGACCAGGTGGGGCGTGCTGTACCGGTCGGACAACCTCCGGAAGCTGAGCGAGTCCGCCGATGTGGAGCGCTTCCTCGCGCTGGACGTCACCACGGTCGTGGACCTGCGGTACCCGTGGGAGATCGAGCAGTCCGGCCGGGTGCCGGAGTTCCCGGGGCTGCGCTACGTCAACCTGAGCATCGAGCACCAGCCCTACGACCAGGGTGCGTTGGGGGACGACTTCGATCCGTGGCGCTTCCTCGCGGATCGCTATATGGAAGTCGCGCAGGACGGCGTCAAGGAGATCCGCGGAGTCCTGGAGGCCATCGCCGATCCCGAGTCCGGGACCACGGTCTTCCACTGCGCTTCCGGCAAGGACCGGACCGGCATCATCGCCATGCTCGTCCTCAGTCTGATCGGAGTGTCCGAGGAGGACGTCCTGGAGGACTTCGCCCTGACGGAGTTGGCGACCGAGCGGTTGATCGCGGACTGGAGGGCGTTCTACCCCGGCCGGGAACTCACCTGGTCCGCCTACGCGCGCGCTCCTAAGGAGCCGATGGAGCTGTTCATCGCTGACCTGAAGTCCCGCTACGGCTCTGTAGAGGGTTACGCAGAGCAGGAACTTGGTGTCGACGACGGTCTGGTCGCCGCGTTGAAGGCGAAGCTAGTCGATGTCGAGGGCTAGGTCGATCGACATCGGGACGAAGCCGTAGCGCTGATAGAAGCGGATCGCGGCGCTGTTCGCCGTGTAGGCGGAGACGTGGAGGCGTACGGCGCCGCGTTCTCGTCCCCAGGAGATGAAGTCCTCGACCAGACGGCCGCCGATCCCTTGTCCTCTATAGGGCGGCGCCACATGTGTGCTGACCAGTTCGGCGCGCGCCGCGGTCCACATAGAGGATGCCGGACTGAACGTGCCGATCAGGTGCCCGACTACTCTGCTCTCTTCTGTAGCGACAAGTACCAGGGCGTCTGGAGCGGCGATGAGGCCGGCGCACCAGGTGCGATTGTTGTCCCGCGGCCAATCCGGGTCGCGCAGCCGATCCCGCGTCAGGCCGTCCTCCGCGAACAGGTCGGCGCTGTCGTGGGTGAGGCCGTCCAGATCGTCCAGGGTCGCCGGGCGGATCTCGATGTCGGTCATGTCCGGGTGATACCCGTCAGCTGTTCTCTACGACCATCCGGACCGCCAGGCCGAGCATGACGGTTCCGGAGATCTGCTCCATGCGGCGGCGCACCGTGCGGCGGCTGAAGAACGTGCGCAGCCGCTGGACGCACCACACATAGAGCGAGTAGTAGAAGACCTCGTACACGGCCCAGGCGGCGGCCAGCAGGACCATCGTCACGAGCTTCGGGGCGTGCGCCGGGACGAACTGCGGCAGGAACGACATCGCGAAGATCGCGGCCTTCGGGTTGGCCAGGTTCGTCAGGAGTCCGGCGCGGTAGGACCACAGCGGTCCCCGGGTCCGTGCGTCGCCGTCGGCCGCGTCGGGTTCCTCGGCGCCGTCCTCCCCCTTCATCCGGCGGGCGGAGCGGAAGGACTGGACGGCGAACCACACCAGGACGCAGGCGCCGACGACGCGCATCCCGTCATAGGCGATCTGGGAGGCCGCCAGCAGGGCGGTGAAGCCGAAGGCGGCGGCACATCCCCAGACGAAGACTCCGCTCTCGTTGCCGAGGACGGTCGCGATCCCGGCGCGCTTCCCGCCCCGGATCGACTGGCGGATGATCAGCGCCGTGCTCTGTCCGGGAACCGCGGCGACCGCCGTGCAGGCGAGGAGGAAGGGCAGCAGGGTTGCCAGCATCTGCTCATCGTCCGCACGCGCGGGGGCGGCGGCAAACGGATTTCGTCCTAGACCGCTGCGTGGAACGCCTCGATGGCCCGCTGCACGCGCAGTCCCGCGGCGAAGTCGGCCAACGTCGACGGCCGGCCGCGGACCGCGCCGACGAACTCTCCGAGGCGGGTGTCCTCGCCGCCCTGCGGTCCGGTGAGCTCGACCGGATTCCAGCCGCTCGCGTCACCCACGGAGAGGTCGCCCCATGAAGTGATCCGGTAGGAGCGGCGGGAGCCGTAGAGGGTCCAGGCGTAGGTCTCCGGTCCGGCTGCGACGTTTCCCGCCAGGCGGACGGGGATCCCATTCGCAGAGAACAGTCCGGTCGCGGTGGTCTCTCCGTCTTCTCCGTAGGAGACCTCTGTGTGGACTGTGGTGAGCGGACCCACGACGCGGTCCGTGAGGAACACATAGTGGGAACCGACTTCGCGCAGGAAGCCGCCTTGCTCGCGGCCGGCGACCCAGCGGGCGTCCTTCTGGAACTTCCTGGGCCACTCCGGGAAGAGCAACTGGATGTCTACTCCGAGGACGTCCCCGGCTTCCCCTGCGCGGACCGCACGGAGGACTTCCACTGCGGCGCTTCGATCGGAGAGCGTGTAGTTGAGTGCGTTGACCAGACCTGTGGCGGCGGCGACGTTCACCATCTCCTCGCCCTCTGCCAGATCCACGGCCAAGGGCTTCTCGCAGAAGACCGCCTTGCCCGCGTTCATGGCGGCGATCGCATAGCGCGCGTGCGTAGTGGGAGGCGCTGCTATGTAGACGGCGTCGATGGCGGTGCTGGCGATGACGGCCATCGGGTCGTCCGTGAAGGCCACTGCGGGATTCGCTATACGTGCGCGCTCTATAGCGGCGCCATGAGGATCCGCAGCGAGTCCGACGGTGACGTCCGGATGGGCCGTGGCGACGGCGAGCATCTCGGCACCCATGGCCCCGAGGCCGATGACACCGAGGTGGAGCGGGAGATCGGTCATGATCGCAGGGAACCGCGGCGGCGGGCCCGTTGTTCCGCGGTGTCTGGATCTTTATGCGAACGTGGCCAGTCCGGCGCTCCATGCGGCCGGGATGTCGGCGTCGGAAGGAAACCGGCCGTCGATCTCCAGGCTCACCATGCCGTGCGCGAAGGCCCACAGGGCTCGGGCCTTGGGTGCGTCGTGTCCGATCACCTTGAGCAGCGGCAGTGCGGCGCGCTCCTCCAGTCCTTCCGGAAGGAGATCCCTTCGGAGGGGCCGGTAGTTCATGAGTCGGTAGAGATGCGGGTGCGCGACTGCGTACTCGCGATACGTCCTGGCGAGTGCCGCCAGCGGATCGTTGGAGTCGGCGATCGCGGCTTCCAGCGCTCCTGCGTACTCAAGGAATCCGTCGGCGACCACGAGGGCTTCCAGCGCGGTCTTGTCCGGGACGTGCTTATAGAGCGACGGCGCTTTGATCCCCAGAGCGTCGGCCACCCGGCGCATGGTCAGACCGTCAGGGCCTTCGGCGTCCAGCAACGCGCGAGCGGCCTCGGCGATCTGCCGCTGCCGCTCGGTGAGCGCTCCGGGGGATGTCTCAGCCACGGATGAAGCCTTCCTTGGTGCGCAGGTTGTAGCCGGCGACGCGGTCGATCGCGATGTGCAGCATCCAGGCCAGCAGGAACGTGAACAGCGCGGGGACCTGAACCGGGGACACGGAGTACGCCACGGCCAGGACGAACGGGATCCAGGTGCGGTGCGCGGTGTTGTAGAAGGGGACGGCCTTGCGCGGCAGTTGCCCCTGGCGCACCGGCTCGTGCGACCCGGCCGCCGCGAAGAACGACAGGTCGGGGGCGATCAGGCCGCCGACGAGCGCCAGCCAGCTGCCCGCGCCGTGGTTCACGCCCTCCAGGATCGCGAAGGCGGTGAGGAACACGGCCCAGGCGGCCCAGCCGGTCCGGCGCGCGGCGGACGGGAAACGGTGGTCGGTCGTCGCAGCGGATTCGAGGGTGGTCATAGCGGTCCCCAGTCTGTCGCCATCGTGCGCCGCGCCTGACGGTGCGCCCGGCGCTGCGGCTAACGTTGTTAGCTTCACCGTAGGCTAACGGCATTAGCCTGTCAACGGGAGTCGTCGGCACGGCCGCCACATAGACATGCCCCCGCGATGCAACCTGTTCTGGAGACTCCGTGGTTTGTGCTGCGGAAGGGGGTACCGGATGCGGTCCGAGGACGAAGACGAGTTCCGTCGCTTCACGGCTGCGCGCTGGCCGGGCCTGGTGCGGACGGCGTACCTGCTCACCGGGGACCTCGGGCACGCCGAGGACCTCGCGCAGACCACCCTGATCAAGGCGTACCGGTCCTGGCACCGGGTCCGCCGGGTCGACGACGTCGACGCCTACGTGCGCAAGATCCTGATCAACGCCAACCGGAGCCGGTTCCGGGCCAAGCGGCCGGTCGAGCTCAGCGTCGCCACACTCCCGGAGCCCCAGGCGCCGCCGGACGCCGGCAGCGGGGTCGAGGAGCGGGACGTGCTGTTCGCGGCGCTCGCCGGGCTGCCGCCCCGCCAGCGCGCGATCGTGGTCCTGCGGTACTGGGAGGACTTGGCGGAGGGCGAGGTGGCCGCTCTGCTCGGCTGCTCCGTCGGCACCGTCAAGAGCCAGGCCTCGCGGGCGCTGGCGAAGCTGCGGACCGACGCGGGGCTGGCGGGGCTGAGCCCGTTTCAGGACCCGGCGGCGGCGATGAGGGGAGCACGGACATGACACAGGAGTCGTGGGAGAACGGCCTGCGGGACGTCATGACCGGCACCGCGGTGGCGGCACGCGTCGCCGCGCCGCCGACCGACACGATCCTCCGCAAGGGGCGGTCCTCGCTCCGGTGGCGGAACGGGCTGACCGGCTCCGGGGTCCTCGGGGTCGTCGCCGCGGCGGTGCTGGTGGGCACGTCGCTGGGACCCGGAACCGCAGGCGGCTCCGCGCAGACCGCGGCCGCGGCGGACGCCGTGGTCACGATGGGTCCGGCGTCGGCGAAGACCAAGGTGGTGCTGTACGAGGACTACCGCTGCCCGGTGTGCAAGGAGTTCAACGCGAGCCTCGACTCTGTGCTCCAGCAGGACGCCGCCGCCGGAAAGATCCAGATCGAGTACCGGCCGACAGACCTCATCGACCGGAACGACACAGTGCGGGGCACCGGATCCGTGACGGCTGGCAACGCCGTGCTGTGCGCCGCCGAGCACGGCGCCTTCTACGCCTACCGCGACGCGGTGTACGCCCATCAACCGGTCGAGGCCGCCGACTCCTTCCAGTCGCCGGCACAACTCATCGACATCGCCCGCGCGATTCCGGGTCTGGACACACCGGCCTTTGAGAAGTGTGTGGACGATCAGCCCTATGCGGCGGGGATCAAGCACAACTTCGACACCGCCATCAACACCGTGCATTGCCCCGGCGTGCCCTGCGTGAACGCCGGCGGAAAGCAGTGGAGCGGGCCGCTCGCGCAGGGCGAGGATCTGGCGGCGACGGTCAATACCTGGTTGTCGCAGATCATCGCGTCGGACTAGTTTGACGGCCCGTGAGCTCTGATCCGAAGGCGATCATCGAGTCCGGATACGACGCCATGGCCGAGGAGTACTTGTCCACGTTCGGCGAAGCCGTGCCCGACGACCCGAGGGTCCGCTTCGTCGGCGAACTGGCGAACCACCTCGCCGACGGCGCCCGCGTGCTCGAACTCGGATGCGGCGCCGGCGTGCTCGAACTCGGATGCGGCGCCGGCGTGCCCGCCACAGTCCTGCTGGCTCAACGTTTTGACGTACTCGGCGTGGACATCTCCGCCGGCCAGCTGGCGCTCGCCGCGCAGCGGGTGCCGCGCGCCGGCTTCCGGAAAGCCGACATGACACAACTGGAGCTGCCCGAGGCCTCGTTCGACGCCGTCGCTGCCTTCTACAGCTTCAACCACGTCCCCCGCGCCGAGCAGCAGCCGCTGCTGGCCCGGATCGGCCGGTGGCTGCGGCCCGGCGGACTCCTGCTGGCCTCCTTCGGCCGCGGCGGCTCGGCCGACGACGTCGAGCCCTGGCTCGGCGTCCCCATGTTCTTCGCCAGCCACGACCCCGCGACGAACACCCGCCACCTCGCCGAGGCCGGCTTCGTCCCGCTGGTCGACGAGCTCGTGAGTACGGAGACGCCGCTGGGGCGCGAGACATGGCAGTGGGTGCTGGCGAAACTGCTCTGACCTGCGAGGCGCGACGTTGTTAGCGCAGCGCTTCCCGCGTTCACGGTGATGGTTTCCCGGTCATAGCCAGCCGCGTTTGGCGGCCTTCATCCCGGCTTCGAAGCGTAATCCGGCGTCGAGGCGCTGCATGAGGTCGGCCATGATGCGGCGGACGGTGCGCAGGGAGATCCCGAGCTTCTTGGCTGCGGTCTCGTCGGTGGCGCCGTCGGCGAGCAGGTTGAGCAGGGTGCGTTCGGTGTCGGACAAGCCGGTATGGGCATCGACGGGCTTGCCGACGTCCAGCGGGGCTGCGTTGCGCCATACCGTCTCGAACAGCTCCAGCAGGCTGGCGATGACACCGGGCGCGGTGACGACGGCGGTGCCTCGGCCACGGACGGTCGGGTCCAGGGGAACGACCGCGATCCGCCGGTCGGAGATGAACAGCCGCTGCGGGAGGGTCGGACTGGTTCGGACCTGGGCGCCGGCGGATGCCAGGTCGCGGGCGTAGTCGGCCAGGTGTGCATCGTTGCGGACAGCCTCCAGATACAGCGATCGTGCCGCCACGCCCCTGCGCAGCAGATCGGCATCCAGCGGCCAGGCGTCGGCGAGCATCCGCGCCGGCAGGGTGGTGGCCGGTACCAGGGAGTCGACGGTCGTAGTGGTGCGCAGGGCGATCTGCTCGAACCGGGCATGGATCGCGTCGGCGCCGATGACCTCCTCGATCTGGCTGGCCGGATCGCGGCCGTCGTCGTCCAGGCGCGCGGTGACAGTCCTGGCGATCTGATCGCGCTGGGCCTGGATGCGGCGTTGCTGCTCGGCAAGTTCGGCTTCCTGGAGGCGTAGCAGCTGGGCCAGAGCCGCCTCGGCGGTGATCGGTAGCAGCAGTTCGGGGTGCTGCTGGGAGGTGCGGACCAGGGCTCGGTCGGCCAGGGCGTCCAAGCGCTCACGGGCTTGCGACTCGTCGAGCCCCAGGATCTGGGCCAGGTCGGCCACGCCGGCGCCGGGGGCGGCGGCCATGGCCGTCCACAGCTGTGCCAGCTGCTCCTCCAGGCCCAAGGTCAGCAAAGTGGACACCTCGATAGCTGCGCCTGCGGCCATTGCCCACCCCCCTGGTGTGTTGTTCGCCCCGCACCGCAGTCACCGGCCGCGGGGCCCTGAGCAGAGATCAGCCCAGGCCGTCACCCCGGCCAGGAAGGGCACATAGCCGAATTCTCCTCGGCCGATCGGGCGGCGCTCCGTCCAGGTGCGCCGCGTCTGCCTGCACAGGGATTGGCACCAAGGTGCCACGCACCTTGGTGCCACCGGCATTCCCTTCCAGTGCAGGTCAGGACTTGGAAGAGTTCTTCTTGCCAGCCCGGATCGCCACCGGAGGACGCATCGGACCGGAATCTCCGGCCCGAACACGATCACCGACTCCTGTGCCGATTGGGGATACCGCCATGTCCAAAACCGCCCGCATCACCCGCCGCCTGCTGATCCCTGCCATTCTGGCCACCGCCTCGATCGCACCAGCCGTGCACACCGCACATGCCACGGCCACCGCAGCCGGGACCGGTGCCGTGGTACAGGCGGCAGCCGCAGTACACGCAGACGGAATGCCTTGCATGTCCTGCGGCGGCTGACGTGGACATGGCCCTCCTCCGCCTGTGCCCAGGGCCTGATGCCCGAATCAGCACCCCGAGCCCTGAGATCGTCGCCGACATCCTGTGGGCCGCAGCGGTCCCCGCCGACGGTCTCGAACACATCCGCGCCCGGCACGGCCCGACCCCGACCGCCATCGACCTCGCACTGTTCCACATCGGATCCGAGGCCGAGACGGTCGCCGACATCGCGCTGCGACTGTGCCGCCGCGCCATCGATGCCGCACCAGCGCTGGCCGGCTGGACCGCCACCCGGATCCCGCTTGGGACCCACTACGACGCTGTGCAGACCGAGCAGGTCCCGCACTTGCGCGATTTCCTTCCGCAATTCGGTAACGACCACCACCGCAGTCGATAACGAGAGAGTGAAATAGATCATGAAGAACATCCGGCGTCGGCTGTCCGCCTCGATAGCCGCCGGTTCGATGACCGCAGCGCTGAGCGTTACGCTTCTGGCCACATCGCCTGCGCATGCCGATGGTGCGGCAGCATGCGCCGATACATCCAGCAAGGGCGGTGTCATATCCCCTTGCATGATGATCGCCCGGGCATACAACTGGATTGCCGCAGGCGTTCCATACGACCAGGGCGGTTGGTATGCCAGCCCGTCCGGAGACGGCACCTACCGTGAGGACTGTGCCGGATTCGTGGCGATGGCCTGGCACATGAAGTGGAGCCCGCCAGTCACCTACGCTCCGCCCGGTCTGGACGACCCGTCCATCTCGAAGTACCTCGGTACCGTCAGCAGCCTGAAGAACGCCGGGAGCCTGGACACGATCCAGCCCGGCGACGCGCTCGTCCTCACCGGCGAGCATGTGGTGCTGTTCGCCGGCTGGACCGACTCCTCGCATACGTCAGCGGTGATTGACTCTGAATCCCATACGGGTGTTCCTACCTCACAGAGTGCAGGACTCTATGCCTGGAGCACCAAATACCTGATCGGCGAGGGCTACAAGGTCTATCGGTACAACAACGACCAGCTCAGCAATCCCGCCAGCCCTCCGACCACCACTGTCGACAGTGCATCTGTCACCAATTCGGCGGTGACGCTAACCGGCACCGCGTCCCCTGGCGCAGACTACTTCTACTTCCACGTGCAGCAGAACGGTGTCGACAAGCTCTACTCTCCTGCAGTGGCTGGGACTCCGGGAACCCCGCACCACACCTGGAGTTTTGACCCGAAGTCCCTGCCGAATGGCACCTACCAGGTGATCGCTTCGGCGAGCCTCAACGGGCAAATCGGTACGTCAGCCGGCTACAACATCACGATTAACAACGCTCCCGCTGCGCCTCCCGCGCCTTCGGTATCGAGCCCATCCGGCATCGCCACAGGCGTTGTGGCGATGACCGCTTCTGCCCCGGGTGCAAACTCTGTTACGTACAGTGTTGACGGAGCCGTCGTCGGAACGTCTACCTCGGGACCGGACTTCTCGCTGGAGTGGGACTCGGCGGCTGTGCCTAACGGATTGCATTCCATCACCGCAACGGCTAGCAATGGCAGTGCCACTTCTCCGGTCTCTTCAACAGTCAAGACGGATGTAGAAGACTCTCGGCGTGATGTGGGCGTGATTACCCCCAGTGCATCTGACGCCACCTCGACCAAGGTCGGAGATGCCAACGGTCAGATGCACGTGTTCAGCCGCGGTGCCGACGGCCACCTGTACGACAGCTATGCAATGCCGGGCGGCGCGTGGAACCTCTACGATCTGACTAAATATGGAGGTGCGCCGGCGATTTCGGGCGCTCCGGCTGCGGTGGTCGACTCGTCTGGTGTTCTGAACGTGTTCAGTCGTGGCGCGAACGGCCATCTTTACGACACCTACGCCGCTGCGGGAGCAGCGTGGAACGACTTCGACCTGACTGCTCAGGGCGGAGCTCCAACGATCGGGACGGATCCCGCGGTGACGGTGGACAGCTCCGGGACGATGAACGTGTTCACTCGTGGTGCGGACGGTCACCTGTACGACACCTACGCTCAGGCTGGCGCAGTGTGGAACGATTTCGACCTGACTGCTCAGGGCGGCGCCCCGACCATCACGAACAACCCTGCGGTGACGGTGGACAGCTCCGCGACGATGAATGTGTTCACCCGTGGTGCGGACGGTCACCTGTACGACTCGTACGCCAAGGCCGGCGGGACCTGGAACGACTACGACCTCACAGCACAGGCCGGTGCTCCGACCATCACGAACAACCCTGCGGTGACGGTGGACACTTCGGGGACGATGAACGTGTTCACTCGTGGTGCGGACGGTCACCTGTATGACTCGTACGCCAAGTCCGGTGGGACCTGGAACGACTACGACCTGACTGCTCAGGCTGGCGCTCCGACCATCACGAACAATCCTGCGGTGACGGTGGACACTTCGGGGACGATGAACGTGTTCGCCCGTGGCGCGGACGGTCACCTGTATGACTCGTACGCCAAGGCCGGTGGGACCTGGAATGACTACGACCTCACAGCACAGGCCGGCGCCCCGACGATCGTCAACGAGCCGTCCGTCACCGTTGACACCTCGGGGACGATGAATGTGTTCACCCGTGGTGCGGACGGTCACCTGTACGACTCGTACGCCAAGGCCGGCGGGACCTGGAACGACTACGACCTGACCTCCGGAGCGAGCGTTCCCGTCATGTAGCCAGATTCCAGTGGCCGTGACCACATAACTTCGCGTCCTGCGGCTCTCTGGAGCCGCAGGACGCGGCGTTTCGGTCGCGGCTCCTTCACAGCGTCCGGCTGCGAAGGTCTGCGATACACGAAGACCGTCGCCCGCGACATCTCTGGCCGGGGTTCAGGTCAGCCGCCGCTACCCGCCCCTGGGTCGGCCAGGAGCCGACCCAGGGGAGCACGCGACCAGGGCACTGGCAGACGTTGTACAGCGACCCAGCAGGTTTCCAGCTCCCCATCAAGGCACTCGGCTACAAAGCAGTGTTCGATTACCGCGTTGACCAGGTCGGCATCGCTGCCCAGGCGATCCTGCTCGCCTTCCAACTCGCCCATGCCGACAAACGGAAGATTGTGGCCTGGGCCGACGCACTGCCCGACCCGCAGTCCGGCAGACCACGAAGACGTCCGGCACCGCGACGGGTCACAACCTTGAAAGCGTGGACGCCGACAGGCCGGATCCATCCGCCCGATGCGCTTCGAGCAGCCTGACAAGCCGCTACTAACTCATATGAAGATCCGGGTGGTTTGAGGCAGCCTGCCCTGGCGAACAAGAAGCGGCCTGCCGCGTGGCCTTCTGGTGCTTCGGCAGGCCGTCGTTGCCACGTCCAGACAAAGCAAGAGACCCGGCTTGCAGCGACTTGCGTCACCACAACCGGGCCACTTTAGGGGTTAACCACAAGTGGGGTACCGACGAAACTGTCTTGAGCTGGTCTCGCAGCTCGTGACTGGGGCTTGGTTCCCGGGCTAAGGGTGATCGTTTCCCGGTGTCTCGGGCCGGCTGGTGGCTGGCCCGAGACTTGCTTGGGGCTGGACGTTAGAATTGTGCGGTGCCGTGGAGCAGTTTCACGATGGATGCTGCCAGGCTCGGCGTGATGATGCTGGTGCCGCCGAAGATGTCGGCGCGGATGTTGCCCGTGCGAGCACCGAGGACGGAGGCCGACTCGGTGGGGACTTTGCTGTTGATGCCGTCGACCAGAACGATCGGCCCATCGGACTCAGCCATGAACGTTCCACCGGTCAGAGCGTCGGGGTAGCCGGGGTTGGTGGCCGATGCAACGCCGTTGGCGATGCCGACCTGGGTGGTCGCGAACACGCCGGTGAACTGCCGCGCGACCAGTGCCGCGGTGTCGAACCGGTCCAGACCCGAGAACGACTTCGCCGCGGCTGGCCAGGCGTGACCGGCCTGGGCGCCGACGGTCGCCACGGTCTTGCCCTTCAGGAACGCCGCGGTGGCGGGGTCGAGGTTGGCACCGTCGGACAGGACGATCGCTGCCGGGGCGCCGGGGGCGACTGCGAACGGGCCAGCGGCGTAGGGGCCAGCCGCCAGGGCGTCGGCGAATCCGGCACCGGTGGCCAGCACTACGTGCTGGGGCGAGCCCATGCCGTCACGCGCCACCCGCAGCGCGGTGTCCGCGCGGTTGACTCCCTTGTACTGCGTCACCGCATAGCCCAAGGACTTGAGCTGGCTGACGATGGCGGGGTTCATCGCGCTGTCGCCACCGAGCACGTGGATGGCACCGCCGTGGGGCAGGACCCGCTGGATCTCAGCCAAGACCCGCGGATCGAGATGGGTGGCTGAGCCGTCAGTCAGCAGCAGCGGGCCGCCCTTCTTCGCGGCCAGCGGCCCGCCGGACAGCGCGTCGGGGTAATTCAGGCTGGTGGCGAGCACCACGGCCTTCGCCGATCCGCTGGCCGTCCAGCGCTGCTGAGAAATGGCGATCCCGGTGCCGATCCGATCGGAGCCGGCGTCACGATAGACCTTCGGTCCGGCGGAAGCCGGGGTTGGGACGGGGTTCGGTACGGGGGTGGGCGTCGGTGTCTGTGAAGTTGCGGTGGGCGGATTCAAAGGGGTTCCGGCTGGGAGGGGAACCCACCCGCCGATCCCCCTGGAGGCTCCGCTGGCAGGGATTTGTGCGTCGGCGGAGTTGCCACCGGAACTAGAACCGACGGTTTGTCCCAGCGTGGCGCTATGGAAGAGCAGTTGGGACTCGTTTGGGGACCACTGCGGCTGGTTGTCGGCGAGACCGTTGACGGAGTTGTCGTAGACGGCAGTGGATTGCGCGATCCATTCCGGCGAACCGTCTGTGGGCCTGACAACGATCTGGCTGACGTGCCCCGAGCCGCCCTGAAGGATGGCGAGGAACTTGCCATCAGGAGACAGTGACTCGCAACTGTCGAACCACTGGACTGGAACAGTTCGGGTGGCGTTGGTCGCGGGGTTGAAGATGGTGTAGGAACCTGGACCGTTGGTACCCCAGCCGATCTCTCCCGTCTGTTCGGCGACAGAGAACGGAAGTCCGGGGGCTTGCGTGAGCCGCTGCAGGCCGGTGCCGTCCGGGTGGATCCGGCTCAGGTACATGGTGCCTGTGTGCTGGTCCATGTCGTGGACGTAGAGCCAAGAACTGTCGGGGCTCCACTGATACCCGTCGAAGGTGACGGTGTCGCCGCTGCCCAGGGCTGGTACGGGAACGGCTGTCGCATTGGATCCGTCGCTGTCCGCAACGACCAGCACCTGGCCCTCCGGGTTGGAGGTGTTGCTCTCGAGGAATGACAGGTGCCTGCCATCAGGGGACACCTTGACCTGAGCGATCCGGCCGTAGGTGAGGAGCCCGGGTCCGCTCAGAGGGATGGCCTTCAATCCGGATCCATCTGGATTGGCGACAGCGATGCCATCCGTAACGTTCGTATTCGGGCTTGGGTTGTACGCGAAGACGACTTGGCCAGTCAGCAGTGGAGCGGCGGTTGGTGCTGCCGAAGCCGGGGACATGCCGGCGACGGACACGCCGCAGGCCAGAGTTCCCAGGATCGCGGTGCGGCTCGCTGTAGTCAGCCGTCGTGGACGCATTCGTTTCTCCCCTTATGAAATGCGCGTTGTCGCTAGAGCGTGGCGACCCTACACCTGTTCGAAGGCTGATGAGTCATTAGGTCGCAGTGTTCTCACGAGACCTCCAGAGTGGGAGTCCGCATCTGTCGCAGCCAGACTCCACAGAGCCTGGCGGCCCCGCGTTTCGAATGCTGCCTTGAAACGGTGTGTCGGTAAACGAACGTTTGTCGACACCGCGGCGTCTACGATGTCGCCGCAGGTCGCGAGTGTCGGCAACACGTGCCGCGAATCAACGTCGATGAACGGTCGGGCGGGTAGTTTTCGGCACGTGCTCATCGGTTACGCGCGGGTCTCGACTCCAGATCAGAATCCGGTCCACCAGGCGGACGCCCTGCTGCGAGCCGGTGTGGCGCCGGAGAACATCCATTTGGATGTCGCGAGCGGTGCGAAGTCGTCGCGGCCGAAGCTGGATTTGGTTCTTCAGCTGCTGCGCGAAGGCGACACCTTGAAGGTCACCCGGCTGGATCGGTTGTCCCGATCGGTTCTGCACCTGATCACTCTCGGTGCGGAGCTGCGTGGGCGCGGTGTCGGGCTGCACGTGATCGAGCAGGGCATCGATACTGGGACGGCCGAGGGCCGCGCGATGTTCGGGATGCTGTCCGTCCTGGCCGAGCTGCAGCGCGAGCTGATCGTCGCCAACACCAACGATGGGCTGGCCGCCGCGCGGGCTCGCGGCCGCGTCGGGGGCCGGCGACCCCGGCTCACCCCCGACCAGGCCTCGGTTGTCCAGCAGCTCTACGACGCCCGGGAGAAGACCGTTCAGCAGATTGCAGACCTCTTCGGCGTTCCCCGCTCGACCGTATACGGCCACCTCGACCGCGCCACGACTGTCCCACGGCAGCCAAAGGGCGTCTGATCACACGACACGCCGTTGCTTAAACCATCAGATACTTGAGATATGCCTGACTGCCTCATAGCCTTTGCCCATATTTGGCATAGAGGGGCAATTATTAGCATGAGTTCGACGGAGATGCTCAACGGCTTGCGGTTGACGCTGCGCGGGATCAGAGACGAGATCCAGCCGCTGGCGAACCGGGCTGGACAGTTGGAGACGGAGCTGGCTGGAGTGCGCGCTGAACTTGAGCCGCGCACGCAGCTGGCCGCGTGGCTGGAAACAGAGCTTGTTCGGCGACAGCAGGAGCAGGGCGATTCCAGCGTTGTCTCGACATCCTATTCGGTGAACGTCCATGCTGAACAACCCATTGACAGGGTGATGGGCGGGCACGCCGGGCGGCTGCCGGTACCGCCCCAATCTGTTGGACTGCTTCGCGGGCCTTCGCGGCAACAGATCGCTGAGGAGTTGCTGACCACTGTCGCCAAGGAGCGCCCGATCGTGGCTCGGGACGTCGCCGAGCGCTACGGACTCGGAGTGGACCGTTCGCAGCGCGAGAGCGCTCGAGCCGTGCTGAACCGCTTGGTTGCCCAAGGCAAGGCGGTTCGCCTCGCCGATGGCTCGTTCATCCCGCCGGGGGCTCAGGATCGCGACTCTGTTCAGGGACAGCCGGCGGCCGCGTCGGCCGAGGAGGTCTGGGTGGCCGGATGAGCACGAAGGCCGCCACCGAGTAGCACCTCGGCGGCGGCCGAAAAACGAGACCGTCCAACATTTCACAGGCCGACGGTGGCGTTCGTCCCGAGGATAGCCCGCACCGGCACCTCGGGCGGTGCGCCATGCCGTCTCCCCGGCATGTCCGCCCGCACGGGCGGCGGAAACAGCGAGAACCCATGGTTGTCATCGCCATGCCACGGCGTCCCCATTCGCCGGACCGCGCCAACTTCACCGATCCCGTCGAGGCGTGCGACGCTGAAATCAAACCGGGAGTCCTGCGGTGGGGGGTGGTAATGTCACAGTACGTTGACACCTATATCCCCCGTGGCTCGGACCCGACCTGGTGGCGGGTGGCCGCCGAGGTCCGGCGGATCGTGAAGCTGGCCAATCCGTCAAGCTCGAAGTCGGCGGCAGACCTGCTGGGCGCCCTGGCGCGTCTGGCCAGGTTCGCCGACTCGGAGGGCCGCGAAGGCACCGCCAAGGTGTGGCTGGCCGAAGAGATGATCGAGCGTTACATCGACGTCGGGTGCCCTGGCGTCAGCCCGGCGTCCAAGAGCAACTATCGCTCCCGGCTGCGGCGGCTGCGCACTGCTGTCTTCGGTCCGGACATCACCACCGGCGCTTCAACGCGGCTGCCGGGATCGGTCGCCTCCGTCCCCTACACCACCGCCGAGATGACGGCGCTGTGGTCGTGGTCCGGGTCCCAACCAACTGTGGAGTTGCGGGCCGGCTGCCGCGTCTTGATGGCGTTGGGCCGTGGGGTGGGGCTGGACTCGCCCGAGGCGATTCCGCTGCGCCGCCACGATGTCGTCGTCGAGGGCACGCGAGACCCCGTCCTGGTGCGCGTGCGCGGTGACCGCGAACGTGTCGTCGTTTGCCGCAGGGCATGGGAGCAGGTACTACGCGATCTCGCCACAGCCGATGATGACCGCTCCCCGGTGTCCTACCTGTTCCGGCCCGAGTCGACCGCCAGGGCGAAGAATACGGTGACGAACTTCCTGGCCCGCACCAAGACCTCTGCCGCCGTGCCGCGGCTGTCGATGGGACGGCTGCGCGCGACCTGGCTTGTTGACCTCATCGACAGCGGCGTCGCGCTACCCACCATCGTTGCCGCGGCCGGTGTCGACTCACTGCACGCGCTGTCGCGGCTGATGCCGTACGTCGCTCCGGTCGACGCCGACACCGCGGCGGCGGCACTTCGGGGTGAGCGGTGACGACTCCGGAAAGCGGACGTCACCTGCTACTGGAGAAGATGCGCTCCGAACGCCCCGTCCTGGCGATTAGCGACCTCGCGGTCAAAGCCGCGCTGAACGAGATCGCCGCCACCGGTGTCCTGCCGATCCTTGAGCAGATCACCATCGCCCATCTCGGCCGCAGGCGACTGCTCACCGTCGAGGGGCTGTGGACGGGGATGCTGCTGTGTTCTGCCGAGAATCGCGGTCAGGTGCGGTTCGACAAGGTCACCGACATCCTGCACCAACGGATCGGGGCCGCTTGGCGGGCCCGGTTCGGCATCCCCGATCGGCCAGATGACGACCGAGGCTTCGAAGCCGGATACGCCGTCGTCCGACGACTCCTGCACAAGATCCTCAAAGCACTCGATCCGTCCCCGCTGCCGAAGAACCTTCGTCTGCCGAAGGAACAGGCCGCCCAGCTGCTCGCCGACGTCGACGAACACGAGGCCGAGCGACGACGATCGCTGCTGCGCACCCTGTCCAACAGCGTGCTCGAAGGATCCGTCATCCGCGTCAGGGATCTTCTCGCCCAGCACTGGGACGGCTCGGTCTCGGTCGACGGCACCGCAGTGGCCACTTTCGCCAAAGGGCTGCGCTCCACCGGGCTCGAACTGGCCACCGATCCCGACGCCGGCTGGTACGTCCGCGACGGCGACCACCGCGACGACGAAGGCGCTCTGGACAACCTGATGCGCCCGGACCGCAAACCTGAGTCGAAGGACGCCCCGGGACGCCGGAAACGCCGCAGGAAGAAATACGTGTTCGGCTACGAGGCAACGCTCGTTGTCGCCCGCGACACCGACCCGAGCCGGCAGAGCTCCGTGTTCCGGCCGCCAGCCCTGGTTCTGGCCCTGACTATGGACCGGCCGGGCCGTGAGCCAGGCAAGCGAGCCACCGAAGCCCTCGCCGATGCCTTCCTCCGGCGCGGCTACACCCGCGGCGGCTACATCGGGCCCGACCGTGCATACAACAACAGCGACCCAGGCGACTTCCAACTCCCTGTCCGCGCCATGGGGCTGAGGCCGGTATTCGACTACCGCCTCGACCAGCTCGGTATCGCCGCTGGCGTCCACGGTGCCATCCAGATCGAGGGCACCTGGTACTCCCCGGCCATGCCCCAACCGCTGATCGACGCCACTGCCGACCTGCTCGCCGGACGCATCGACAAGGCCACCTGGAAGCGCCGTATCAAAGCCCGCGCACCCTACGCACTCGTCCCCAAAGAACACCCTGATCAAGAGGGGTTTCAACGGTTTCTGTGTCCGGCCGCCGCCGGCAAGCTGCAATGCCCGATCAAACCCGCCAGCCTCAGACGCGGTCACAGCATCCCACTGGCCGACCCCGAGCCCTCACCCGTCGGCCTGCCGAAGATCTGCGCCCAGGCCTCGATCACCATCGCGCCCGAGCTCGGCGCGAAGCACGCCCAGAGCCTGCCCTACGGCTCCGATGAGTGGGTCCGCATCTACTTCACCCTGCGCAACAGCATCGAATCCTTCAACGGCTACGCCAAGGACGACAACTACGAAGCGATCGAACGCGGAGGTCGCCGGCGGATCCGCGGCATGGCCGCACAAATGCTGCTCCTGGCCTTCCAACTCCACCACGCCAACACCCGCAAGATCGATGCCTGGCTCGACACCCTGCCCGCCGGCTCCGCGAGCCGTCCCCGGCGCCGCCCGCCGCGGCGCCGGGAGAACAGGCCGCTGAGCAACTGGACGCCAACGGGCTACATGAACGACGAAGATCTACCCCAGGCCGCCTGAACAAGGCTGAAAATCATCTGAATCAAGGCCGCGTGAGCTGGCTTCTGCCCTCACCGCGGCCTTGTCAGCTGCCGCCACGCCGACGAACGTGCCCAGAGGGCCCTAATCGGGCCCAGAAACGCGATCAAGCCCGGTTCCTAGCGACTTTCGTCACCGGAACCGAGCCCTTTCGCCGGTACCTGCAAGTGCGCGAGGGGGGAGTTGAACCCCCACGCCCTTTCGGGCACACGGACCTGAACCGTGCGCGTCTGCCTATTCCGCCACTCGCGCTCGCTCTTGCTGCACAAACATTAGCATGCGGCGGAGGTCGCTCCCGCCAATATGGCGAGGGCCCCCGAGGTAGTGCTCGTCACATCCCGGTACGTCCGGTGATCTCCCGGTTCGGCGCGCTGGAATCCGGTGGGAACCGGTGGGGTGTGTCGCACGTCCTTGTGACGAGAGGGTGTTCACCTCCCTGTCTCCGGCCGGCTGCGCGCTGCTCGCCGTCGCCGCTTCCGGGCGGCTCGCTGAGCTGCGTGGGCACGGCCGTGCGGCTGATCTCGCGGCGATGTGGGTACGCAGCGGGGGACGGGGTGGTTACGATCTCATTCGTAACAGGCACGTGGAGCGGACGTCGCAGGCGGCGGACGGTGCGCGTGACCGTGGGTCCGACGACGGCAGCGCCCCGGGAAGGGTGCGCTGGACGACAGAATGGTCTGCGAGGCCGGTCAACGCTAGGCTGGCGCGCCGGAAGGGGGTGTCCGTGGGAGTCCTACAGCGGTTCGAGCGACGCATCGAAGGGTTGGTCAACGGCGCCTTCGCCAAGGCATTCAAGTCCGAGGTCCAGCCGGTCGAGATCGCGTCCGCGCTGCAGCGCGAGTGCGATGACCGGGCGGCCATAGTCAGCCAGGGACGCACCATGGTGCCCAACGACTTCACGGTCGAGCTGGGCGGCGTGGACTACGAACGGCTGGCGACCTACGCCGGTCCCCTGGGCGCCGAACTCGCCGAACTCGTCCGTGAGTACGGCGCGGAACAGCGCTATATGTTCGTCGGACCAGTCGAGGTGAAGTTCGCGCGCGCGGCCGATCTCGACACGGGGATGTTCCGGATCCAAAGTCAGGCGTTGGCAGGAGTGGTGCCCGTGTCTCAGATGCAAGGCGAGCCCCAGGGCTATGACCCCTACGGCCAGCCTCCCCCATACCAAGGCGGCCCCCAGGGCCCGCAGGGCCCCGGTGGACCCCAGGGCCCGGGCGGCCCGCAGGGTCCCGGCGGACTGCAGCCCGTGCCGCCGCCGAACCCGGTGCCGCAGCCCGCGCCGTGGGGTGCCCCGCAGCCGCCCCCGCAGGGGCAGGGCGGTCCCCAGCCCGGCTGGGGCGCTCCGCCTCCCGGCGGCCAGGGCGGCTACGACCAGGGCGGGTACGACCCGTACGGCCAGCCGCCGCCGCAGCAGGCCGGCTGGGGCCCGCCCGGCGGGCAGCAGCAGCAGTACGCGCCGCCGCCGCAGTCCCAGACCCAGTGCTGGGTGGAGATCAACGGCGCGCGGCACATGCTGACCAAGCCGGTCACCACCATGGGCCGCGGGACCGACGTCGACCTGCGGGTGGACGACCCGTCGGTGTCGCGCCGGCACGCCGAGATCCGGATCGGGACGCCCTCGTACGTCTCGGACCTGGGCTCGACCAACGGCATCGTGGTGGACAACCAGCACGTCACCCAGGCCCCCCTGCGCGACGGCTCGGTCATCCACCTGGGCACGACCACCATCATCTTCAGGCAACAGGGCTAGGGGCGAGGCGGACCCACTACAGATGTCCCAGCTGACCCTCACCGTAATTCGGCTCGCCTTCCTGGTGCTGCTGTGGCTGTTCGTGTTCTCGGCGGTCGGGGTCATGCGCTCCGACCTCTACGGGTCCCGGACGAGCAAGCGCCAGCAGGCCAAGGCGGCCAAGGCCGCGGCCGCGGCCACGACCCAGGCGGTCGCCACCCGCGGCGGCGGCGCCCGCGCGCCCTACCAGCCCGGCGCCCGCCGCGGCGGACCGCCCATGCCCACCCGGCTGGTGGTGGTCGGCGGCTCGCTGGCCGGCACCACCGTCAACATCACCAGCGGCCAGCAGGTGACGATGGGCCGGGCGCACGACTCGACCATCGTGCTGGACGACGACTACGCCTCCAGCCGGCACGCCCGGCTCTATCCGGACGCCTCCGGGCAGTGGATAGTCGAAGACCTCGGCTCCACCAACGGCACCTTCCTCGGGCAGACGAAGCTGAACGCGCCGACCGTGGCACAGATCGGTGTCCCGATCCGCATCGGCAAGACCGTGCTCGAGTTGCGCGCATAGGCATAAGGAGAGGTGCCAGATGGCTCTTGTGCTCAGGTACGCGATCCGCTCCCATGTCGGGCTGATCCGGGAGGGCAACGAGGACTCCGGTTACGCCGGCCCGCGCCTGCTCGCGATCGCCGACGGCATGGGTGGCGCCGCGGCCGGCGAGCTGGCCAGCGCCGTCGTGATGACGACGGTGTCGCGGCTGGACATGCCGGGCGGTGAGGATCTGCTGTCCGGGACCGGCGAGCTGCCCGCGATGACGCAGGGCGGCCAGCCGCTGCCCGGCGGTCCGGCGGCCCCCGGCCCCGGCGGCGTGCCGGAGAACGAGCAGACCCTGCACATCTCCCAGCACGACCTGGCCGCCCGCGAGTCCGGCCACCCGCACTCGGCCCCCGACCCGACGCTCGGCGAGCCGGACCTGGCGCTGCTGGGCGGCGCGGTGGTGGCGGCCAACGAGCGGCTGCGCGCGATCGTGGCCGAGCGCCCCGAGCTGGAGGGCATGGGCACCACGCTGACCGCGATGCTGTGGTCCGGCGGCCGCTTCGGCATGGTGCACGTCGGCGACTCCCGCGCCTACCGGCTGCGCGACGGCCTGCTGGAGCAGATGACCGCCGACCACACCTGGGTGCAGCGCCTGATCGACGAGGGCCGGATCACCGAGGAGGAGGCGGGCCACCACCCGCAGCGCTCCCTGCTGATGCGGGTCCTGGACGGCCGCACGCAGGTCGAAGCGGACATCGGCACCTTCGACGCCTACGCCGGCGACCGCTATCTGCTGTGTTCTGACGGCTTGTCAGGATTTGTTTCACAGGAAACACTGGCCGAGACGCTGGCCGCCTACGCGGACCCGCAGCAGGCCGTGGACGCGCTCATCGAGCTGGCGCTGAGGGCCGGCGGGCCGGACAACATCACCTGCATCGTCGCCGACACCCTCGACGACGGGACCATCCCCGGCGCCAGCCCGAACGAGTCCACCCAGATGCTGGGGTCGCTGACCCCGGTGGTGGTCGGCGCGGCCAGCGAGGGCGTGGAGCAGCTGCCCCGGTTCAGCACCCCGGCGACCGGCGGGCCCGGCGGCCAGCAGGACGACTTCCCGCAGAACCACCCGGCCGGCCGCGCCGCGCGCCTGCGCTCCCGGCGCGGTCAGCAGAACCAGCAGGGCCAGCAGATGACGGCCGAGCACCCGGGCGGGCCGGTGGCCACCGCGCCGCCGCAGTACGACCCGTCCGCGCAGACCGCCGAGATGGAACCGCTGCCCGGGCAGCGCGGCGGCATGCCGGGGGTGGAGAACCAGCACCCCGGGGCGCCGCGTCATCCCGGGGAGGCCTACGGCGGCCCGGACGGCGTGCCCGGCGGTCCGCGCGCCCCGGCGCCCGCCAAGCGGAGCAAGAAGGGCCTGCTCATCAGCGGCGCGGTCGTCGTGGTGCTGGCCGCCGCCGCGGGCGGTGCGTATGTGTACAGCCAGGGGCAGTACTACGTGACGCCGTCCTCGGACAACAAGCAGGTGCTGCTCTACCAGGGCATGTCGCAGCTGTCGTTCGCGTCGTCGCAGCAGTCGCTGTCCGAGGGCCCGCTGTGGATCAACGCGGTACCGCAGAGCAAGCGCACAGATCTGTACAAGACCCAATCCTTCAGCTCCAAGGACGCCGCGCTGGCGTACTTGGAGCAGTACCGTGCGGCTGCCAAGTCCTGCGCCGACTACCGGCACAGCCAGCCGGCCATCCAGAGCCAGCCGCAGCACGTCACCACGTCGGTCAAACCGGCGGCCGGCTCCGGGGCGCCACAACCGGCGCCGCAAGCAGTGCCGCAAGCAGTGCCGCAACAGAACCTCGCCCCGTCCTCGCCGCCGACCGCGTCCAAGCAGGGCGCGCCGCTGGCGAACGGGCCGGTTTCCCCGAGCACCACCGCGCCCGGCGACCCGACCGGCTCCACCGCCTCCGGCGGCGGCCAGCAGGGATCGCCGGAGCCCCAGAATCCCTCGTCGCCGGCCACGACATCCCCGTCGCAGCAAGGTGACGACCCGCAGATGAAGGCGTACTGCGCCGGAACAACGGACGGTCCTTAGTAGTGTCGATGTCAGCCGCCCCGCCCCGGCCCGAAGAACCCCTGATCCCCAAGCGCCGCAACACCGAGCTGCTGCTCAGTCTGTTCGCGGTGGCGGTCGCCATGTTCGCCTACGCCAACGTGGGCCTGGCCGACAACGGCAAGCTGCCGGCCGGCATGTGGGGTGTCGGCGCGGGCCTGGCGGCGGTGGTGCTCGTCGCCAACGGCCTGATCCGCTACGCCGCACCGTACGCGGACCCGCTGTTCCTGCCGCTGGCGATCTTCCTCAACGGCATCGGCCTGGTGCTGATCCACCGCCTGGACATCTACGACTCCGAGCACTACCAGGCGCTGCACAAGGCCAACCCGGTCAAGTACCACATCGCGCCGGCCGGGTCGACGACGAACCAGTTGATGTACACCGCGCTGGGCATCATCGCGATGGCGGCCTTCCTGCTGTTCGTCAAGGACCACAAGATCCTGCAGCGCTACGCCTACATCTCGATGGTCTCCGGCCTGTTCCTGGTCGCCATCCCGGCCGTGCTGCCGGCCTCGATCTCCAGCGCCAACGGCGCGAAGAGCTGGATCCGCTTCCCCGGCGGGGTCTCGATCCAGCCCGCCGAGTTCGGCAAGCTACTGCTGGTCTCGTTCTTCGCGGCGTTCCTGATGGCCAAGCGCGACGCGCTGCGCGTGGCCTCGCGCCGGGTGCTCGGCCTGAACATCCCGCGCGGCCGCGACATGGGGCCGATCGCGGTCTGCTGGGTCCTGGCGATGCTCATCCTGGTCTTCGAGACCGACCTCGGTGTCTCGCTGATGTTCTTCGGCGCCTTCGTGGTGCTGCTGTACATCGCGACCGAACGGACCTCGTGGCTGGTGTTCGGCCTCACCGCGTTCATCGGCGGCGCCGTGTTCATCGCCACGACGGTGCCGCACGTCCAGCAGCGCGTGAACAACTGGCTGCACCCGTTCAACGGCGAGCTGTGCGCCGCCCAGGTCCCGACCCCGAAGAACTGCCCCTCGGACCAGATCTCGCAGTCCATCTACGGCTTCGCCACCGGCGGCATCTTCGGCAAGGGCCTGGACCAGGGCCGGCCCTGGCTGGTCGGGTTCGCCAAGAACGCGGACTTCATCCTGGTCACGGTCGGCGAGGAGCTCGGCATGGTCGGGCTGTTCGCGTTGATGATGGTCTACACGCTGTTCGTGATGCGCGGCTTCAAGACCGCGCTGCTGATCCGCGACAACTACGGCAAGCTCCTGTCCGCCGGTCTGGCCGTGACGTTCGCGCTGCAGGTGTTCATCACCGCCGGCGGCGTCATGCGGGTCATCCCGCTGACCGGTCTGCCGATGCCGTTCCTGGCCGCCGGCGGTTCGGCGCTGGTGGCGAACTGGGTCGTGGTCGCGCTGCTGATCAGATTGTCCGACTCCGCGCGGCGGCCGCTGCCGCCGGCGATCCCGCTGACCGACGACGAGCTGCGGAACATGCGTCTGGCGGCCGCCCAGAAGATGCCGTCGAACGCGGTCCAGGGGCGGCACGCTCAGCCGGCGGCGCCGCAGGGCCCCGAGGGTCCGCAGCGTCCGCACCCGCTGGCGCAGCCGGGCCTGGGCCAGACCGCTCTCGGCCAGACCGGACTGGGCCAAACCGGACTTGGGCAGACGGGATTCGGCCCGGGTGCTCCCGGCGGCCCGACGCCTCCGGGCGCGGCCGATCCCACCCAGCCGATGCCCGTCCGTCCCGTCGGCGCCCCCGGCGCCGCCGGATCGGCCGGTGCGGCCGATGCCACGCAGGCCGTCCCCTCCCAGCCCCGCGGTTACGGAGAGCAGACGGCGCTGCGCGCAGCGGAGGCGACCCAGGCGATGCAGGCCACATCCGGCCCGAGCGCGGAACCGGAACAGGGCCAGACGGAGTCCTATATCCCGGCGTTCGAAGACGACGAAGACGACGACGTGCGGACCCGACCGACGCCGGCGCCCGGGGTCACCCCGGGTGACGCGGCCGGCCGGCAGGGTCCGCCGGAGCGGAGGTACGGACCGTGAACCAGCCGATCAGGCGGGTGGCCCTGTTCTGCTTCCTGCTCATCGCCAGCCTGCTCGTCAGCTCCAACTATCTGCAGGTGGTCAACGCCGACAGCTACAAGGCGCGCAACGGCAACCAGCGCAACATCCTGGACGCCTTCGCGTATCCGCGCGGCCAGATCCTCACCGCCGACGGAACCGTCATCGCCGAATCAGTGCCCTCCGGCGGGATCTCGTACAAGTACCAGCGCACGTACCCGCTGAAGTCGGACTACGCCAACATCACCGGCTGGAAGTCGATCGGCTACGGCGCCACCGACATAGAGTCGTCCCTCGACAAGTTCCTGCAGGGCACGGACAGTTCCGAGTCCGTGGCGAACTTCATGGACACGCTGACCGGCAAGTCCAAGAAGGGCGGCGACGTCCAGCTGACGCTGCAGAACTCGGTGCAGCAGGCGGCGATCGCCGGACTGAAGGGCAAGCAGGGTTCGGTGGTGGCCCTGGACCCGACCACCGGTGCCATCCTGGCGATGTACTCCTCGCCGAGCTTCGACCCGAACGGGATAGCGTCCAACGACGGCGACACCTCCAGCGCGGCGGGCAAGGTGCTGGAGAACGACAAGACCAAGCCGAACCTGAACCACGCGATCCAGGAGAACTACCCGCCCGGCTCGGTCTTCAAGCTGGTCACCGCGGCCGCCGCGCTGGACTCCGGCAAGTACCAGGAGACCACCCCGACCGGCGCGGACGCCAACGGTTTCTCCGTCCCGGGTTCCGGCTACACCCTGACGAACGAGAACCAGGAGTCCTGCCCGGGGACCGACCTGAAGACGGCGCTGGCCCAGTCCTGCAACTCCGTCTACGGCTACGTCGGTGCCCAGCTCGGCCCCCAGATCATGTCCACCTACGCCTCGAAGTTCGGGTTCAACGACCCGAGCCTGAAGATCCCGCTGTCGGTGGCCCAGTCGAGCTTCCCGTCGCCGACCGCCATCGGCAACAACCAGCTGGCGCTGGCCCAGGACTCCATCGGCCAGGGCGACACCCAGGTGACCCCGCTGCAGGCGGCGATGATCGCGGCCTCGGTGGCCAACGGCGGCGCCATCATGCAGCCCTACCTGGTGGACAAGGAGACCGCGCCCAACGGGCACGTCACCTACAAGGGGTCGGACCACCAGCACGTGCTCAGCCAGGCGATGAGCCCGGCGACCGCGGGCACCCTCGACGACATGATGCAGAACGTGGTCGCGAACGGCACCGCCAAGACCGCCGCCGTGTCCGGCGTCCAGATGGGCGCCAAGACCGGTACCGCGCAGCGGGCCGCGGGCCAGAACCCGCTGGCCTGGTTCGTCTGCTACGGCACGGCCAACGGCAAGAAGGTCGCGGTCGCGGTGATGGTCGAGACCAACAACCCCAGCATCCGCGGCGACATCAGCGGTGTCGGGTTCGCCGGCCCGACGGCCGACGCGGTACTGAAGGCGGCACTGGGAGTGAGCTGACGCGGAAGTGGGCCGCCTGAACGGGGCGGGGTGTCGGACCGGCGGGCGCGGGTAACGCCAGAGCCGGTCCGGCGGGGATTCCGGAGCGCGCCACTGGCGCCGGACCCGGTTCGGGGGATACTGCCGGAAGCAAGTTTTCGACTGAGACGATGTCAGACCGCCGCCACCGGGTGGCGATCGATGAGCTGGAGCGATGAGATGTCCGGAACCTACCCCGGGGCGGAACAGCCGCGGCGGCTCGGCGGCAGGTACGAGCTGGGCTCCGTGCTGGGTCGAGGCGGGATGGCCGAGGTCTTCATGGCCCGCGACACCCGGCTGGGCCGCACGGTGGCCGTGAAGACGCTGCGTGCCGACCTGTCGCGGGACCCCACGTTCCAGGCGCGGTTCCGCCGCGAGGCGCAGTCCGCGGCGTCCCTGAACCACCCGGCGATCGTGGCGATCTACGACACCGGCGAGGACTTCGAGAACGGAGTCTCGGTTCCCTACATCGTGATGGAGTACGCCGACGGCTCCACGCTGCGCGACCTGCTGCACTCCGGCCGCCGGCTGCTGCCCGAGCGGGCCCTGGAGATCACCGCCGGCGTGCTGCAGGCCCTGGACTACTCGCACCGCAACGGCATCATCCACCGGGACATCAAGCCGGCGAACATCATGCTGACCCGGTCCGGCACCGTGAAGGTGATGGACTTCGGCATCGCCCGCGCCATGGCCGACAACGGCATGACGATGACGCAGACCGCGGCGGTCATCGGCACCGCGCAGTACCTGTCGCCGGAGCAGGCCAAGGGCGAGACCGTGGACGCCCGCAGCGACCTGTACTCCACCGGCTGCCTGATGTTCGAGCTGCTCACCGGCCGGCCGCCGTTCGTCGGCGACTCCCCGGTGGCCGTGGCCTACCAGCACGTGCGCGAGGAGCCGCAGCCGCCGTCCTCCTACGACCCGGAGATCAGCCCGGCGATCGACGCGGTGGTGCTGAAGTCGCTGGCCAAGACCGCCGACGCGCGCTACCAGTCGGCCACCGAGATGCGCGCGGACATCGAGCGGGTGCTGGACGGCCGGCCCACCGAGGCGCAGACCGCGGTGCTGGGGCCGGCGAACATGCCGACCCAGCGGCTCGACCCCCGCCAGGTGGGCGCGGCGGCCGCGGTCGGCCAGACCCGGGCGATGCCCGCGGTCGAGGTGCCGACCGGCTACCAGCCCGCGGCGACGCCCGGGTACGACGACGAGTACGGGAACGGTCCCGGAGGACGGCCGCCAGCCGGCCCGCCGCGCCGCCCCGAGCCGCGCCGTCCTCCGGAGCCGGAGAAGAGCGGCAAGACCGGGTACATCATCCTGGCCATCGCCGGCATCGCCGCGGTCATCGCGGCGATCCTGCTGGCGAAGTCACTCCTGAAGTCCGGCGGCAACAGCGACTCCAAGGCGGTACCGGACTTCGGTGTCGGGGCGAACAGCGTCCAGCAGGCTCAGTCGATCCTGGCCAAGCCGGAGAACGCCGGCTGGACCCTGACCGGCGACGGCACGGCCTGCCCCGGCAACATCGACATGCACTCGTCCCCGAAGGGGACGATCATCGCCCAGAACCCGACGGCCAACGGCAACTTCATGAAGCCCCAGCCGATCACCTACTGCCTGTCGCTCGGCCCGCAGCTGGGCAAGGTGCCGGCCACGGCCACCCTCAACGGGTGGACCGAGGCCACCCTGAAGGCGTACCTGACCGGTGCCCACTTCGATCTGACCAACGCGGTGACGTCGACGGCGCCGGACCCGACGGTGCCGAAGGGCAACATCCTCCACGTGATCGACGCCAACAACAACAGCGCGGTCATCGACGGTACCCAGCAGGACACGAGCAAGGTCCAGATCGGCTGGGTCATCTCCTCCGGCAAGGCCACGATCCCGCTCACCGCCGGGAACCTCGTCGGCCAGCCGTACGGCAGCGTCGTGTCGCAGATCACGGCCCAGGGCTTCACCAACGTCAAACCGACGCAGGACAGCTCGGCCGGCACCGTGGGGACCGGCAACGTGACCCGGATCAACGTGCCGGACGGCCAGTACCCCAAGGACACGCCGATCGTGGTCTACTACGCGCCGGCGCCGCCCCCGACCACGCCGCCGAGCACCCAGCAGCAGACCTGCGACCCGACGGACCCGAGTTGTCAGCAGGGCGGTCCCACGACGACGACGTCCGGGCCGGGAAACCCGAGCCAGACCAACTCGAACAACCCGGCCTGCATCCTGGACCCGCAGCTGTGCCCGAGCAGCCCGACGTCGACCAAGAAGGGCGGCGGCGGTAACTAGCCGGTTCGCTATAGCGAAGCCCCGCACGGAAGGTTCCGTGCGGGGCTTTGTGTTTCTCTGCTTAGAAGTTCTCGCTCTAAGAGCGTTCTCGCCGCTAAGAGTTCCGTCCTGAGGATGGTCCTCAGTTGGCCGCGCCGATCACCACCGGCGCCAGGCCTGCGGAGCGTTCCACTGCCCCGGCGTCGCCGCACACGGTCAGCCAGTTCGCCAGCATCCGGTGGCCGCCCTCGGTCAGGACCGACTCGGGGTGGAACTGCACGGCCTCCACCGGGAGTTCGCGGTGGCGGATGCCCATGATGACGCCGGAGTCCGTGCGCGCGGTGACGAGCAGGTCCTCGGGCAGCGTCCCGGGCTCCACGGCCAGCGAGTGGTAGCGCGTGGCCGTGAACGGGTCCGCCAGGCCCTGGAAGACGCCCAGGCCGTCGTGGGTGACCGTGCTGGTCTTGCCGTGCAGCAGCTCCGGGGCGCGGCCGACCACGGCGCCGTGCGCGACCGCGATCGACTGCAGGCCCAGGCAGACGCCGAAGACCGGGATCCGGTGCTCCTCGGCATAGCCGACCATCTTGATGCAGACGCCGGCTTCCTCGGGGACGCCGGGGCCGGGAGAGAGCAGGACGCCGTCGTAGTCGTGCGCCGCCTCGACGCCGATCGCGTCGTTGCGCACCACCTCGCACTCCGCGCCGAGCTGGTACAGGTACTGAACGAGGTTGTAGACGAAGCTGTCGTAGTTGTCGACGACCAGGATCCGCGCTGCCATGCCGTGAGCCTACCGGCCCGGCGGAGGCGCTACTGCGAGACCGTGTTGCCGCTGAACGGCATCAGCGGCTCGATCCACGGGAAGATCCAGCCGAACAGGAGCACCACGATCAGGGCCGCGGCGACCAGGGCGATGAGCACCTTCGCGTAGACGGGCCCCGGAAGGTGCCGCCACAGAAACGCGTACATCGCCTGCTCCTCTCTCTACAGACTTCTCTATAGAGGTCTCTATGAGGTTTTACCAGAGTCCTATTGGAACTTGGGGGTGTTCACGGTCAATGCCGGGGGCTCCCCCGCGGACCGCGGCTGCTGGGCGATCAGCGTGCCGGTGACGATCATGCGCTGCGTGGAGGCCCACCACGGGTTGCAGGTGGTCAGGGTGATCAGCTTCTGCGACGGCGTCTCGCCCGGGTGGTCGGGGACCGGCGCGACCACGGCCAGGTCGGTCGGGTCGACGATGAACGGGTCGCGGTCCTCGCGGTAGGTGTACCAGGTGTCCGCGGTCTCCACCACGATCAGGTCGCCGGCGCGCATCTCGTCGAGGTAGCGGAACGGCTCGCCGTGCGTCTTGCGGTGGCCGGCGACCGCGAAGTTGCCGACGCGTCCGGGCAGCGCGGAGTCCTTGTAGTGGCCGACGCCGCGGCCCAGCAGGTCCAGGGAGGTGCCCTGCAGGACCGGGATCGACTTGTCGCCGAGCCGGGGGATGTGCAGGATCGCGAAGGCCGCGCCGGAGGTGCCGCGGCTGTCGGCGGTGTCGAAGGGCCCGAGGCCGGCCGGGGTTGCGGAGCCGGCCGAGCGCGGCGTCGGCGGCTGCGCGGCCCAGAGCTTGTGCAGGTCCGAGACCTCGGACCTCATCGCCTCGTCGGCGATCACGTTGGTGTAGAAGAGCTGGTAGGCGCAGAACAGGAAGAGTACGACGCCCAGCGTGATCAGGATCTCACCGACGGATCGGATCGCCGTTCGTGCACGCTCTGCCCACATTCCGCCAGTTTGTCGGCTTCAGGGCGCCACGGAGGCGAACGACACGTCGAGCGGTCCGGTATAGCCCGGCAGCGTCACTCGATCGCGTGCCTTCACGTCCCAGCCGAGCCCGTAGGCGTTGACGTACTCCAGATAGGTCTGCACGGCCGGGGCGGCCATCAGCGCGGCGCGCATCTTCGTCGGGTCGCCGACCGCGGTGATCGCGTAGGGCGGGGAGTAGACGCGGCCCTGGAGCAGCAGCGTGTTGCCCACGCAGCGCACCGCCGAGGTCGGCGCCAGGCGCTGGTCCATCAGCTGGATCCCGGTCGCGCCGCCGGCCCACAGCGCGTTCACCACGGCCTGCACGTCCTGCTGGTGGATGATCAGCCAGTCCGGCTGCGCCGCGGGGGCGCCGGCGGCCGGCTGCGCGTTCGGCGGGGCGTCGTTGAGGGTCACGGTCAGGGCCGAGCCGGTGACCGGGGTCAGGGCCACCGGGCCGGACAGCGAGTCGACCTGGGCCTGCGCCGCCTTCACCCGGGCGTCGGCGCTCTGGCCGCGGGTCAGGGCGTCCTGCGCCGCGCGCTGCGCCGCCACCTGCTCGGTAAGCTGTTGGTTGTGCGTGTTCTGGGCACGGATCACGTCGGAGAGCTGCGCACCCCGGTCCGGCCGGATGTCTCCCTGGCCGTCGGCGGTGTCCCGGGCGGTCAGGAACAGCGCCCCGGCGAGGGCGAACACCAGCACCACACCGGTGTGCCAGACCACCCGGGAGGGCCGCCGCCGGGCCGGTTCCGGGGCGGGCTCCGGTGCCGTCCGCCGGGTCGGCTCCGGGCCGTCCGCCGATGCGGGTTCGTCCAGCTGATCGCGCCCTGACGCCATGGCGGATACGCTATCGGACGCACACTGTCGCATGCCCGATCGAGGCCGCACAGCAGCCGAGCAATCCAGGAGTGAACCGTGCCCGAGTCGAAGGTCCGCAAGAAGGCCGCGTACACCCCGCCGCCGGACAAGAGGCAGCCGATCAAGCTGGACACCGGGAACCGGGTGGTGCTGCCGCTGATGGTCGGGTGCTTCGTGCTCGGCCTGCTGTGGATAGTGGTGTACTACCTGTCGAACATGACGTACCCGGTCTCCGCGCTGCACGGCTGGAACATGGCCGTCGGCTTCGGGTTGATCATCACCGGCTTCATCGCGTCCATGAAGTGGAAGTAGCGCCGCGCGCTTTGCGTCGCCGTCGTCACCGACTGTGCCCGATCGCTGCCTAACACAACATCCACAGGCTTATCCCCAGTGTGGATAAGTACCGGATGCCTGTGGATAACTATCTGGAACGTCGGTGACGACGCTGGTCGGGCCGGGTGTGTACGGCGCGCCGTCAACAGTGCGCGTACGGTTCGCCGGGTCGTTCAGGTGTGCGGTGTGCACGGCCGTCCCGGCGATCGCCAGGGCCAGCACCAGCGCCATGGTGCCGAAGCCGAGCCCGTTGAGCAGCCGCACCTGCTGCTCACGGGGCGCCCTGGCCTTGCCGAGGGCGCGGATGAGCTCCGGGGCGAAGGCGTAGACCGCGCCGATCAGCGCCCCGGCCACCACGCCGCCGACGTGGTCGCGCCAGTCGATGTTGGTGTTCTGCAGCGGGATCACGATGTTGATCACCAGGACCACGACGATCATCCCGGGGTCCAGGATCTTGCGCCGCAGCCCGATCACCACCAGACAGCCGAACACCGCGGAGATCGCGCCGGAGGCGCCCAGGCTCGCCGGGCTCAGCGGGGTCATGAACCAGTAGGACGTCACCGCCCCGGCCAGCCCGCCGATCAGGTAGACCAGCACGAACCGCAGCTTGCCCAGCATCGCCTCGAGCATCGGGCCGATGAAGAACAGCGAGATCATGTTCGAGGCGATGTGCACCAGGTTCGCGTGCAGGAACATCGAGGTGACCAGGCGGTACCACTCGCCGTTCGCCACGCCTATCGGCTGGCCGTCCACCCACGTGCCCTTGGCGATCAGCTCCAGCCGCATGTCCAGGGTGTTCACCTGGAACACCCCGCCGCCGGCCGCGCCGACCTGCGAGGTACCGACGATGTGCTGCAGGCCGAACATCACGAAGTTCAGCGCGATCAGGCTGTAGGTGACCACCGGGACCACCCGGGGCCGCAGCACCGCGCCGAACGGGGTCCGGGCCTTGGGCACCTGCTGGTTGCCGCCGCGCACGCAGTCCGGGCACTGGAAGCCGACCGAGGCGGGGACCATGCACTCCGGGCAGATGCGGCGCTCGCAGCGGGTGCAGCGGATCTGCGCCTCCCGCTCCGGATGCCGGTAGCAGGCCGGGAGGTCGGTGGCCGGCACGGGAGGGCTGCCTGGGCTGCCTGGCGGCATCGTCACGGTGGTCCTCTTTAGGTACAGCGACGCGAAGCGTCCCGTTGACGGCTGGGGAGACGGGCTGACGGGTCCGGTTTCGATCGGCCGGTTCCGAATGTAGAGGAAACGAACACGCGGGGCACAGAGTTTCCTCCGCACCCCGCGGTACGCGCTCGGCTCAGCCTTCGCGGCGCTCGATCGTGATGCTCTCGATCACCACCGGCTTCAGCGGCCGGTCCTGCGCGCCGGTCGGCACCGCCGCGATCTCGTCCACGACCTTGCGGCTGTCGGCGTCCACGACCTCGCCGAAGATGGTGTGCTTGCCGTTCAGGTGGGTCGGACGGCGCGGGGTCGGCACGGTGATGAAGAACTGCGAGCCGTTGGTGCCCTTGCCGTTGCGGATCCCCGCGTTGGCCATCGCCAGCAGGTAGTCGCGGTCGTTGAAGGTCTGGTCCGGGTGCGGCTCGTCGTCGAAGACGTAGCCGGGGCCGCCGAAGCCCTGGCCCAGCGGGTCGCCGCCCTGGATCATGAACTGCGGGATGATCCGGTGGAAGACCGTGCCGTCGTACAGCGGCGTCGTCGACTTCACATTGGTCTCGGGGTGCGTCCACTCCCGGGTCCCCTCCGCCAGACCCACGAAGTTGGCGACGGTCTTCGGCGCAAAGTCCGGAAGCAACCGCACGACGATCTCGCCGTGGTTGGTCTTGATGGTGGCGTACAGGTTCTCGGCCACAGTCTGTTGCCTTTCGGTTTCTGTCGTATGGACGCTCTCCATCCTCGCACGGAAGCTCACTCACCCTCTGAGTAGCCCCAATGGCCCTGCGTGAGGTTGTCCGGCGGGGTGGCCGGGCAGGCACGAACTCGAGCCGCTTGCCAGGTCGACCCTGCTTCCGGCGGCGCTGCCCGGCGGGGCCGCCGGACAGCGTTGGCCAGGTGCGGCGGCGAACAGGCGATGTGAGGGAGAGGCGCGATGAGGATGCCGTTCAGTCACGACGAGCCGCAGAGCCGTCTGGAGCGCGTGCGCTGTGCCGTCCGCGACCGGACCTCCGGCGCCGCCCACTCGGTCTCCGGCGCAGCCGGGACCGCCCAGAGCGCGGCCATGAGTGCGGCCGGTACCGCGCAGGAGACCGCACAGCAGGTCGCCGACCGCGCCGCGGTGGTCGCGCACCAGGTCGCGGACCGCGCTTCGGTCGCCGCCGCGGTGATGGCCGAGCGGGCCCGTCCCGTGGCCGAGCGCGCCCGCCCGCTGGCCGCCGAGGCGGCGTCCCGCGGCGGCGCGGCCTGGCAGGTCATCCGGCACGGCGCCCCCCAGCCCTCGCCGATGGCACGCATCGCCGGCGTGATGCCGCTGGCGGCCGTGACCGCGGCCCGCCGCAGCCGCGCCCCGATCGGCCTGATGGCGCTCGGCGCGGCCGGCGCGGTCGGCCTGCTGTGGTGGCGCCGCTCGCGGGCCGACGTGGACAGCGTCTGGATCCTCGACTCGGACACCGACGTCGAGCCGGTGGGGCGCTGGCAGGAGGACGACCGCCGGGCCGCGGCCGACGACTCCATGGGCGCCGGGCGCCGGGAGTCCCCGGCCAACCGCTGGCCCTGAGCGACTGACTGACCGGCCGGCTGGCTGGCTGGCCGACCACCAGCCGGCACGTCGACCGGCCAGCCGACCGACCACCGGCCCTGAGCAGCCGTCCCACCGGATCCGACCCACCCACCGAAAGGCGGTCCGCCGATGATCGCCGTCGCGCTGGGGCTGCTCAGCCTCGTGGTCATGATCGCCACCGGAGTCGCGGCCTCGAGCACCGCCGACGACCACCTGACCTTCCTGGGCGTCGGAGTCCAGACGACCACCGCGCAGGTCTTCCTCACCGGCGCGATATTCGGCTGGGCCTTCGTGATCGCCCTCTGGCTCCTCCGCCTGGGCATGCACCGCTCCGGCCAGCGCTGCGCCCAGCTGGCCGCACGCCGCAGCCGGCGCGCGAGCGAGTGGCTCGGCTTCAGCGAGGGCGACGCCGACGGCGACGGTTGGGGCGGCTGGGGTGAGTGGGACGACTGGCGCGCGGTGGGGCGGCGGTCGGGGAATGATGTGCGCGGCTCGCAAACGGACGGCGTTCGCTTCCGGGTGAACGCTCCGCTCGGCGGCAAGGGCGCGCTGAGTAGCGAGATTGTCGGCCGGGGTGAGGTGCGCGGGCCGGATTCTCGCGGCGTTCGCTTCCGGGCGAACGCTCCGCTCGACGGCAAGGGCGCGCTGAGCGGCGAGATTGTCGGCCGGGGTGAGGTGCGGGGGCCGGATTCCCGTGGCGTCTGCTTTCGATCGGCCGCTCCGCTCGATGCCGAGGGCGCGCTGAGTAACGAGATCGTTGGCCGCGGCGAGGCGCACGGGCCGAACTCCCGTGGTGTCGGGTTTGATGCCGAAGGCACTCGCACCGACGGGGTCGTCCGCCGGTCCGGCGCGGCTGGTCACGGTCGCGGTGCCCCATGGCGTGCCGACGGCGGCGCCGACCAGGCAAACCGGGCCGTCGCAGGCGCATCGGACCAGCCGGGCGTGCTCGGCGGCGGTCACGCGGCGGGCCCAGTCGCAGGGCGGTTGCCCGGTCTCGGCGTGGACGGCGGCGCTGAGCGCCGCCAGGTCGGCGGCGGCTCCGGCCCGGTGGCGGGCGAGGATCGCGGCGCCGAGGGCGAGTAGCGCTCCGGCGAGGGTGGTCAGTAGTCCGGCCAGGAGCGCGGCGAAGATCGTGGCCGCGCCGCGATCACGGGTTCGGGTCGGCACCGGTGTCCTCACTTTCCACAGGGGCTTCGTCAGTGGCCTCGTCGGCCTCGTAGGCATCGGCGTGCGCCGTGAACGCTCGCAGCAGCGGCACATCGGCCACCGGCGCCGTGACCGTGACCCGGATCAGGCCGTCCTCGGTGCCGATGCGCACCGAAGCACCCGGCACGGCGCGGCCGACAGCCGCCTCGACCTCCGCCGCCGACTCGCCGCGCGCTGCCGCTCGGGCTCCGAGGCGGGCGGCGTCGAGGCAGCGGATCTGCGTCGCCAGCCCGGTCAGGACCCCGGCCAACGCCATCGTGAACAGCACCAAGCTTGGGATGGCCAGCGCTGCTTCGACCGTGGCGTAGCCGGCGTCCTGGCGTCTTCGCCGGTGCATCAGAACGCTGTGTTGAGTGCCTTGCGCAGAACCGCCGTGAGGCCGTTCTCCACTGCCGGGCTCGTGATCACCTTGTACAAGATCACTGCGAAGGCGCACGCCGCGAGCGTGCCGAGCGTGTACTCGACGGTCGACATGCCCCGGTCGCGGTGCCGTCGGCGGCGGATGAGTCTCATGGTTCTTCCTTCTGGTTGGAGGTCAGCGGTCAGCGGAGCAGGTGATGGGCCAGGCCCAGGACGATCGGGATGACCCCGATCAGCACGAACGCGGGCAGGAAGCACCCGGCCAGCGGGGCCACGCCCCGCACCCCGGCCCGGCGCGCGGCGGCCGTGCTCGCGGCGTGCCGCTCCTTGCGCAGGTCGGTGGCGCAGGCCCGGATCGTGGCGACCGGCGGTGCGCCGGACAGTCCGGCCCGGCCGATGGCTTCGGCGACCGGCCGCAGCCCGGGTTCGGCGGCGACCACGCGCCAGGTGGTGACCGGGTTGCCGCCGAGCCGCAGCAGCTGCGCGACCTCCTGGAACCGGTCGGACAGCTCGGCCGCCGCCTGCTCGCCGAGCGTGGTGAGTCGGCCCGGCGGCCGCAGGCAGTACGCCACCACCTCGGCGGCGCGCAGCGGATCGGCGCCGGAGGCCAGGCACGCGGCCAGCAGATCGGCGGCCACCGGCGATATGCGCGCGGCCGCTTCGCCTTGTCTGCGCTGGCGGCGGGCCGTGGTCCAGGGGTTGTGTCTCAGACGTTTGAGAAAGCCGGACCACGGTCGCGCGTGCGACGGATCCGTGGTGCCGTCCCGCGAGGCCAGAAATGCCAACCGCCGGGCGGGACGGTCCTGGTGCCGTTGCGGCCAGCACAACACCGACAACCCCGCCGACACCCCGGCCGCGACCCCGGTGAACGCGATGCCGAGGACGCTCATGACAGCGCCTCCGCCGAGCGCGCGATGCGGTCCATCCACATCACGCCGCCGAGCACGAACGCGATCCCCAGCACCAGACACGCCTCGCCGATCCCGGTGTGCAGCAGCATGGGAACCGGCGAGAGCCCCATCCCGGAGCCGATCACCAGTCCCACCACCGGCAACAGCGCCAGCAGACGCGCCGACGTACGGATCCCCGCGAGCTCGGCGTCCAGCTCGCGCCGTTGCGCGCGCTCGGCCCGGAGCCCGTCGGCCAGCTCCCCGATCGCCGGGGTCATCCCCGCGCCGCCCTCGGAGACCTGCCAGCAAGCGGCGAGCGCGGCGAGAGCTTCACGGCCCGGAGTCCCAGCCGCCGAGCGCAGCACGGTCACGACGTCGTGGCCGGTGCCGAGCGGTCCGGCCAGATACACCGCCAGATCCGGGCACGCGCCGGACGCGGCGTCGTGCAACGCCTCGCGCGCCTCCCGACCGGCGTGCAGCTCGGAGCAGATGGTGACGCAGAGTTCGATGACCTCGGTCTGCCGGCGCTCGACGGCCAGCCGCGCGGTGTGAGCCGTCCACGCCCGATACGCGCGCCACGCTCCGAACGGCACCAGGAACGCCAGCACCGCGGAGCGCGCGGCGACAGAACTGAGCACTCCCAACGCGATCGCCGACAGCACCGTCGGCCACGCACCGGCCAGCCGCAATCGCCATTTCGGTCCGCGCGGACTGCCCAACACCGCAGTCTCCAGCCGTCGGCGCGCGCCCGGCCCTGGGAAGGTCAGCACCGCCGAAGCCGCCAGGATGCCTGCCAGCGCGGAGTTCATCGGTGGCCTCCTCTGCGCGATGGAGAGGGGCCGTAGTCGGCGACGAACGGTTCGTCCGGATCGCTTCCGCCAGGCGCGCTGCCCGCACTGGCCGCGCTTTTGAGGACCGGCAAGAGGCGATCGGCCTCAGCCAGCGCTTCCTGCCAACCGGCGAGCTTCTCCAGATCGGCGTCGGCGTCCCGGTTCTGCTGTTCCCGTGAGGGCTCGGCAGACGTCTCCCGGACGTCCAGGCCCAGCAACTGGCTGAGGCGTTCCGAACCCGGGCCATAGGTCGCTGTGCCCGCAGCATCGAAGTCCACGGCGGGCAGCACCTCGGTCTCCCCGAACCCGCGGTCGATGACGCCGATCGACGCCAGCCGCCGTTTCCCCTTCTCCCGCACCAGATGCACGACCGCCTGCACCGCGGACGCCAACTGCGCGTGCAGCGCACCGCGCTCCAGCCCGGCCGGGGCGGCGAGGGCTTCGACCCGCGCCACGACGTCCTCGACTCCGTTCGCGTGCAGCGTCGCCGCGCAACCGTCGTGCCCGGTGTTCATGGCCGCCAGCAGCTCCAACACCTCGGGCCCGCGCACCTCGCCGACCACGACCCGATCCGGCCGCATCCGCAGGGCCTGCCGCACCAGCGTCCGCAGGTTCACCGCGCCGCGGTTCTCCTGGTTCGCGGTCCGGCACTGGAGGCGCGCCACATGCGGATGATCGACGACCACCTCGGCGCACTCCTCGGTCACCACGATCCGCTCGTCGGCCGGCACCAGGCCGAGCAGTGCGCCGAGCAGCGTGGTCTTCCCGCTGCCGGTGCCGCCGGTGACCAGATACGACACCCTCGCGGTGGCGATCGCCCGCAACAGGCGCGCGCCGTGCTCGGTGGTCATTCCGCCGGCTGTGAGCCGGTCCATGGTGAACGCCCGGCGTGGCGGGACCCGCAGGGAGATCAGCGTTCCCCGGACGGCCACCGGCGGCAGCACCGCGTGCAGCCGGGCGCCGTCGGGCAGCACGCCGTCGACGTACGGCGCGGCGTCGTCGAGGCGGCGTCCGGCGTGCGCGGCCAGCCGCTGCGCGAGCCGGCGGACCGCGGCCTCGTCGGGGAAGCGCACGTCGGCGCGGCTCAACGTCCCGGCGCGTTCGATCCACACCGAGTCCGGGGCGTTCACCAGGACGTCGGTGACCTCCGGATCGGACAGGTACCGGTCCAGCACGCCGGCGCCGGTGAGCTCGGAACGGACCTGATATGCCGCCGCGCGCAGATCGCGGCCGTCGAGCATGCAGCCCTCGGCCCGCAGCGCCGCGAGGATCGCCTGCATGTCGACCCGGACCGGCGGGGTGGCCAGCCGAGACCGGACCCGGTCCACGAGCCCGGCGTTCAGCCGCAGCCGTTCCGATCCGGGGAGTGGAGCCGAGGACATCGAGGACGACATCGGCGGTGGCGGTGTCATCGGGGAAGGCGGCGGCGCGTTCATGCCGCCGCCCGGGACTCGGAGCGCCGCGCGGACGCCAGACCGAACAGGTCGTCCAGGAAGCCGCGGCAGAACGCGGAGACGCTTCCTCGTGCACTGGAGCCGGGCGGCTCGCCGTGTTCGGCGGCCACCGAGAGCCGCCGCTCGGCCCCGATCACCCCGGCCAGCGGCAGGCCGCCCATGACATCCGTTATGTCCAGCGGTTCCAGACCGCCGGGAGCCGGCAGCCGCACCACCACGCGCAGGTCCGGCGACACCAGCCGGACCGCCGCGGCCAACTGCGAGGCCGCGGCGGAGGCTCGCACCTCGGCGGGGACCACCATCAGCGTCACGTTGGCCAGCGCCAGCGCCTCGGTCGCGGCCTCGTCGAGCGCGCGGGGCAGGTCGACCACGACCAGGTCACCGGCCTGCGCCAGAGCTGTGAGCACGGCGCGCACCGGCTCGGCGGCGACCGCCGGCAGCGGGATGTCGGTCCGGGTGTGCGGCCAGGTGAGGATCGGCAGGCCGCGCTGCGGCCGGGCCGTCGCCCGCGCCATGCTGTCGGCGCGGTCCTGAGCGGAAGGGCCGCCGACTTCCCAGGATGCCTCTGAATCAGAGTTTTCCGGGGTGATCACCCGCGCTCCGGAAAGAGATTCCGCTGATGAACCGTCACCATTGAGTCGGCGTCCGATACGTCGCGCTCCTGTGGTTTCCTGCGGCATCGGCGAACCGCCGCCGGACCACAGTTCCTCGTCGATGTCGGGTGATCCGTCGTCATACAAGGGATTCGCGGAAGCGCCGCCAATGTCGCCGCCGGCGCCCCGGGACTCCGGCCGGAGCCACGGGTCCGCCTTTCCCGGATCGGCCGGGGTCCCGCTGTCGTACCAGGGATCCTCGGTGGTGCCGGGGCGGGCGCCGAGCCATCCGGGGCCGTCGTCCTCGCCGGGCCGGGCCCGCGGCCAGGCCAGCACCGGCAACCGGTCCGCGCCCTCCTCGCCGAAGCCCAGGCCGCCGGCCAGGCCGTGGCGGGAATGCGCCGCGTAGGTCGGCAGCGCGTCCCGCAGCGAGCGCCCGGACAGCCGGCCGTCGCGCCACTGCGCCAGCTCCGACCAGCGCGGCCCCGGTTCGGTCTCCAGGCCGAAGAGCAGGTCGATGCCGCCGCCGGCGGGATCCAGGTCCACCAGCGTGGCGCGCAGGCCCCGGCGCACGCCGGCCAGAGCCAGCGCGGCGGCCAGCGTCGAGCCGCCGGCCCCGCCGCGCCCGGACAGCACCGCGACCACCGCTCCGGGCTCCTCGCGGGGGCTGTCGGCCTCGGCGAGCAGGCCGGCCAGCCAGCGTTCGCAGTCGGGCAGGATCAGCACGTGCGCGGCACCCACCGCGCTCCCGCGCTGCCAGACCGAGGCGTCGTCCAGGTCGCGGCCGATCAGTGCCACCTCCGGGCGGCGCGGCAGCCCGGCGCGCGCCACCTCGCCGGTCTGGTCGACGCCGACGAGCACCAGCGGCGCGGCGTTCCAGCGGTGGCGAGCGGCGCTCGGTCCCGGCACGATCTCGATCCGCACCCCGGCCTCGGCCGCCACCCGCAACAGCGCCTCGGCCAACGCCGGGTCGGAGGTCACGGCCAGCGGGGCGGGGGCCGCGGCGGCCCCGGGTTCGTACCGTGATTCTGGCCCTGACCTGCGGTTCCGATCTGGTCGGCCGGACGCAGGAGGCTGCGTGAGGTCTCGCATGGCGGGCTCCCTGGGATCGGGCCCGCCTTCGGTCGGCGGGGCACGGGCCCACGGTCGCGGAGGAATCGCAGAGTGCGCCAGGAGTACCGGATGGACTTGTGGATAAACCCGGCTTGGGGATAACCGCTATCCCTCGTTCGGCGTAGCGGCCACGCGGTTATTGGATGCGGAGTCTTAGTTCGTGTGCGAACTTGTGGATTTCTCAGGAAGATTTAAACCGGGTCGCGGGATATCCGAACGTCGGTTGTCGGAACTGTGCCGGATCGGCGCCGGATCTGTGCCGGAACAGGAGAGGGAACTCTGAGAGTTCTGTCTCGGAACTGCGCCGGAACTGCACCGGATCCGGGCCCTGCGGGGCGCGCGGCGCGGCCCGGCGGGACCCGCGACGGGGTCCGCGGGGCGGTCGGCGCGAACCTGATGTCAGCACAACCAGCGGGCCCGGCGCCCCGACCGCCGCCGCCCGGGACGGGCGGGGCGCGGCTGTGACATCGCAAGAAACGAAGAAAAGTGAAGACCCCCGCCGGGGGGGAGAGCGGGGGTCTTCTCCACGACCAGGCTCGGGGGGGAGGAGCCGGGCCGTGGTAGCACGGTCGCGAACGATCCGTGACTTCCATGGTGTACCCGAGGCTCGCAGAATGCAAACCCCGCCCCGATCCATTACGCCGAATGACTGAAGAGCCACCGTCGGCGGGGGGTAACTGCGCTTCAAAGCCGTCACTGAGGGCGCATCTGTAGCGGTCCCGACGTAGGACCTACCAACGACGCTATCCTCGATTGTGTGGATGAGCATGCGGACGCACGTGCGGATGGCGCGGGCCGTCCGGCGGCCTTCTTCGACCTGGACAAGACGATCATCGCCAAGTCCTCAACCCTGGCCTTCGGCCGTTCGTTCTACAACGGCGGCCTGATCAACCGGCGCACCGTGCTGCGGACGGCGTACGCCCAGTTCGTGTACCTCGCCGGCGGCGCGGACCACGACCAGATGGAGCGCATGCGGCAGTTCCTGTCCGCCATGGCCACCGGCTGGGACGTCGAACAGGTCAAGGACATCGTCGGCGAGACCCTGCACGACCTGATCGACCCGTTGATCTACTCCGAGGCCGCGGCGCTCATCGCCGAGCACAAGGCCGCCGGGCGGGACGTGGTGATCGTCTCCACCTCCGGTTCGGAGGTGGTGGAGCCGATCGCCGAGATGCTGGGCGCGGACCTGGCGATCGGTACCCGGATGGCGGTCGGCGAGGACGGCAAGTACAGCGGCGAGATCGAGTTCTACGCCTACGCCGAGAACAAGGCCAAGGCGATTCTGGAGCTGGCCGCCGAGCGCGGCTACGACCTGAGCCGGTCCTTCGCCTACAGCGACTCCGCGACGGACGTCCCGATGCTGGAGTCCGTGGGGCACCCCTACGCGGTCAACCCCGACCGCGCCCTGCGCAAGGAGGCGACGGCCCGCGAGTGGCCGATCCTGGTCTTCGACAAGCCGGTGGCGCTGCGCTCCAGGGTCGGTGAGCTGGCGGCCAAGCCGGCGGTGTCGGGAACGGCCCTGGGGCTGGCTCTGGCGACCGCGGGGACCATCTGGTGGCTGGGGACGCGGGGCCGGCGCCGGCGGCGCTCTGACTTCGACTGAGGCGGTTTTGGCCGATACCGTCCGGCTTGAGGTAGCTCAGCTTCCTCAGCGTGACGGTTCGGGCCGGCCGGGGCCGCTGCCACGACGCACGCCCGGGTCGGCGTTCCGGTCGTGCACCGAGCGCACCACGACCAGGCGGTCGGTCAGCTGGATGGTGCCGATCGCCACGTCGTCGTAGCGCATGGTCCGCGACCCGCGGATCACCGCCAGCACCGGCTCCTTGACCGCCCGGGGCTCCTTGTCCACGTCGCGGGTGTCGGCCGGGCGCTCCATGAGCTCCAGGCCGTCGCCGTAGGACAGCAGGTCCTGCACCACCTGGCCGACCCTGGGGCTGATCGTGGCCACGCCCAGCAGCTGCCCGGCGGTGTCGGAGCTGGTGACCACCGAGGACGCGCCGCTCTCGCGCAGCAGCGCGGCGTTCTCGGCCTCTCGGACCGAGGCCACCACCATGGCGCGGCGGGTGAGACGGCGCACGGTCAGCGTGGTCAGCACCGCCGTGTCGTCCCGGTCGGCGCTGATCACCACGTGTTTGGCCTTGGTGATCTCCGCGCGCTCCAGCACCTCGCTGCGGCTGCCGTCGCCGACGATGCCGGCCAGCCCGCGCCGGTTGGCCTCGGCGATCCGCGCCGGGTTGGTGTCGACCACCACGATCGACTCCGGCGTGTGGCCGTTCTTCAGCAGCGTCTGCACTGCGGAGCTGCCCTTGGTGCCGTAGCCGACCACCACTGTGTGATCCCGCACCTTCGACCTCCACCTCTCCTGCCGCCATTCGTTGCGGGTCCGCTCGGTCAGCACCTCCAGGGTGGTGCCGACCAGCACCAGCAGGAACATCACGCGCAGCGGCGTGACGACGAGCGTGTTGACCAGCCGGGCCGAGTCGCTGACCGGCACCACGTCGCCGTAGCCGGTGGTCGACAGGGTCACGGTGGCGTAGTAGAAGGCTGTGAGCCAGCCGATCGCCTTGCCGGAGGAGTCGCGGTAGCCGTTCCGGCCCAGGTAGACGATCACCGCCGAGAGCACCAGGATCCCGAGCGCCAGCAGCACCCGCTTGAGCACCGCCCACAGCGGGCCCGAGACCGCGCGCGGCAGCACCACCGAGGGGCGGAACGGCGCTGCGTACGTGGTGTGCTCGCTCAGACCGTCAGCACCTCCACCCGCTGCCCGGCGCCGAGGGCGACCACCCCTCCCCCCGGCGGTACGACGGCCAGCCCGTCGGCCAGCGCCAGTCCCCGCAGCATCGCCGGGCCGGTGAACCGCAGGGGGATCGCGACGGCGTCGGTGACGGAGACGGGCACGAGTCGAGTGTCGGTCGGGTGGGTGCCGACGGCATCTCCGAGCGACAGGAAGTGTGACGCGTCCGCCAGCCCTGACAGCCTGCGCAGCAGCGGCCGCACCACGGTGACGAAGCCGGCGACGGCGGCCAGCGGGTTGCCGGGCAGCCCGGCGACGAACCGGCGGTGCTGCCGGGTGCCGCCGTACTGGCCGAGCAGCATCGGGTGTCCCGGCCGCACCGAGACGCCGTCGACGAGCAGGCGCGCGCCGAGCTCGGCCAGCACGCGGTGCACGTGGTCCCGCGGGCCGCGCGCCGTGCCGCCGGTGGTGACCACCAGATCGGCGGGGGAGGACGCGATGGCCGCGAGCAGGTCGCGCGGGTCGTCGGCGACCCGGCTCACCGTCACCTCGACGTCGAGCGCTTCGAGCCAGGCGGTGAACATCGGGCCGAGCGCGTCCCGGATCCGGGCGCCGTCCGGGAGGCCGGACTCGGCCAACTCGTCGCCGATGACCACGAGCGCGACGCGCGGGCGCTCGTGGACCGGCAGGTCGTCGTATCCCGCGGCGGCGGCCAGGCCGAGTACCGCGGGGGTGACGCGGGTGCCGGCCGACAGCAGGGTCTCGCCGCGGCGCGACTCCTGGCCCTGCGGACGGATATCGGACCCTATGGGCAGCCCCGGCTCGGTGCCGCGCAGGGTACGCGTCGCGGTGGCGGCGTTCGAGACGGCCGCATAAGAACGCTGTGGTGCGGGGTCGGGTGTGGCGGCGTGGCTGTGCTCCTCGGCGCTCTCGCTGACGTGGAGCCTGGTGCGCTCGTCGACGAAGCCGCGTTCGCGCCGCAGCACCGCCGACGCGCCGGAGGGGACCCGGGCCCCGGTCGCGATCTCCACGGCCTCGCCGTCGCCGAGCCGTGTGGCCTCCTGACCGGCGAGCACCTGGCCCGTGACCCGCCAGGGACCGGGGCCGGCGACAGCCCAGCCGTCCATGGCGGAGGTCGCGAACGGCGGCAGGTCCACCAGGGCGGACAGGGATTCGGCGAGAACCGCGCCGCGGGCCTGGGCCATGGGGACGCGGGTGGTCGGCAGGGGGATCGCGGCGGCGCCGGCGATCTTGCGGGCCTCGGCCCAGGACGTGCTCACCGGTCGCCGGATCCCCGTGCGTCGCCGGCCGAGTCGCGCGAGCCGGCCGAGTTCCCCGAGTCGCCTGCGTCGCCTGCGGAAGCGCTGCCGGCGCTGTCGCCGGCCGCAGCGGCCGGCGAGCTGCTTGCCGGGCCGCTGTCCGTGCCGCCGGTCGAGCTGTCTGCCGAGCTGTCCGCCTGGCCGCTGCCCGCCGCGCCGCCGACCGAACCGATCGCGGCCGAGCCGGCCGAGGCGTCGCGGGTCGCAGCCGGGCTGCCGGCCACCGACCCGCCGACCGTCCCGCTCGCCGGGCCGTGGCCGGCCCCGCTCGGGCCGCCGGTCTCCGGGTCCCAGGCCTGAGCCAGGGCGCTGAGCTTCGCGATCGGGCCGTCCAGGGCGCCGCGCCCGCCGTCGGCCGAGCTGCGCAGCCCGACCGCGTATCCGGCCAGGAACGTGGTCAGCGGCGCCGCCGGTCGCAGGACATTGTGCGCGGCGACCCCGGCCAGCCCGAGGATCGCGTTCACGTCGGCCTCGCCGAGTTCGTGCCCGGTGAGCCCGAGTTCGGCCGCGGCGGCGGCGCACCAGTCGGCGAGCTGCTTCTTGTCGTCCATGTCCTCCATCTTCGCCTTTGTCGCGGGCCGTGTCGCAATCAGCGCGCGTGCGGTGTTGACGGCGTCCCAGGTGTCGCAGTCCACGGTCACGCCCCGGGTGTCCGGGACCCTGGTCACGGACAGCGCCTCGACGATCGAGAACAGGCGTGCGCCTCGGAGCTCGGGCACCGCGTCCAATGCTGCCGCGAGCGCGCTGCGTCGGTATATCGCGGCGAGCGGTTGGTCCTTGCCGCGCTCGTCGGTGAAGAGCACCGCGTCGGCGGTCAGCGAGCGCCGCAGCGTCGTGACCGCCTCGACGTCCAGGAACGGCAGGTCGGCGGCGAAGACAGCGATGAACTCTGCGGAGCCGACCGTCATCCCGGCGGCCAGCGCCGGCACCGGACCGCCGCCGGGAGGGTATTCGCGGGTGAACACGACCTGCCGACCCACCGGCCGGGGCGGACCGACGACCGCGACCGAGGCCGCGCCCCGGCAGGCGGCCAGCACCCGGTCGAGCATGCTGATCCCGCCGACATCGAGCGCGGGTTTGTCGGTCCCGCCCAGCCGGCGCGCGCCGCCGCCGGCCAGGACGATCACGTCGAAGGGTTCGCCGGGCCCGCCCAGAGCGTCCATACCGCCACCCTAACCGGGTGTGGCCTTCCAGTAGAACGTGTTCTAATCTGACGAGTGCTCAGATCGGGTTCGGGCCGCCGCGGACCCCGGTCGGGGCGCCGATCAGCACCTTCAGCACTCGCTCGTCCCGATCACGCCGACCCCGGGAGACGCCGCCGCATGCACCCTCCGGAACACCTGGCCTACACCCCGGCCCAACGAGCCCTGCGAGCCGAACTGCGGGCATACTTCGCCGTGCTCGTCACCGAGGAGGTCCGTCACGACCTGCGGCTGCCCGACACCTCCACGGACACGGTCCGCGTTCTGCACCGCAAGCTCGGCGCGGACGGCTGGCTCGGCGTCGGCTGGCCTCGGGAGTACGGCGGCCGCGGCCTCACCCCGGTGGAGCAGTTCATCTTCTTCGATGAGGCGTCGCGCGCGGGGTGCCCGATGCCTCTGGTGGCGCTCAACACTGTGGGGCCGACGCTTATGCGTTTCGGCACGCAGGAACAAAGGGACCTGATCCTTCCTCGCATCCTCACCGGGGAGATCGACGTCGCGGCCGGCTACTCCGAACCGGGCGCCGGTACGGATCTGGCGAGTCTGGCGACGCGTGCTGTGCGCACAGAGGACGGCAGCGCCTATGTGGTCAACGGCCAGAAGATCTTCACAACGCATGGGGACTCCGCAGACTACGTCTGGCTCGCCTGCCGGACCGATCCCGAAGCGCCGAAACACAAAGGCATCTCGATCCTGCTGGTCGACACCCGCGACCCCGGGTTCGAGGCGACGAAGATCCACACGATCGCTTCGCACTACACGACGGCGACGTACTACCGCGACGTCCATGTGCCGGTGACGATGCGGGTGGGCGCCGAGAACGAGGGCTGGAAGCTGATCACGACGCAGCTGAACCACGAGCGCGTGGCGTTGGCGGCGGTGGCGCAGGGCGTGATCCGGTCGTTCGCGAAAGTGCAGAGCTGGGCCATGGAGACTCCGGCAGCTGAAGGGAAGCGGGTCATAGACCTGTCCTGGGTGAAAACCGCTATGGCCCGCGCCTATATCCGCATCAGCGGTCTGAGGCTTCTGAACGGCCAGATGGTCGCGGCTCTCCAGAAGGACCAGACCGGCGGCCACCTGTCCCCCGCCGATGCGTCCGCGGCGAAGGTGCATGGTACGGAAACGCATATAGAGGCGTTGGCGGAGTTGCTCCAGGTACTCGGCGCGGCGGGAATCCTTAAGACAGGCTCTCCCGGCGCGCTTCTTATGGGCGACCTCGAATACCTCTACCGCTATGCCGTGACCAACACCTTCGGCGGCGGGGCCAACGAGATCCAGCGGGAGATCATCGCGATGACCGGGCTGGCGATGCCCAGGGTGCGGAGATAGGGAGAACTGTGGAGACCGATCCGCTGTACGAGACAGTGTCCGCGCACACATCCGATCCGCCGTCCGAGCCGGTCCCGGCCTGGGACCCGGTGAACCAGCCGATGATCCGGCACTGGTGCGACGCGATGGGCGACGAACTGCCGGTCTACACCGACGCGGCGGCGGCGCGCGCGGTCGGCCATCCCGACGTGGTCGCGCCGCCGGCGTCGCTCCAGGCCTGGACGATGCCCGGGCTGCGGATGCGCGGCTTCGAGGACGGGACCACCCGGGCCCAGGCCAGGCTGGTCGAGGCCGGCTACCGCGCCGTGGTGGCGACCGACTGCGAGCAGACCTATCACCGGTACCTCACTGTCGGGGACCACCTCTACGCCACCTCGCGGCTCGACTCCGTATCGCCGCGCAAGAAGACGGCGCTCGGAGAGGGCTACTTCCTGACCTCGATCACGGAGTACCGCGACCAGCACGGTGAGCTGGTCGGCGAGATGCTGTTCCGCACCCTGTGGTTCCAGCCGAAGGCGCAGGACCGGGGAGCCAAGGCATGACGCGCCCTCAGCCGGTGACCGGTCGCGACAACGCCTACTTCTGGGAAGGCGTCGCGAAGGGCGACGTGCTCATCCAGAAATGCACAGCCTGTGGATCGCTCCGGCATCCCCCCTCTCCCATGTGCCCGGACTGTCAGTCCCTGGACTGGACGACAGTGAAGGCGACAGGTCAGGCCGTCCTGCACAGCTACACGATCTGCCACCACCCGCTCCCGCCTTGGGAAGCGGGCCCCTACGCGGTGGCTCTCATAGATCTGGAAGTAGAGGACAGCGACGCGCGACCGCGCATCGTCTGCGGCACACGTGGCATCGCCAACGAGGACCTGCGTATAGAGATGCCGCTGAACCTCGTCTTCGAGGACGGCCTCGTCTTCGCCGGACCGGCTCAAGAAGGTGGGGCGTCGTGACCGTCCTGGATCAGTCTGTGGACGACGCGCTGGAAGCCGTCGGAGAGCTCTCCATCGCGGTCTTCAAAGACCTCGATATAGAAGCCACGCGGAGTCCGGCCTATAGCAACGAACCAGTGTCCGACGAACACGATCGCCGCCTGTGGCGGACCCTCGCGGACACCGGACTGCTCGCCGCTGTCCTTCCAGAGAGCGTCGGAGGCGGCGGTACCGGTCTACCGGGCATGGTGCGCCTGCTGACGGACGCCGGCGCCGCGCTGGCCCGACTCCCCCTGGTCGAGACCTTCGTTGCAGTCTCGGTCATCGACGAGAAGAACCTGGCGGCGGTGATCTCCGGAGAACTGGTCATCACCGCGGCGCTCGCCGAGCATCCATCCGCGGTGACCGCGCCGCTGCGGCTGACCGGCCAGCGGCTCAACGGGATCACGCAGCTGGTGCCGTATCCGCTCAGCTCCGATCTGGCGCTCGTCCCGGCCCTGCGCGAGGACGGGAAGGAAGTGCTGGCGCTGGTCTCCCTGTCGACGGCGCGCGTCGGCGACCAGGTGACCACGACCGGCGAACCCTTGGGCGTTCTGGAGTTCATCGACGCCGAGGTCATGGAGGTGACCGAAGCGGTCGACGAGGCTCGGGCCCTGGCCGCGCTGTTCTCCTCCGCGATGCTGTGTGGGATCGCGGCGCGCGCCCTGGCGATGACCGCCGAGTACACCGGCGGCCGCATCCAGTTCGGGCATCCGCTCGCGACGTTCCAAGGTGTGGCTCTGCGCGCTGCGGACCTCTATATCGACTCTCGCGCTATGCAAGCCGCGCTATGGGACGCCGTATACGCGATCGCCGAGAACGGCATCGGTTCACCGCGCGCCCGCTATGCGGTGGCCACGGCCAAGGTCTGGGCCTCCGACGGCGCACGCCGGGTCGTCGGCTCCGCGCACCATCTGCACGGCGGCTTCGGTGTGGACGTCACCTATCCCCTGCACCGGTACCACGCGTGGGCCCGCTACTGGGAACTCTATGGCGGCTCTGCAGAAGCCTGGTCCGGCGACCTCGGCGAGCTGATCGCCACCCACCCGATCGAGGAGGACGAATGAGCGGGGCAGGACGCGGTCAAACGCGGGGCGGGCTGCCGAAGGTCGGGGAGACGCTGCCGGAGCTGGTCATCCCGATCACGCCGACCCAGATCGTCTCCGGGGCCATCGCCTCCCGCGACTACCAGGACGTGCACCACGACGTCCCGGCGGCTCGGGAGAAGGGCTCCCCCGACATCTTCATGAACATCCTCACCACCAACGGCCTCGTCGGGCGGTTCGTGACCGACTGGGCCGGCGCCGACGCCCGGATCCTGAAGATCGCGATCCGGCTCGGCGTGCCGAACTACCCCGGCGACACCATGACCCTCACCGGGTCCGTGGCGCGCGTCGGGGAGGACGGCAGCGTCGAGGTCGCGGTCCGCGGCGCGAACCAGCTCGGCTACCACGTCACCGGCACCGTCACCCTGACCGGCCTCGGGGAGTGAGGGTGAACCTGTCCGGCAGAACGGCGATCGTCGGTATCGGCGCCACGGAGTTCTCCAAGGAGTCCGGCCGCAGTGAACTCCAGCTGTGCCTGGAGGCGTGCAAGGCCGCGTTGGACGACGCCGGGATCACGCCGCGCGACGTGGACGGCCTGGTGACCTTCTCGATGGACTCCAGCCCGTCGATCATGGTCGGCCGCGGCCTCGGCGTCGCCGAGCTGCGGTACTTCTCGCTGGTCGACTACGGAGGCGGCGCCGCCTGTGCGACCGTCGCGCACGCGGCGGCCGCGATCACCGCGGGTCTGGCCGACGTCGTGGTCTGCTACCGCGCCTTCAACGAGCGCTCCGGCCGGCGTTTCGGGAGCGGCGACGCCGCAGCCCAGGCGCGCGGCGACTCCCCGATGGCGCAGCACTTCGGCTACTACTCGCCCTACGGACTCATCACCCCGGCGGCCTGGGTCGCCATGGCCGCACGCCGTTACATGCACGAATACGGCGCCACGTCCGAGGACTTCGGACGCGTCGCGGTCGCGGCCCGAGCGCACGCGGCCACGAACCCCGCGGCGTGGTTCTACGAGCGCCCGATCACCCTGGCCGAGCACCAGAGCTCGAAGCTGATCGCGGATCCGCTGCGGCTGCTGGACTGCTGCCAGGAGTCCGACGGCGGAGTGGCGCTTGTGGTCGTCTCTGCAGAGCGTGCGCGTGACCTCCCTGGAAAGGAAGTCCTTATAGCGGGGGCCGCGCAGGGCTCTGCGCACGACCAACAGATGATGACCAGCTACTACCGCGAGGACATCACCGGACTGCCGGAGATGGGCACCGTCGCCCGGCAGCTGTGGAACCAGTCCGGGCTGGGGGCGGACGACATCCAGACCGCCGTCATCTACGACCACTTCACTCCGTTCGTCCTGACGCAGTTGGAGGAGTTCGGTTTCTGCGGACGCGGCGAGGCGCGCGACTTCATCCGGGACGGCGCGATCCACCTCGGCGGCCGGCTTCCGCTGAACACCCACGGCGGCCAACTCGGCGAGGCCTACATCCACGGCATGAACGGCATCGCCGAGGCCGTGCGCCAAGCCCGGGGAACGGCCGTCAACCAGGTGTCGGACGTCCACCACGTACTGGTCACGGCCGGTACCGGCGTCCCCACTTCGGGACTGGTGCTCAGCGCGGTCGGACGCCAGCCGTAACCCGGCGTTCCGTTGGGCGTCGGAACGATCAGTTAATCTCGGAGCCATGCCCCGTCTCGCGCTGTTCGACCTGGACGACACCCTCATCTCCTCGAAGGGCGCCTTCATCGCCTGGACCGAGCAGCTGGTCGCGGCCCACGGCGCCGCGGGCGACGTGCGCTGGTTCGCCGACAACGAGCACATCTTCTGGACCGGCGCACCCGACGACGCCTTCCGGGGCCTGGTCGAGCACTTCAAGCTGGACGCGGATCCGGCCGAACTGCTGGCCGACTACCGGCTCCGGATGGTCGACCTGCTCAAGCCTTTCGACGGGGTGCTGGACGGCCTGGAGGCGCTGCGCGACGCCGGCTGGCGGATCGGCATCGTCACCAACGGGTTCGGCGAGTTCCAGAACGCCAAGATCGACGCGGTGGGGCTGCGGGCCTTCGTGGACGTGGTCTGCATCTCGGACGTCGAGGGCAGCTGGAAGCCCGAGTCGAAGATCTTCCAGCTGGCCTCGGAGCGGGCCGGGGCGCCCCTGGAGGGCGGCTGGATGGTCGGCGACTCCCTGACCTCGGACATCGCCGGCGGCAACGGGGTGGGCCTGCACACCGCCTGGGTCCGGCACGGCCGCCGGCTGGGCACCACGGACCCGCAGCCGGAGCAGATCATCGAGGGTACGGCCGAGGCGTTCCAGCTGATCCTGAGCCGGCCCTGACGTCTTCCGCACCATGCGGCGGCGACCGGCTCGCGGGGCGGACCAATCCGGCTTGACCTTGCCGTAACGGAAGCTTCTACCTTCGAGGAAGTGGCCGGAACGCCCGGCCATGTATCGATGGGAACCGCCATGAGCTGGTCGATTGCGCAGGTGGCGCGCATGTCCGGGGTGACTGCCCGTACCCTGCGCCACTACGACGACATCGGACTCCTCAAGCCCGACCACGTCGGCGCCAACGGCTACCGCTATTACGAGGAAGCACAGCTGCTGCGTCTGCAGCAGATCCTCGTCCTGCGCGAGCTCGGGCTGGCCCTGGCCGACATCGCCGAGGCGATCGACTCCGAGCCGGACACGCTGGTCGCCCTGCGCCGGCAGTACGGCCGGCTGATCGTCGAACGCGACCGGCTGTCGCGGGTGGCCGAGACCGTGCGGCGGACCATCGTCGACCTGGAGGGGACGAGAGAAATGGTCCACATCAACCGGCCGGAGAACCTCTTCGAGGGCTTCGACCAGTCGCAGTACGACGACGAGGCGCGCGAGCGCTGGCCCGAGGAGTTCGAGCGGGCCCAGGCCAGGCGCGTCACCATGACCGACGAGGACATGCGGCGCTGGCAGCGCGAGGCGACCGCGGCGATGATCCGGATGGCGGAGTTCATGGCGGCCGGCACCCCGGTCGACGACCCGGCGGTCCAGGACGAGATCCACCAGCACTACCAGGGCATCTGCATCTGGTGGACGCCGAACCGCAACGCGTACAAGTGCCTCGGCCAGATGTACGTCGACGACGAGCGCTTCAAGGCGAACTACCTCAAGATCGCCGAAGGCCTCGCCGAGTACCAGGCCGCAGCGATGGCCGCTTATGCGGAAGCGCGCCTGAGCGACTAGTACAGAGCAACCAGTAGGGATCCGCTTAGCGGAACAACGCAGAAGCGTCCCCTCCGCGGCCAGTGCGGAGGGGACACCACTCTATTCTCGCCCGAGCACCAGCTCTACGTCTTCCGTCTCCTCGTCAGTGCACAGCTGGTCGTAGAAACGGTCCCTCCTACGGAGCAGTACTACGGCGACGAGAGCGGACACCAAGGACCCGAGCAGCACTCCACCCTTGGCGAGGTTCAGCACGGCCGGGCTGTCGGAGAAGGCGAGCTCGGCGATCAGCAACGAGACCGTGAACCCGACACCGGTCAGCGCGGACACCGCCGCGATGTCGCGCCACCGCAGTTCGTCGGACAATTCGGCGCGCGTGAAGCGCGCGGTGAGATAGGCACCGCCGAACACCCCGACAGCCTTGCCGATGAACAGGCCCGCGGCGATCGCCAGCGGGATCCGGTCGCTGACCAGGTTGCCCAGCGTCTTGCCGCCGACGTAGACGCCCGCGGACATGATCGCGAAGACCGGGACGCAGAAGCCTGCGGAGAACGGCTGGAGCCGCCACTGCACCTTCTCCGCCGGTGACTGCGGTCCCTCGTCCTGCTCTCCAGAGTCCGCGTGGTCGTCGCCGGTGTGCCCGCGCAGCATCAGGCCGATCGCGACACCGGCCACCGTCGCGTGGATCCCGCTGGAGTGCACCGCGATCCAGATGCCCAGGCCCAGCGGCACGTTCAGCCACAAGCTGCCTATCCGCATCCGTTGCAGCAGGTAGAAGGCGACGATCAGCACCGCCGCGATGGCCAGCGCGACGGTGTCGATCTTGGCGGTGTACGCGATCGCGATGATGATGATCGCGCCGAGGTCGTCGACGACGGCCAGGGTCAGCAGGAACGCGCGCAGCGCCGACGGCAGGTTCTGGCCGACGACCGCCAGGACCGCCAGCGCGAAGGCGATGTCGGTGGCGGTGGGCACGGCCCAGCCTTCGCCCGCGTTCGCGTGACCGGCGCTGACCAGGAGGTAGACGCTGATCGGGACCACCATGCCGCACAGCGCGGAGACGACCGGCAGCACCGCGGCGCGCGGGTTCGACAGCTCGCCGGCCTGCAACTCGTGCTTGAGCTCGATCCCGGCCACGAGGAAGAAGAACGCGAGCAGGAAATCGGCGGCCCAGTCCGCCAGCGACAGGTCGAGATGCCACAGGTGCGGTCCGATGACCGTGTTCTTGACGGTGTCGTAGGAGGCGCGCCAGGGGGAGTTCGCCCACAGCAGCCCGACGATGGCGAAGACGATGAGCAGTGCGCCGCCGACGGTCTCGGTTCGCAGGACCGCCGCCACGTGCCTGCGCTCTATGCGCTTCAAGCGCGCAAAGGCCCGTATAGGTGCGGCGGGTCGTTCCGGGGGCGTCATCAGGCGTCCTCATGGCTCGGGGGTCGGCGTCGGACGGGTGGTGATCAACGGACCACTACCCATGCCGACCAGACTTCCCGGCGCTCCTAGGCTGTTCAGGCTACCGGAGTGTGAGGAAGCCGTGTGCGACCGTCCGGCTCCTGAGAACGCGGAACCGCCGGGTGCACGGGCCCTGAGGCCAACACACCCGGCGGTCAGTAGCGCGCCCGCGGACGGGAACGGACTGGATCAGTCCTCGGTCGCGTGCGGCAGCTTCGCCTTGATCAGGTCCATGACGGTGGAGTCGGCCAGCGTCGTGGTGTCGCCGACCGCGCGGTCCTCGGCGACGTCCTTCAGCAGGCGGCGCATGATCTTGCCGGAGCGGGTCTTGGGCAGCTCGGCCACGATCTGGATCTGCTTGGGCTTGGCGATCGGGCCGATCTCCTTGGAGACGTGGGCCTTCAGCGCCGCGTCCAGGTCAGCGGTCTCCTCCTCGCCGGCGCGCAGGATGACGAAGGCGACGATGCGCTGTCCGGTGGTCTCGTCCTTGGCGCCGACCACCGCGGCCTCGGCGACCGCAGGGTAGGAGACCAGGGCCGACTCCACCTCGGTGGTGGAGATGTTGTGGCCGGAGACGAGCATGATGTCGTCGACGCGGCCCAGCAGCCACAGGTCGCCGTCCTCGTCCTTCTTGGCGCCGTCGCCGGCGAAGTAGTACCCCTGCTCGGCGAACCGCGCCCAGTAGGTGTCGACGAAGCGCTGCTGGTCGCCCCAGATGCCGCGGGCCATGGAGGGCCAGGGCTGGTCCAGGACCAGCAGGCCGCCGTGGCCGTTCTCGACGATGGTGCCGTCCTTGTCGACGACGTTCGCCGAGATGCCCGGCAGCGGCCGCATGGCCGAGCCCGGCTTGGCCTCGGTGACGCCCGGCAGCGGGGAGATCATGATCGCCCCGGTCTCGGTCTGCCACCAGGTGTCCACCACCGGCGTCCGGCCCCCGCCGATGTTCTCGCGGTACCAGATCCACGCCTCCGGGTTGATCGGCTCACCCACCGAACCCAACAGCCGCAGGGAACTGAGGTCGAACTTCGCCGGGATGTCGTCGCCCCACTTGGCGAACATGCGGATCGCGGTGGGCGCGGTGTAGAGAAGCGTGACCTTGTACTTCTGCACGATCTCCCAGAAGCGGCCCTGGTGCGGGGTGTCGGGGGTGCCCTCGTACATCACCTCTGTAGCGCCGTTGGAGAGCGGCCCATAGACGATGTAGGAGTGTCCGGTAACCCAGCCGACGTCAGCCGTGCACCAGTAGACGTCCGTCTCCGGCTTCAGGTCGAACACCGCGTGATGGGTGTACGAAGCCTGCGTCAGGTAGCCGCCGGTGGTGTGCAGGATCCCCTTGGGCTTACCCGTGGTGCCGGACGTGTAGAGGATGAACAGCGGATTCTCGCTGTCGAACGCCTCCGGGGTGTGCTCGGTGCTCGCGGCACCGACGGTGTCGTGCCACCAGACGTCCTTGTCGCCCCACGCGACGTCCGCGCCGGTGCGCTTGACGACGAGCACGTGCTCGATGGTCTCCGCGCCCGCGGCGGCCTCGTCGGCGTTCGCCTTGAGGTTCACGGTGCCGCCGCGGCGGTGGTAGCCGTCCGCGGTGATGAGCAGCTTGGCGCCGGCGTCCTCGATGCGCGCGCGGAGCGCGTCGGGGGAGAACGCCGCGAACACCACGGAGTGCACCGCACCGATGCGCGCACAGGCGAGCATCGCTACAGCGGTCTCCGGGATCATCGGCATGTAGATCGCGACCCGGTCGCCCTGGCGCACCCCGAGCTCGGTCAGGGCGTTGGCGGCCTTGGAGACCTCGTCCTTGAGCTCGGCATAGGTGATGGCGCGGGAGTCGCCGGGCTCCCCCTCGAAGTGGATCGCGACACGGTCGCCGTTGCCGGCTTCGACGTGCCGGTCCACGCAGTTGTAGGCGACGTTGAGCTTCCCGCCGACGAACCACTTCGCCACCGGCTTGCCCGACCAGTCCAGCACCTCGCTCCAGGGGGCGCCCCAGGACAGGCGCTGGGCCTGCGTCTCCCAGAACGCCAGCCGGTCCGTCTCGGCCGCCGCGTACGCGTCGGCCTTGACGTTCGCGGCGGCGGCGAAGTCCGCGGGCGGCGCGAACCGGCGGTCCTCACGGAGCAAATTGGAAAGGGCCTCGTTCGACACCGTCTCTCCTCGTTCGATGCATTATGACAGTGGTCACACTTTATCCAGGCAGTAGCACACCAAGGGACGGCCCGGAACACAAGGGTTTCGGCCCGATTGGTATAGACCTTTTACCTGGAGACACGGCACGCCGCCCACCAGGACCCGATTCGGCGGGCGGCGTGCTCACGGTGCCGCGTGATGATCAACGAGTGATGGACGGCTGATCACCGCGTCAGCGGCGGAAGCTTAGCGCCGGGGCCGCGCGGTCAGCGGTGGCTGAGCCGTTCGCGCACTTCACGGGTGTGCCGGCGGGCCACGGGGATGGACGTCCCGCTGACGATGACGGTCAGGTGGCCGCTCTCCCACCGGGTCTCGGAGACGGCGTCCACGCGGACCAGGAAGCGGCGGTGGGTGCGGGCGAAGCCGGCGCCGGACCAGTGCTCCTCCAGGACCGCCAGGGGGATGCGGACCAGGTGGCTGCTCTTGGTCGTGTACAGGCGCACGTAGTCGCCCTGGGCTTCCGCGTAGGAGACGTCCTGGCGCGGGACGAAGCGCGTGACGCCGGCCAACTCCACAGGGATGACGTCGTAGGGACCCGGTTCCGGGGCCCTACGCGGTGCGGACGCCGGTGCCATCCGGCGGAGGGCTTCGGCGAGGCGTTCTGCCCGGACCGGCTTGAGGAGGTAGTCGGAGGCGTGCAGGTCGAACGCCTCTAGAGCGAACTCTTCATGTGCGGTCACGAAGACGATCTGCGGAGGCGTGGCGAACTGGTTGAGGAGTGCCGCTATCTCCAGACCGTCCAGGCCTGGCATACGGATGTCGAGGAACAGTGCGTCCACTGGAGAGTTCTTCAGAACTCTCAACGCCTCTTCTCCGTCGTTGGCGGTCCGTACGGAGGAGACGCGGGGGTCGCGGGACAGGAGGTAGGCGAGTTCGGCGACGGCCGGGGGCTCGTCGTCGACCACGAGCACGCGCAGGCCGGTCGGCGTCGCGATGGTCATGCGGTCTGTCGTCCCTACTTCTTGGGGATCCGGATCACCACGGTGGTACCCGCTCCGGGCTCGGACTCGATCGCCAGGCCGTAGGCGGTTCCGTAGACCGCGCGCAGCCGCTCGTGGACGTTGGACAGGCCGACCGAGGTGCGCGTGCCGGGCTCGGCCGGCGCGAGGGCTTCGCGCAGCACGTCCGGGGTGATGCCGACGCCGTCGTCCGCGACCGTGATGCGGTAGTGGTGCCGGGTCGGTTCGGCGGTGATCGTGACGTGGCCGGGGCCTGGCTTGCCTTCCAGGCCGTGCCTTACCGCGTTCTCCACTATGGGCTGAACGCATAGGAAGGGAACTTCCACAGGAAGCACCTCGGGGGCGATCCGCAGACTCACCTGGAGGCGTTCTCCGAAGCGGGCACGTTCCAGCAACAGGTAGCGGTCCACGCAGCGCAGTTCCTCGGCGAGCGTCGTGAACTCGCCGTGGGCGCGGAACGAGTAGCGGGTGAAGTCCGCGAACTCCAGGAGGAGCTCTCTGGCGCGCTCTGGGTCGGTGCGCGTAAAAGAGGCGATGGCCGTCAGGGAGTTGTAGATGAAGTGCGGAGAGATCTGCGCACGCAACGCCCTGAGTTCGGTCTCCATCAGGCGGGTCCGCGACCGGTCGAGTTCGGCCAGCTCGATCTGCGTGGCGACCCAGTACGCGACCTCGCCGACGGCCCGCACCAGGGCCACTGAGGTGTTGGAGCTGTAGACGGACAGGGTCCCGATCGCGGTACTGCTGCCGTCGCGCAGCCCCCCGATGCTGCTCGGCGGGATGATCGGGGCGACGACCGCGTGGCGGATCACGCAGGAGTCGCTGCCGCAGTGCACTTCCTCGGGGCCGAGGACACGGACGGTCCCGGACTTGAGAGCCTCTGTAGAGAGCTCATAGGAGTCCTGAGAGTGCCGGTGCTGTCCGGCGCCGTCCCACGTGAGGGTGCGCTCGGTGTCGTTGAACGCCAGCGCCGCGGTGCCGAGGAGCGGCCGCAGATGCCGTGCGGCGCGGCGGGTGGAGTCCGGGGTCAGGCCGACCCGGAGCGGGGGGCCGGCCAGGGCGACGGCGTGCATGGCGGCGTAGGCGGCGCGCTCGGCGGACGTCCCGGCCAGGCGGTGCCGCTGGACGGCACGGGACACCGCGACCGCCGGGGCGACGAGCGCGGCCACGATGCCGACGGTGGCGGGGTTGGATGCCACATGTCCCAGTCTGGTGCGGTCGGGGTGCGAAGTCGAGTGTGTCGGTGGCCTGATGTCGGCGAAGTGCGGGACGTGGCGACCGTGCCGGTCGCGCCCGATTCTCGTCTCGGTCGTGTCTGGGTCGCCTACTCCGAACGGTCGTGCTATTTTTGTCTTGTGAGCAAGGGCGAGGAGACCCGCAGGCAGGTGCTGGAAGCGGCCGTCGAGGTCGCGGCCTCCAGCGGGCTGGCCTCGCTCACCATCGGCTCGTTGGCCGAGCGGACCGGGATGTCCAAGAGCGGCCTGTTCGCGCACTTCAAGTCCAAGGAGGCGCTCCAGGTCCAGGTCCTGGAGTTCGCCAGCGAGGCGTTCGTCCAGGACGTCGTCCGGCCGGCGCTGTCCGCCCCGCGCGGCGAGAAGCGGATCACGACGCTTTTCGAGAGCTGGCTGGCGGTGTCGCGCGACGGCACCGCGGAGTGCCTGTTCGTCTCCGCGGCCTGGGAGTACGACGACCAGCCGGGTCCGGTGCGGGACCGCCTGGTCCGCATGCACCTGGACTTCAGCGACTCGGTGGCGCAGATGTTCCGGACCGGGATCGCCGAGGGCTTCTTCGCCGCCGACGCCGATCCGGAGCAGTTCGCCCACGACCTGCACGGGATCATGCTCATCTACTTTCAGGCGCACCGGCTGCTCGGTGACGCCAGGGCCGAGGAGCGGGCGCGCCGCGCGTTCTCCCGACTGATCGAATCCAACCGCTAGAGGGGGTCATCCACATGACCGCGTCATCGTCGTCGCGTAAAAAAAGCACGACCGTTCGTGCTAAAAAGGCGCTGGGGGTCGGCGCTTTGCGGACCGCGTTCGGGGTGCTGGAGGTCGTCGCGCCGGGGCCCGGCGCGCGCTGGGCCGAACGGATCTGGCTGAGCGTGCCCAAACGGCCCTGGCGGCCGAAGACGCCGATCGCGGTGTCCGCCGGCGAGCCGTTCACGATGACCGTGCGGCGCAGCACTGTGCGCGGAACGGTGTGGGGCACGGAAGGGCCGGTCGTCTATCTCGTCCATGGCTGGGGCGGAGTGGCCGAACAGCTCGACGCCTTCGTGGAGCCGCTTCTGGCCGCAGGATGCCGGGTCGTGTCCTTTGACGCGCCTGGCCACGGCAGGTCTACGCAGAGCCTCGCAGGACCGGGGCGCTCTACGCTTCCGGAGTTCTCAGAGAGCTTGTCCACAGCTGTGGACCGCTTTGGAGAAGCGCATGCGGTGATCGCGCACTCCTTCGGCGCTGCCGCCGTCGTGCTGTCGGCGCTCGACGGCCTCCCTATGGGGAGGCTCGCTGTAGTCGCGCCGATGAGCGACCCGATCGGGTTCTCCTATGAGTTCGCCAAGATGCTCGGCTTCAGAGAACGGATACGCGGGGGCTTCCTCAGGGTTCTGGAGAAGCGCGTGGGGACGCCCATGGACAGGTTCGACATCCCGCAGCGGATGCGTTCCGAGGACCTGACGGACCTGCCGCCGTTGTTGATCGTCCACGATCTCGGCGACCGCGAGGTCCCGGTGGCCAACGGCGACCGCCTGGCGCGGCTGTGGCCCGGAGCGGAGCTCGACACCTGGACCAGCCTCGGCCATTTCCGGATCCTGACGGACCCGGACGTCGTGCGGAAGGTGACTGCGTTCAGCTCTGTGCCGCGAACGCTTCCGGTCCCATGACGAAGTCCGGGTCGACCTGCGCGCCGAGGTCCACGCCGGTCGCGCGGTCGCCCCAGGCCTGAGCGTTCTTCAGATGGAAGTGGACCGCCTGCCGGGTGAACTTGGCCCAGTCCTGCGGGACGGAGTCCACTTCCAGCTGGAGGCGGGCCAGAGCGGTGCGGTTGGCCGGCTCCAGCGTGTCGAAGCCCTTGTCCCGGCCCTGCTCCTGCGCGCGGACGTAGTGCGAGGCACCGAGGCAGGCCACGAGGTCGGCTCCGGTGTTCTCGCGCAGGTAGGCGATGTCGTCGGGGCCGGTGACCTTGTTGCCGACCACGCGGATGGTGACGTCGTACTCCTTCGCGTACTCCCGGTACTGCTGGTAGACGGAGACCGACTTGCGCGTCGGCTCCACCACCAGGCAGGTCAGGTCGAAGCGGGTGAACAGGCCGGAGGCGAAGGCGTCCGCCCCCGCGGTCATGTCCATCACCAGGTACTCGTCGGGCCCGTCGACCAGGTGGTTCAGGTAGAGCTCGGCGGCGCCGATCTTGGAGTGGTAGCAGGAGACGCCGAGGTCCTTGTCCTCGAAGCCGCCGGTCACCATCAGCCGGACGTTCTCCATCTCGCCGGTGAGCCGTGTCGCGCACAGGCTGTGGACGGCGTTCTCCTCCTCCAGCCGCACCAGGCGCGACCCGCGTCCCGGCGGCGTGGTCTTCACCATGGCCTCGGCGCCGGCGATCCGCGGGTTGTCGCCGCGCAGGTAGTCCTTGATCTCCGCCAGGTGTGCGGACATCGGGGTCAGCGCGGCGGCCTGGTCCTCCGGAAGGCCGAGCGCCACCCCGAGGTGCTGGTTGATGTCGGCGTCGACGGCGACCACCGGGCGGCCGCCGGCCGCCAGGTGCCGGATCAGGAGGGCCGAGACCGTGGTCTTGCCGCTGCCGCCTTTGCCGACCAGGGCGATGCGCATGCCGGGACCTCCTTGCGCCTGGGGGGCGGAGCACGTCGCGGGCCTCCGGGAGGAGGTCCGCGACTGATGACAACCGTTTTCAATAAAACGGGTACGCGCCGAGTCTCGACGGCGCCGGCGCGGCGCGTCAACCATGCGTCCTCCGATCGGGTGGCGGCCCCACTACCCGCCGGTAGGTAAAGTCCCGGGCATGGACACCCGCTCCCCGATCCGCCGCCTGGCCGCCGCCCCGAACGCCGCCGAGGCGGCGGAGACCGCCCGGGAGGCCGTGGACCGCGTGCGCCGGCACAAGGTGCTGCGCAGCCAGTCGGCCCGCGTCACCGCCGAATCGCAGTTGCGCGGCGCCCGCGCCTCGGCCGCCCTCGGCTCCCTGACCGAGGCCGGCACCGACTGGCCGCTGGAGGAGGTCCGCCGCCGCACCGACCTCGGCGACGAGGACGGCAGCGGCCTCCTGCGCGGCGCCCTGCGCATCTCCGGCGAACTGGGCACCCTGGCCCCGGTCTGGAAGCGCTCCCCGATCCAGGCCCTGTCGCGCATGCACCTGCTCGCCGCCGCCGGCCACCTCGACCAGGACAAGGTCGGCCGCCCCCGCGACCCCGAGGCAGCGGCCGTACTGAACACCCTGGCCAACGAACTCCGCGACCCGGCCACCGCCGAAGTCCCGGCCGTGGTGGTCGCCGCGGCGGTCCACGCCGAACTCCTGGTGACCGAACCCTTCGGCTGGGGCGACGGCCTCCTGGCCCGCGCGGCATCAAGGCTGATCCTGGCCGACCGGGGCCTGGACCCCCAGTCCCTGGCCGTGGTCGAAGCCGGCCACGTGGACCTCGGCGTGGACGAGTACCTGGCCGCCGCCCGCGCCTACGCGACCGGCACCGACGAGGCCCTGGCCACCTGGCTAGCACAGTACGCGGAGGCGGTGGCGCTCGGCGCCCGCGAGTCGCTGGCGGTGTGCGAAGCGATCATGCGCGGCTGATCGACGCCCGGGCCTGGCTTACGGTGGTCCTGCTCTCTGCCAATGCTCCGGACCTGAACCCGGCCGAGGGTGTGTGGTGGAGCGCAAGACGTGGGAATTCAGTGGTGCTCATCGCGGATGGGCCCATACGTTCGCTGCCATGCTTTCCACCCCGCGCCCAGGCGAGCGCCCGACAACCTCCGACGACGGGCCGCACCGCCAACTGGACCAGCGATCAAGCCCTGACCTGTGGGGCCGTCTGGTCGCGCGGACCTTTTCCCTGCCCGATGTCGTCGAGGGCCACAGCCAGGTCTCGCCAGCCTCCTCCAGGGCGGTCTTCCTGACCGACCGCCGCGAGGAACGCAGCCCGGAGACGTCGCTGGCTCCCGGAAAGCGTCTGGAACCGGTGCACCTGCACGGCGTGGAGGACACGAGCGTCCACCTCGTGCTTCCAGCAGAGCGCGGCCAGGAGCTGGAGTACCTCGGCTGGGCCGAGGCCCATCAGTATGCCGACTTCGGGACCGAGTTCATGGTCTACGGCCCTCGCTCCGACGACGAACTGGATGCGATCGTCTCGGTCATCGCAGAGAGCCTCGCCTTCGCACGCGGCCAGCGCTGACGGATCGCCTCACGGCCATCCACGATCAGCCCATCCCCAAAGAAGGAGCGCACGCCCAGGATCGGCGGCGGGTGCCGGCAGGTCAGGGCCCGCCGAGCGGATCGCCGCCGAAATTGCGCCGATCGTGGGCGCGGCGAGACGTACGTGCGCCTCGCCGCGCTCGCCCTCAGCTCCGCGCCAGCGTCGTCCCGCCGTTCACGTCCAGCACCACGCCGGTCGTGAACCCGTTCCCGGCCAGGAACAACACCGCGTCGGCGATGTCCTGCGGCTGCCCGATGCGCCCCACCGGGGTGGCCGCCGCCTGCTGGGCCATGAAGCCGTCGCGCTGCTCTCCCAGCGGGTGCCACCAGGCGGTGTCGATCACGCCGGGGGAGACCGCGTTGACGCGGACCGGGGCCAGTTCGGTGGCGAGCGGGCGGACTGCGGCGTCCAGGGCGCCGTTGGCCGCCGCCAGGGCGGTGGTGCCGGGGAATGCTGCGCGGGAGCTGCCGGCGCCGATGAATGTCACCGAGGCGTTCGGGGCCAGGTGCGGCAGGGCCGCCTTCAGGATCCTGAGTTGGGCGAAGACCTTGCCCTCGAAGCCTTCGCGCAGGGCCTCGTCGGTGAGGTCGGCCAGGGTGCCCAGGCCGACCATGCCGCCGCTGACCGCGAGGACGAGGTGGTCGATGTTCTTGTCCGCGGCCGCGAACAGGGCGTCCACGTCCTCCTGGCGGCGGGCGTCGGACTGGAAGACGCGGACCGGGTGGCCGATGCGCTCCGCGGCCGCCTCCAGGCGGTCCTTGGTGCGGCCGGTGATCAGGACGTCGGCTCCCTCGGCGGCGAACGCGCCGGCGATCGCCTCGCCGATGCCGTGGCTGGCGCCGATGACGTACACGGTGCGGCCGGTGAACTTCCCCTGGGCGGACACGGTGGACGTGGTGGACACGGTGGAAGTGCTGGTGGACATGCGGGTCCCCTCCGTCGGATGACTCTTTGTCGAAACGATCCGTCTCGACAATTATTGCCGAGACGACGCGTCTAGACAAATCCGTTAGGCTGCCCGTCATGGAGCGCCCGCACACCGGTAGACGCCGCAACGAAGCAGCCCGTGAGGCGATCATCGACGCCGCCATCGCCCTGCTTCAGGAGGTCGGCTACGAGGGCTTCACGATCGAGCGCCTGGCGCGCGACGCCGGCGTCGGCAAGCAGACGATCTACCGCTGGTGGCCCTCCAAGGCCGCGGTGATCGCCGAGGCGGTGGGCACGCGGGCGCAGCACACGATCCCGCTGCCCGACACCGGCACGCTGGCCGCCGACCTCAGGGAGTTCTTCCAGACCACCTTCCGGCAGTCCGAGGACCCCAAGGTCATGAGCGAGCTGAAGAGCATGATGGTCGCCTCCATCGAGAACCCCGAGGCGGCGCGGCCCTTTCACGACTTCCTGGCCAGCCGCCGCGCGACCCTGCGGGTCCTGCTGGAGCGCGGCGCGGCGCGCGACGAGGTGGCCGCCGACGCCGATCTGGACTTCCTCACCGACCTGGCCTACGGCCTGCTCTGGTACCGCGGTCTGGTCGGCCACCGGCCGCTCGACGACGAGGCGGCGGGCAAGCTCGCCGGGGCACTTGTCGCAGCCGCTGCGAATTCGCAGTAATCCTCGCGAAAGAGCGCGGAACAGGAAAGGTCAGCGGAACTGGGAAAGGTCGGCGGAACCGTGAAAACCAGGGGACCGCAAAAGGTCAGCGGTGCCGCTGCGCAAGCGGCACCGCTGTTACGAATGACACCGAGAACGAGTTAGCAAGCGTCTCTTGTCCGTAGTCGCCTTCCAGGTCCTCGCTGATCTCTCCGTCTGCCTGGCTGGCTGGCCCCTTAAGGGGTCGGTCTTTGCGTGGGTTCCCGATTCGATGTCGAGGTCGAGCGGCCTTGTGCCAAACCATTCCTTCTCTTTGAGTTGGGAGGTCGCCGGGCCTTGCTTTCTTTCTACGACCGATCAAGGTCGGTGCCAAGGGCTACCGGCCGGTTTTTACCCGTTGTCGACTGAATGGGGGAACATCGGCGCCTCAAGCTGCACAGTGGTCTCGGACATGCTCAGCAGTACCGCTCGAGTCCGCCTGTTCGCCTGGATCCGCCCCTTGTGCACGGCTCTCGCTAGGGTGAAGTCATGCGCGCCATCACGATCGCAGAGCCGGGCGGACCGGAGCAGCTGGTGTGGACCGAGGTGCCCGATCCGGTCGTCGCGGCCGGCGAGGTGCTGATCCAGGTCACGGCTTCGGCGGTGAACCGGGCCGACATCATGCAGCGGATGGGCCACTACTCGCCCCCGCCGGGAGCCTCGCCCTATCCGGGGCTGGAGTGCTCCGGCCGGGTCGTCGAGGTGGGCGCCGGGGTCAGCGGATTCGTGCCCGGGGACGAGGTCGTCGCGCTGCTGTCCGGCGGCGGGTACGCCGAGCTGGTCGCGGTGCCCGCGGGGCAGGTCGCGCCGCTGCCGAAGGGCATGAGCGCGATCGACGCCGGCGGTCTGATGGAGACCGTGTGCACCGTGTGGTCGAACGTCTTCATGTTGGCCGGGCTTCAAGCCGGCCAGACCCTGTTGGTCCACGGCGGATCCAGCGGCATCGGGACCACCGCGATCCAGCTCGCGCACGAGCTCGGCGCGCGGGTGATCGTCACGGCCGGCAGCGCCGCGAAGCTCCAGGCCTGCCGCGATCTCGGCGCCGACGTCGCGGTGAACTACCGCGACGAGGACTTCGTGGAGCGGGTACGGGAAGTCACCGAGGGCCGCGGTGTGGACGTGATCCTCGACAACATGGGCGCCGCCTACCTCAGCCGCAACGTCGACGCGCTGGCGGTGAACGGCCGGCTGGTGATCATCGGGCTGCAGGGCGGCGTCAAGGGCGAGGTGAATCTGAACACGCTGCTGCGAAAGCGGGCCGACATCAGTGCAACCACTCTGCGTGCGCGGCCGTCTGAAGAGAAAGCGCAGATCGTCGCGGCGGCGCGGGACGCCGTGTGGCCGCTCATCGAACAAGGCCGTTTCCGGGTCGTCGTCGACCGGGTGCTGCCGATCGACCAGGCGGCCGAGGCACAGCGGATCGTCGAGGACAGCGGGCACGTGGGCAAGGTCCTGCTGGACGTCGCGGCGGCGGGAAGCGCCGGTTAGCCGGGAACGCCCGTGTGGAAACAGCATTTGAATCTAGGGACGGATACATGACGGGATTGAACGGCGACATCTTCGGAGCGATGAACATGAGCCTGAACAACGACCCCGACGCCGAGGACCACGGCGATCTGGCCGGCCGGGTGATCGTGGTGCCCTCCGAGTCCCACGGGGACGACGAGTCCGGCGAGAACCCGATGAACGTCGCCGAGATGGTCGAGCAGCCCGCGAAGGTGATGCGGATCGGCTCGATGATCAAGCAGCTGCTGGAGGAAGTGCGCGCCGCGCCTCTGGACGAGGCCTCCCGGGCCCGCCTGCGCGAGATCCACCGCTCCTCGATCGCCGAGCTGGAGAAGGGCCTGGCCCCGGAACTGGTCGCCGAGCTGGAGCGGCTGTCGCTGCCGTTCGCCGAGGACGAGGTCCCCAGCGAGTCCGAGCTGCGCATCGCCCAGGCGCAGCTGGTCGGGTGGCTGGAGGGGCTCTTCCACGGCATCCAGACCGCGCTGTTCGCGCAGCAGATGGCCGCGCGGGCGCAGCTGGAGCAGATCCGCCGGGCGCTGCCGCCCGGGTCCGTGCCGCCCGGTGCGGGCCTGGCCGCGGACGGCGAGCAGCCGGGGCGGATCAGCGGCGCGGGGCCGTACCTGTAGCCGTAGAGGCGCCGTCCAGGAAGGCGTCCAGGACCTTCGCGTAGTTCTCCGTCCACCACGGCACCAGTGCCGCGGTGGCGGGGAACAGCGAGTCCGCGCGGTGGTCGGCGTGTTGGTAGTGCCAGGTCAGGATCCAGAAGTCGGTCAGACGCTCCCACCAGACGCGGCGCACGGAGTCGGTGAGCTCCCGCTCCGAGAAGTGCGGCCGAGCCGCGACATACCCCCCGACGAACGCCCTGACCAGATCCAGGTCGAGCTGACCTGAGTACTCCCCTGTGAAGAACACTAAAGCGGTGCTCACCACCTCGTCCCCACAAGGTGCGACCGCGGTCTTCTCCCAGTCGACGACCGCCGTGACCCGGCTTCCGGGTTCCATCCCCGACCACATGACGTTCCCGGCGTGGAAGTCGCCGTGGATGTAGCCGACGGTTCCGACGGCATCGGGGGCCGGGCGTAGGTGCGCGACCTCGGGAATGAGCGCTAAGCGCTCCCGTAATCGGTGCGCGGAGAGCGCGTCCATCTCGCTCTGGACGGTGCCTGTGCCGGCACCGGTGTCGACCAGAGCCAGGAGTTGTTCGGCCTCTGTGACGGCGTGCTGCTCGGAGGTGGTCGCGACGAACAGCGGCTGTGGAACCTGTGGAAGAACTCGCGCCAGGCCCGTGTGGATGTCGGCCAGGACGCCGCCGAGGCAGAACGCGTCAACATCCTGCATATGTCTGCCGTGACGGTGGACTCCGTCGTTCCAGGGGAACACTGCAAAAGGGCGTCCCCGTACATATGCGACTGTACGGCCATGTAAATCCCTTAGTGGGGCGACTGCGGGGAGACCCGCCGCCTGTAATCGGATCACGGCTTCGTGCTGCCAGCGCAGTGTGCGGTCCGCGGAGCGCTTGCGGCCGTGCTCGTCGGGGAGCCCTGATCCGATTCCCCGCCAGGGCAGATAGTGCTTCAGGAAGTAGCGCCTGCCGGGCGAAGTAATCTGATATGACCGATTGAGAAGTCCGCTGTCCACCGGGTGGAAAGCGGTCGGCGCGGGCAGCCCGAACCGCAGAAACAGCGCCTGGAGTGGCCCTGATGTCTCCGGCATGCGCGCACTCTACATTGCGGATCATCCTTAACCTGCGCTTTATGTGGCGTGACTAGCCTCGAATGAACCAGTGGACATCCCGCGTGCCCTCGGTGAGGGCGGCAGGACGTGGCAGCGCTCCGGTCCGGAGCGTGGGGAGGCGGACGGACTATGGCGGCGAGCGCGGCGAGAGGACATCGTCGTGCGCCCAAGCGCAGAGGTCGGTCCCCGCTGCGGGCCGTCTCCCTGTTCGTCATAAGCACCGCGTTGGTCGTGGGCTCCGGCGTGGCCTTCGGTTACGCCACGCACCACTTCGGCAACCATCAGAGTGCGGACGACGCCAGCATCGTCCCTCCCCCGACCGGTCCGCTCGCCGGATCCACCGCCGACTCCGCGTCGGCCACCGACAACTCGGCCCCCGGCGCGCGGCCGGGCGCGGCCGCGCCCACCACCCCGCGCCCGGCGCCCAAGGCCACCGGCCCGGGCACGGTGACGACGCTGAACGTGCCGTCGGCGGACGACGACATGAAGACCCGGCCGGTCGACGTCTACCGCCCCGCGGTACCGGCGAACGTGGTGCTGCCGGTGGTCTACCTGCTGCACGGCGTGCCCGGCGAGCCGGACCGCATGATGGAGGCCGTCAAGGACGTGCTGGACCAGGCGTTCACCTCCGGTGCCGAGGCGCCGTTCATCGTGGCGGCGCCCACCGGCGGCGGCAACGCGCACAACGACACCGAGTGGGCGGACGCGCAGGACGGCAAGGACATGGTCGAGTCCTACCTGATCAAGAACGTGATACCGGCGGTGGAGGGCAACTCGCCCCGGCCGGCCAGCATGCGCGCGATAGTCGGCTTCTCGATGGGCGGCTACGGCGCGGCCAACCTCGCGCTGCGGCACCCGGACCTGTTCGACCAGTTCGTCTCGATGGCCGGGTACTTCCACGTCGACGACCCGGACGGGATGTTCGGCTCGGATCCCAAGGTGGAGGCCGCCAACACGCCGGACGACATGGTGCAGAAGGCGGCCGGCAAGCGGGTGATGCTGCTGGAGGACCAGGACGAGACGGACCCGTTGATCGAGGGTGAGGCCGCCGAGTTCGCACAGCGGCTGCACGACTGCGCCTGCGGCGTCGATCTGTCCTGGCACCTCGAGCCCGGCGGGCACTCCTACGACTTCGTCACCGGGTCCTTCCCGAAGGTGATCACGTTCCTGGATCAGGGCTTCACCGCGGGGACCACCGCCGCGCAGTCGCAGGCGCCGTCCCCCGCCGGCCCGAGCGCCACGCCCTCGGCCGGGGCGTCGTCGGCAGCGGCGGCCGGCGCCACCCCGTCCAGCGGGTGACGCCGAGGCCGGCGATGTTTCACGTGAAACATCGTCCCTGTGCGCTCAGTTCTGCTGCTTGGGCTGCGTCGAGGCGTCCTCGTCCAGGCCGAGCATCTGGCGCTCTTCCTTGCTGAGCCGTTCGGTGCCGGTGCGTTCGGCGGGCCCTGCGGCGCCTGCCGAGGCCGAGGCGGTCGGTGCCGGTGCCTGGGCCTGTGCCGGTGTCGGAGCGGCTGGAGCGGCCGGAGCGGCCGGGTTCTTGTCCACCGGTGCGGTCGTGGTGATCGCCGGTGCCCGGGAGGTCGTCGCGGCCGTGCCGTACGTGCTCTGATCCGCCGTGTTCGCCGCGGGCCGCTCGACCACCACGGTGCGTGTCGGCCGGCCGGCCATCATCAGGGAACCGATGATCATCAGCAGTCCGCCGCCGAACGCGTAGGCCACCCCGGTGCCGAGCCCGCGGTTGTCCGCCCCGGTGATGGTCAGCTCGCCGGCCGCCTGGCCCTGGCGCACCATCCACAGGATCGTGAAGCCGAGCGCGACCACGCCGGCGAAGCCCACCATGGCCCGGGAGCGCAGCAGCACGCCGGCCACCGCCAGCACCGCCATGACCAGGAAGACCAGGAAGACCGAGTCCATGACCCCGGACCCCGACGGCGTGATCCCGGACCCGAAGACCTCCCAGAACTTGTAGGTGCTCCCGTGCCGGTTGTTGTACCAGGCCCGCCAAGGACTGAAGAGCGTGGCCGCCGCGCCGATCAGCGCGAGGAGGCCGCCTAGGACGTTCCGCATGTTGCAGGCTCCTTCCACCGCCCCCACAGATCGACGGTAAGACGCCGGTCGGTACCGTGCACCTTGACGCAGCGCTCGCGGGGCCGTCCGGGCGCCATGATCGCCGAAACTTTTTTGTGAGGTTTCGCGCAGGTCAGAACCATTCAGCGCATCAAAGTTGAGCGCTGTCCGCGCAACCTTTTGACTTCGACCCACCGCACCGTGCATCATTGAGCGAACTCGACTCAACCTGCCGCGGGCCTTCCCCACGCAACACGCGACGCACAGCAGACACGTGGCAGCAACGAAACGTCTTTCGCGGAGGAACCCCCATGGCACGTCCGGTCGGCATCGACCTCGGGACGACGAACTCCGTCGTCTGCGTCCTGGAAGGTGGCGAGCCCACCGTCATCACCAACGCCGAGGGCTCGCGGACGACCCCGTCCGTGGTGGCCTTCGCCAAGAACGGCGAGGTGCTGGTCGGCGAGGTCGCCAAGCGCCAGGCCGTCACCAACGTGGAGCGCACCATCCGGTCGGTCAAGCGCCACATGGGCACCGACTGGAAGATCAACGTCGACGACAAGGCGTTCACGCCCCAGCAGATCTCGGCGTTCATCCTGCAGAAGCTCAAGCGGGACGCCGAGTCCTACCTCTCCGAGAAGGTCACCGACGCGGTCATCACCGTCCCGGCGTACTTCTCCGACTCCGAGCGCCAGGCCACCAAGGAGGCCGGCGAGATCGCGGGCCTGAACGTCCTGCGCATCGTCAACGAGCCCACCGCCGCGGCCCTGGCCTACGGCCTGGACAAGGGCGAGGGCGATCAGACCATCCTGGTCTTCGACCTCGGCGGCGGCACCTTCGACGTCTCGCTGCTGGAAGTCGGCAAGGACGACGACGGCTTCTCCACCATCGAGGTGAAGGCCACCAACGGCGACAACCACCTCGGTGGCGACGACTGGGACAACAAGGTCGTCGAGTGGCTGGTGACCCAGTTCAAGAACGCGCACGGCGTGGACCTGTCCAAGGACAAGATGGCCATGCAGCGGCTGCGCGAGGCCGGTGAGAAGGCGAAGATCGAGCTGTCCAGCTCCACCGAGACCTCGATCAACCTGCCCTACATCACCGCCAGCGCCGAGGGCCCGCTGCACCTGGACGAGAAGCTCACGCGCTCGCAGTTCCAGCAGCTGACCTCGGACCTCCTGGACCGCTGCAAGACCCCGTTCCACCAGGTGATCAAGGACGCCGGCGTCTCGCTGAGCGCGATCGAGCACGTGGTGCTGGTCGGCGGTTCCACCCGCATGCCGGCCGTGGCCGACCTGGTCCGCGAGCTGACCGGCGGCAAGGAGCCGAACAAGGGCGTCAACCCGGACGAGGTCGTGGCCGTCGGTGCCGCGCTTCAGGCCGGTGTGCTCAAGGGCGAGGTCAAGGACGTCCTGCTGCTCGACGTCACCCCGCTGTCCCTCGGTATCGAGACCAAGGGCGGCATCATGACCAAGCTGATCGAGAAGAACACCACGATCCCGACCAAGCGTTCGGAGACCTTCACCACGGCCGAGGACAACCAGCCGTCGGTGCAGATCCAGGTCTACCAGGGCGAGCGCGAGATCGCGGCGTACAACAAGCGGCTGGGCATGTTCGAGCTGACCGGCCTGCCGCCGGCGCCGCGCGGCCTGCCGCAGATCGAGGTCACCTTCGACATCGACGCCAACGGCATCGTCAACGTCTCGGCCAAGGACCTGGGCACCGGCAAGGTGCAGTCGATGGTCATCACCGGCGGCTCGGCGCTGCCGAAGGACGAGATCGACCGCATGATGCGCGAGGCCGAGCAGTACGCCGACGAGGACCACAACCGCCGCGAGGCCGCCGAGGTCCGCAACCAGGCCGAGTCTCTGGTCTACTCGACCGAGAAGTTCCTCAAGGACAACGAGGACAAGGTCCCGGGCGACGTGAAGTCCGAGGTCGAGGCCGCGATCAGCGAGACCAAGGAGGCTCTCAAGAGCGAGGACTCCGCCACCATCCGCTCGGCTTCGGAGAAGCTGGCGACCACCAGCCAGAAGCTCGGCGCCGCGCTCTACCAGCAGGCCCAGGCCTCTGGCGAGGCGGCCGGCGCGCCCGGCGGGGAGTCCGCCGGCGGCACCGGTGCCGGCCCGGAGCAGGACGACGTGGTGGACGCCGAGATCGTCGACGAGGGCAAGGGCGGCCAGGCCTGACGCAGGCCCGCCCCAGGTTCCACCTGACGAGCGAAGCACTACGGCTAGACGGGGCCGCGCGGGGCGCCGATCATCTGTGATGATCCGGCACCCGCGCGGCGCCACCCCCAGCGACACTGAAGCCTTCCCGACTGTGGGGAAGCGGCGGGTTCAGGAGGACCTTTCGTGAGCGACGAGTACGCGGCCGAGCCGGGAGGCGAGGGCGAACGCGCCAACCTCGCGGTGACCGAGCTGCTGGCCAAACTCGCCGAGCGGACCAATGAGCTGCAAGGTGTGCAGGCGGAGTTGGCCGAGCGCACCAACGACCTGCAGCGGCTGCAGGCCGAGTTCAGCAACTACAAGAAGCGCGTCGAGCGCGACCGGCAGGTGGTCAAGGAGACCGCGGTCGCCGGGGCGCTGTCGGAGCTGCTGCCGGTGCTGGACGACATCGGCCGGGCCCGCGAGCACGGCGAGTTGGAAGGCGGCTTCCGGCAGGTCGGCGAGGCGTTCGAGGCCGTGGTGGCCAAGCAGGGCCTGGCCCGCTTCGGCGCGGCCGGCGAGATCTTCGACCCGAACCTGCACGAGGCGCTGATGAGCACCACGTCCCCGGACGTCGACGAGGTGACCGTGGCGGTGCTGTTCCGCCCCGGCTACCGGATCGGCGAGCGGGTGGTCCGTCCGGCGCAGGTGCAGGTCGCCGAGCCCGGACCGGCCCCGGAGGCCGAGCCGGCCCCGGAGCCGGCCAAGCCGAAGCCCGGCCCCGCCGCGTCGGCCGCGAAGAGCGCGCCGAACAGCAGCGGGAACGGCGCCGGCACCAGCGGTGGCAGCGGCACCAGCGGCACCAGCGGCGGCGCCGGGAACAAGGCAGCGGCTGACGCGGCTGTGGAAGTCGACGACGACGACGATTCGGGGCTGTGAGCCCGGGCCGGCGACGAGGGCGACGCGTGAACGACATGGCACAACCCGGACGGGAGGCGTGGGTTTAGGTGGCCGTCAACAAGGACTACTACAAGATCCTCGGAGTCCCCAAGGACGCGCCGGCTGCCGACATCAAGAAGGCCTACCGGAAGCTGGCGCGTCAGTACCACCCGGACGCCAACAAGGGCGACTCGGCGTCGGAGGAGAAGTTCAAGGAGATCTCCGAGGCCTATGACGTCCTGTCCGACGACAAGCGGCGCAAGGAGTACGACGACTCGCGCTCGGTCTTCGGCAACGGCGGATTCCGGCCCCCCGGCGGCGGTGCCCCCGGCGGGTTCAACTTCGACCTCGGCGACCTGCTCGGCGGTCTGTTCAACCGCACCGGCGGCCCGACCACCGGCACCGGCACCACCGGCCGCACCACCCAGGCGCGGCGCGGGGCGGACGTGGAGTCGGAGGTGACGCTGAAGTTCAGCGATTCCATCGACGGCGCCACCGTCTCGCTCCGGCTGACCTCGGACACGCCGTGCTCGGCCTGTTCGGGCACCGGCGCCAAGGCCGGCACCACCCCGCGCGTGTGCCCGACCTGTTCGGGCACCGGCCAGGTGAGCCGGAACCAGGGCGGCTTCGCCTTCTCCGAACCCTGCCGGGACTGCAAGGGCCGCGGCCTGCTGGTCGACGACCCCTGCCCGGTGTGCCACGGCTCCGGCCGGGCCGCCAGTTCCCGGACGATCCAGGCCCGCATCCCGGCGGGGGTCCGCGACGGCCAGCGCATCCGGCTCAAGGGCAAGGGTGCCTCCGGCGAGCGCGGCGGCCCGGCCGGCGACCTGTATGTGGTGGTCCATGTGAGCCCGCACGCCGTCTTCGGACGTGAGGACGACAACCTGACCGTGACCGTGCCCGTCACCTTCCCGGAGGCGGTCCTCGGAGCGGAGATCCAGGTCCCGACCCTGGGCGGCATGCCGGTGACGGTGAAGCTGCCCGCCAACTCGCAGAACGGCCGGGTGCTGCGCGTGCGCGGCCGCGGCGTGGCGCGCAAGGACGGGACCAAGGGCGATCTGCTGGTGCGCTTCGAGATCGCGGTCCCGGCCGAGATCGGCGCCGACGCCCGCGCGGCGCTGGAGAAGTTCCAGGAGGCGACCGGCAACCACCACCCGCGGGCGGAGTTGCTGGACGCCGCGAAGGGAGAGTGACGGACGATGGCCAGGAATCCGTTCCTGCCGCTGACCGAGGAAACCCCGGTCTACGTGATCTCCGTGGCCGCTCAGCTGGCCGGGATGCACCCGCAGACCCTGCGCCAGTACGACCGGCTGGGCATCGTGTGCCCGGAGCGCACCGGCGGCGGTGGCCGCCGGTACTCCGCACGCGACATCGAAACCCTGCGCGAGGTGCAGCGCCTGTCCCAGGACGAGGGCGTGAACCTGGCCGGGATCAAGCGCATCCGCGAGCTCGAGGAGCAGGTCGCGGCGCTGTCCCGGCGGGTCGCCGAGCTCGAGGCCGTGACCCTCTACCCGACCGGGAAGAGCGCCGTCCCGGTCGCGTCGCCGGTGGCCCCGCCGGTCTCGCCGCTGCCGCCGGCCCCGCCGGGCTACCGCGGCGACCTGCTGCCGGCTCTGCCGGCCACGTTCACCACCGCCCTGGCGGTCTGGAAGCCCCAGGGCAAGTGAGCCTCGGCGGATGACCCGGGTTGGGTGACCCGGGTCGACCGAGCCGGGTCGACCGAGCCGGGTCAGGTGAGCGCGCGGCGCTCGGCAGAGCGCTGACAACTGAATGTTCGGGGGGCTTTTCTCTTGGAGGTTTCACAGTGGATTCGCAGAAGCTGACGACCAAGAGCCAGGAGGCCCTGAGCGTCGCGATCCGCGAGGCCACGCGCGCGGGCAACCCGCAGGTGGAGACGGTCCAGGTGCTGCTGGCCCTGCTCGGCCAGGTCGAGGGCACCACCCGGCCGCTGCTGGAGGCCGTCGGCGTGGACCGCGCCGCGCTCGGCAAGGCGGTCGAGGCCGCCGCCGAGCGCCTGCCGTCGGCCAGCGGCTCGACGGTCTCGGCACCCACCCTGGCGCGCAACACCCTCAACGCCCTGAACGCCGCCGGCGACGAGGCCCGCAAGCTCGACGACGAGTACGTCTCGACCGAGCACCTGCTGGTCGGCCTCGCGCTCGGCGACGACGGCACGGCCGAGCTGCTCAAGAAGGCCGGGGCCACTCCGCAGGCGCTGCGCGAGGCGTTCACCAAGGTACGCGGCTCGTCGCGGGTGACGTCGCAGGACCCGGAGGCCACCTACCAGGCCCTGGAGAAGTACGGCGTCGACCTGACCGCCTCGGCCCGCGACGGCAAGCTCGACCCGGTGATCGGCCGCGACGCCGAGATCCGCCGGGTGGTGCAGGTGCTCTCGCGCCGGACCAAGAACAACCCGGTGCTGATCGGCGAGCCCGGCGTCGGCAAGACCGCCGTCGTCGAGGGCCTGGCCCAACGCATCATCGCCGGCGACGTGCCGGAGAGCCTGCGCGACAAGCGCCTGGTGTCCCTGGACCTGGGCGCGATGGTGGCCGGCGCGAAGTACCGCGGCGAGTTCGAGGAGCGCCTGAAGGCCGTCCTGGCCGACATCAAGGACTCCGACGGCCAGGTCATCACCTTCATCGACGAGCTGCACACCGTGGTCGGCGCCGGCGCGACCGGCGACTCGGCGATGGACGCCGGCAACATGCTCAAGCCCATGCTGGCCCGCGGCGAGCTGCGGATGGTCGGCGCGACCACGCTGGACGAGTACCGCGAGCGCATCGAGAAGGACCCCGCGCTGGAGCGCCGCTTCCAGCAGGTCCTGGTCGACGAGCCGACGGTCGAGGACACCATCGCGATCCTGCGCGGCCTCAAGGGCCGCTACGAGGCGCACCACAAGGTCGCCATCTCCGACACCGCGCTGGTCGCCGCGGCCACGCTCTCGCACCGCTACATCACCTCCCGCTTCCTGCCGGACAAGGCCATCGACCTGATCGACGAGGCCGCCTCCCGGCTGCGCATGGAGATCGACTCCCGTCCGGTGGAGATCGACGAGCTTCAGCGCGCCGTGGACCGGATGAAGATGGAGGAGCTGGCGCTGGCCAAGGAGCACGACCCGGCCTCCCGCGACCGGCTGGCCCGGTTGCGCCTGGACCTGGCCGACCGGCAGGAGCAGCTCAACGCCCTGAACGTGCGCTGGGAGCAGGAGAAGGGCGGCCTGAACCGGGTCGGCGAGCTCAAGCAGCGGCTGGACGCGATGAAGTCGCAGGTCGAGCTGGCGCAGCGGTCCGGCGACTTCGAGACCGCCTCCCGGCTGCTCTACGCCGAGATCCCGGCGGTCGAGGCCGAACTGGCCACCGCCTCCACCTCGGTGGACGAGGCCGAGACGGTCGCGCCGATGGTGAAGGAGGAGGTCGGCCCGGACGACATCGCCGAGGTGGTCGGCGCCTGGACCGGGATCCCGGCCGGCCGGCTGCTGGAGGGCGAGTCCGAGAAGCTGCTGCACATGGAGGAGCGGCTCGGCGAACGGCTGATCGGCCAGGTCGAGGCGGTGGCCGCGGTTTCCGACGCGGTCCGGCGGGCCCGCGCCGGCGTCTCCGACCCGGACCGCCCGACCGGCTCGTTCCTGTTCCTCGGCCCCACCGGCGTCGGCAAGACCGAGCTGGCCAAGGCGCTGGCGGACTTCCTGTTCGACGACGAGCACGCGATGGTGCGCATCGACATGTCGGAGTACTCCGAGAAGCACTCGGTGGCCCGGCTGGTCGGCGCCCCTCCCGGCTACGTCGGCTACGAGGAGGGCGGCCAGCTGACCGAGGCCGTGCGCCGCCGGCCGTACTCGGTGGTGCTGCTCGACGAGGTCGAGAAGGCGCACCCGGAGATCTTCGACGTGCTGCTGCAGGTCCTGGACGATGGCCGGCTCACCGACGGCCAGGGCCGGACCGTGGACTTCCGCAACACGATCCTGATCCTCACCTCCAACCTGGGCACCGCCGGCTTCGACCTGACCGTCGACGAGGCCCTGGACCCGGCGCAGGCCCGGCTGGACCGTCGTCAGCGGGTGGACAGCGCGGTGCGCGCGGCGTTCAAGCCGGAGTTCCTGAACCGGCTGGACGCGCAGGTGGTCTTCGACCCGCTGGGCACGACCGAGCTCGCCCGCATCGTCGGCATCCAGGTCGGCAAGCTGGCCAAGCGCCTGGCCGACCGCCGGCTGCTGCTGGAGGTCACCCCGGGCGCGAGCGACTGGCTGGCGATCGCCGGCTACGAGCCGGCCTTCGGGGCCCGTCCGCTGCGCCGTCTGGTGCAGTCCGCGATCGGCGATCCGCTGGCCCGCAAGCTGCTGGCCGGCGAGATCCGGGACGGCGACACGGTGCGGGTGGACGTGGACGTCGAGAACGACGCGCTGGTCATCACCTCGCAGTCGCCGCAGTCACCTCAGCCGTCGCAGTCGTGATGGAGATGATCGAACGTCGGAGGTGCGTCTAGCGTGGTGTCTGTGCCTGTTGCCGCCGCTCTGCCGATCGTCACCGCCACCCGGTACGTGACCCCGCTCCGCGAGGGCGGTTCGCTGCCCGGACTGGTCGAGGCCTCGGACCTCGGGACGTACGTGGTGAAGTTCCGCTCGGCGGGCCAGGGCCGCAAGGCCCTGGTCGCCGAGGTGATCGCCGGGGAACTGGCGCGGTCCCTGGGCCTGCCGGTGCCGGCGCTGGTCGGGATCGAGCTGGATCCGGTCATCGGCGCGGCCGAGCCCGACCAGGAGATCCAGGAGCTCCTCAAGGGGAGCAAGGGCCTGAACCTCGGTATGGACTATCTGCCGGGGTCGCTGGGATACGACCCCTTGGCGTTTCCCGTGGAGTCCGAACTCGCCAGCCGCATCGTGTGGTTCGACGCGCTGGTGCGCAACGTGGACCGGTCGTGGCGGAACCCGAACCTGCTGCTGTGGCACCGCAAGCTCTATCTGATCGACCACGGCGCCTCGCTGATCTTCCACCACAACTGGCCCGGCGCGCAGAAGGGTGCACTGGCTCCCTTTGACGCGGGCGACCATGTGCTCGCCTCTTATGCGAAGGACATGCCGGGTGCCGACGCGGCCCTCGCACCGCTCGTCACGGAGGAACTGCTGCGCTCCGTCGTGGCGGTCGTACCGGACGAGTGGCTGGCCGACGAGCCCGGATTCGAGTCCGCGGACGCGGTGCGCGACGCGTACGTCAGCTATCTGCTGACCCGTGTCATCGGACCGCGCGATTGGTTTCCACAGCTTGTGGATAGTTCCGCGCAGGAAGCCGCGCGGTCTGTGCAGAGCTCCGATCTCAAGGCGCGCCTGAAGGCGAAGCACCCGAACTGGATGCAGGGACGGGTGAAGTGAGCGTTCAGCCCTACGAGTACTCGGTACTGCGCGCCGTTCCCCGCGTCGAGCGCGGGGAGTACGTCAACGTCGGCGTGGTTCTCTACTGCCAGCAGCTCGACTTCCTGGGATGCGCCACGCAGGTGGACACCGTGCGGGTGCGTGCGCTGGATCCCACAGCGGACGTCGAGGGGATCGAGGCACTGCTCGGCGCCGTCTCGAAGGTCTGCTGCGGCGGACCGGACTCCGGCCCCGCCGGCCAGGACGCGCTGGGCCGGCGGTTCCGGTGGTTGATCGCGCCGCGTTCCACGGTGGTGCAGCCCGGTCCGGTGCACACCGGCCTTACTGCTGATCCCGCGGCCGCTCTGGATCGGTTGGCAGGCTCAGTCCTCGGCTGCTGACGCCTTCGCCGCCTTAGCCGCCGTGGCCGCCTGTGCGGCCGCGCCTCCCGGACCGGTCAGTCGCGACGACGCCTCGGCCCCGCGCTTCTCGATGTCCGCGATCATCTCGCGGTCCGCACGCGCGGCGGCTCTGGCGTTCGCCTTCTCCACCACCACGGGCAGCATCCCGTGGATACGGCGCAGGTGGTTCACCCATGAGGGAACGCATATAACGCGGCTGCGCTTAGCGATTCCCTCCGTAACCGCCTCCCCGACCTTCTCCAGGGGATACACACGGGATGCGGGTCCGGGCGCGCTCTTACGGAACTTGCCCAGGACCGGATGCGCGTCCGCGCTCGTCACCAGATCGGTCTTGATCCACGAGAAGTACGCGACACCGACGTCCACACCGAGGTGCTTCACTTCGGCGCGCAGGCTGTCGCCGAACGCCTCGGCACCGGCCTTGGACGCCGTATAGGCGGCCAACGCAGGGGGATGGATGAGCGCTGCCGCAGAGGACACCACGAGTACGTAACCTTTGCGCTCGATGACATGAGGCAGCGCGGTGCGGACCGTCCGCCAGACGCCGAGCAGGTTGATCTCGATGGTGCGCTCGAATGCCGCCGGGTCGATGGAGCGGATGAATCCGGTCGGTGCGACACCGGCGTTGGCCACCACCACGTCGATGCCGCCGTAGTGCCCGACGATGCCGTCGATCGCGGTGCCGAGCTGCTCCCAGGACGTCACGTCCGCGTCCCACGCGGTCGCGTCGGGGCCGCAGGACTCCGCGGTCTTGCGCAGTTCCTCGGGCTCCAGCCCGATCAGTGCGACCTTAGCCCCGCGTCGCGCCAACCGGCGCGCGGCGTCCGCGCCGATCCCGCGCGCCGCGCCGGTGATGACCACGACTTTCCCGCTGACGCCTTGCGGTCCCCAGGTTCCCATGCCCGAACCCTACCGCCGGTAACTTACTGGGCGGTAGGGGTGCGGTGGGGGCGGTTAGCCGCTGGTTTGCTGGCCCATGTCGTTCACGCAGTACATCGGGATCGGATAGTAGGCCGACGTGCCGTACTGGTTGACCGTGGCGACCTGGATACAGGTGTTGTCGCCCGCCGGGAACTGATACGAGTAGCTGGTGCCGTCGACCGCGACGGTCTGGTCGGTCGGCGGGGGCGGGTTGAGTCCGCTGGTGGTGGTGGAGCTGTAGGTGTAGTGGAGTTTGTAGCTCGTCGCGTCGGAGTGCGCTTTCCACGAGATGTTGATCGTCGGCTCGCCGAACCAGTTCGGGATCAGGACCGTGATGTCGCCGGCACCCATCGGCCCGGGCGGGTTGTGGGCCGGCTGCGGCGGAGGCGCGGCGGTGGTCTTGTGCGTCGAGGGGTGGCTGGCCGGCTGCGACGCCGTGGAGGTGCCCTGAGAGGTGCCCGGGTTGTTCGGGCCGCTGTCGTTGACCGTCACCGTGACCGCTACCGAGCTGCCCTGAGTCGGAGCCGTGCTGCCGTTGCCGGGCTTCACCTGGCCGACCGGCCCGTTCGAAGTCGGAGACGGCTTGCCGCTTGCGGAAGCCTGTCCGCTGTCGCTGGAGGACCCGGGGGTGGCCGGGAACGAGCCGCCGGCCGACTGGCTTCCGGACAGCGAGCCGCCTGTCTGCGGACTGCCGGCCGCCGAGTTCCCCGGGCCGCCACTGCTGCCCTCGACGATGGCGATGCCGGTCAGGATGACCGCGGCGGCCGCGGCGCCGGAGATCACGGCGATCCGCCTGCCGCCGCGCTTCGGCGCGAGGGCCACGGTCGGCGAGTCGGCTGACTCGTTCGCGGTCACCGGCAGTCCGACGCCGAGGGGCGGCTGCTGCCACACCACTCCGGGGAGCGGCTGCCAGGCGATCTCGCCGAACAGATCGATGATCTGCTGGGGCGTGGGGCGGTTCTCGGCTTCCTTGGCCAGACAGCCTTCGATGAGTCGACGCAGGACGTCGTCGTTCTCGGCGACGCCGCTGAGGTCCGGCTCGTTGTTGACCACGCGGTGCAGGATCGCCAGCGGTGCGCCGTCGCCGAACGCGAGTCGGCCGGTAGCGGCGAACACCAGCAGTGAACCCAGGGCGAACACGTCGGAGGCGGCCTCTACAGAGCGTCCGTCGGCTTGCTCAGGGGACATATACGCGGGTGTGCCGAGAGTCTGGCCGGTGTTGGTCAGCAGGGAGGCATCCAGTGCGCGGGCCACCCCGAAGTCGATGACTTTGGGACCGTCCGGACCGAGCAGTACGTTCGCCGGCTTGAGGTCGCGGTGCACGACCTCTGCGGCGTGAATGACTTGCAGCGCCTGTGCGATCGCCACCGCCAAGGCGCGAAGCCGTGCATCGTCGAAACCGCCGCCCTGATCGATCGCGTCCTGCAGTGTCGGGCCGGGCACGTATTCGGTGGCCAGCCACGGCCGTGCGCCCTCGGTCTCCGCGTTGTAGATCTCCGCGATACGTGGGGAGTGGATGCGTTCGGCGACTTGCAGCTCTCGCGCGAACCGCTTGCGGAACGCCGGGATCTCGGCCAGATCGGAGCGGACCATCTTGACGGCCGCCTGGCGGCCGTCGGCGTCGGTGCCGAGGAACACCCGGCCCATGGCACCCGATCCGAGCTGGGTGACGAGCAGATACGGCCCGACCCGGTCGGTCGCTGCGGCATCCCCCCTATGTACATTGCCGTTCACATTCAACGTGCAGCCTCCCCTGTACGGCGTCCCGGCCATTATGGGGCAGCAGGTTGATGTGCCGTACCCCGGTCCTCAGCGCAGGCGGCGGTCGTTCAGAACAGGCAACGCGCTCCGTGTCCGCGCGACCAGTGCCGGATCCACATCCACCCGCAGAACCTCTTCACCGGTACCCGCTTCGGCCACGACATTCCCCCAGGGATCGATGACGACGGAACGTCCCCCCAGAGCGACCCCTCCGTTCGTCCCCACACAGTTCGTGGCGAAGACGAACACCTGGTCCTCGATCGCGCGGGCCTTGAGCAACACCCGCCAATGCTCGATCCGCTTCTCGGGCCACGCCGAGCAGACCACCAGGTGCTCCATGCCCTCGTCCAGGAGTCCCCGGAACAGCTCGGGGAAACGGATGTCATAACACGTAGCCAGTCCCAGTGTTCCCCATGGAGAGGGAACGGTGACGAGTTCCTCTCCGGCGCCCATCAGGGTCGCCTCGCCCTCGCTGAAGCCGAACCGGTGGATCTTGCGGTATTGAGCCTGCACACCGTCCGGGCCGCGGAAGACCGCGGTGTTGTAGAGAGTCCCGTCAGACGCGCGCTCTACATAGGAACCGAAGTGCAGCCACATCTCCGGGCCCGCACCGTCTTGTGTCCGGACCTTCTCCAGAGCGGCGATCGGCCGGCTGTCGGCGATCGGCTCGGCGTGACCGGTCCAGTTCTTGTAGTCGAAGCCGCCCGCGACCCAGAGCTCGGGCAGGATCACCAGCTCCGCCCCGGTCTCCCGCTCGGCCTCGACCAGCTTCACCGCACGGTTCCAGCGGTCCTCGGGTGCTTCCGTGTCGTCGACGACAAGCTGCATGAGGGATACGCGCATACTGCCGATCGTGCCAGAGGGGCACCGGTTCTGAGAACCGGTGCCCCTCTGTGTCAGACCACAACCCGCATGAGACCGCTGTAGGGATCCCTGTCGGGATTCCTCAGGCGATCAGCTCCAGGCCAGCGCGGTCAGCGGATCGGCCAGCACCGCACCGACGTCCCGCAGCACCTTCGAGCCCAGCTCGCCGTCGACCAGGCGGTGGTCGAAGGACAGCGCCAGCGTGGTCACCTGACGCGGCTTCACCTTGCCCTTGTGCATCCACGGCTGCTCCCGCACCGCGCCGAACGCCAGGATCGACGCCTCGCCGGGGTTCAGGATCGGGGTGCCGGTGTCCACGCCGAACACGCCGACGTTGGTGATCGTCGCCGTGGCGCCGCTCATGTCGGCCAGCGAGGTCTTGCCCTCGCGCGCCACGTCGGTGAGCTTGTTGAGCGCGCGGCCCAGCTCCACCAGCGGCAGCAGGTCCGCGCCCTTGACGTTCGGCACCAGCAGGCCGCGCGGCGTGGCCGCCGCGATGCCCAGGGTGACGTGGTCGAAGTACACGATCTCGCCGTTGGCCTCGTCCCAGCGCGCGTTGATCTCCGGGTTCCGCGCCATCGCCACCAGGAACGCCTTGGCGACCAGCAGCAGCGGCGACACCCGCACGCCCTTGAAGTCCGGCATCTCCTTCAGACGCTGCACGAACTTCATGGTCGGGGTGACGTCGACCGTCAGGAACTCGGTGACGTGCGGCGCGGTGAACGCCGACTGCACCATCGCCGCGGCGGTCGCCTTGCGCACGCCCTTGATCGGGACGCGGCGCTCGCCGTTGACGAAGGGCGCGGCGGCAGCCGGGGCGGCCTCGCCGGCGGCGGCCGGCGCGGTCTGCGTCCCGGAGGCGGCCGCGTGCACGTCGTCCCGGGTCACCGTGCCGTTGGCGCCCGTCGGGACCACCAGCGCCAGGTCGATGCCGAGGTCCTTGGCGAGCTTGCGGACCGGCGGCTTGGCCAGCGGCTTGGCGCCGATCGGCGCGGCCGGACCGGCCGGAGCCACCGGAGCAGCGGGCACGCTCGTGGTCGCGACCCGGACCGCCGGAGCGGCCTGCTCCGGCGCCGCGGACTGGCCGTAGTACGCGGGGGCCGGGACGTCGTCGACGACCGGCTCCTCGCGGACCGCGGCGCCCATGACGTCGGCCGCGGACGGCGCCGCGCCGGAGGCCTTGCGCGGACGGCGGCTGGAAGCGGCCTGCTTTACGCCGTAGCCGACCAGGACGGCCTCGCGCTTGTCGCCGTTCGTGCCCGAGCCGGCCGGCGCGGCCTTGGCCTCGGCGGTGGCCGCGACGCCGGCGGTCATGTCGTCCCGGCCGCCGGCCGCCGGAGCGCTCGGAGCGCTCGGCGTGCTCGGGTCGAGGTCGATCCCGATGATCGGGGTGCCGACGTCGACCGTCTGCCCCTCGTCCACCAGCAGCTCGACGACCTTGCCGGCCCACGGCGAGGGCAGCTCGACGGCGGCCTTCGCGGTCTCGATCTCGACCAGGATCTGGTTGACCGTGACCAGGTCGCCGACCTTGACCGACCAGGCCAGGATCTCGGCCTCGGTCAGACCCTCGCCGACGTCCGGGAGGTTGAATCTCTTGATCTCACCCATGTGTGCTCCCAGATCCCTTAGAACGCGAACGCGCGGTCGACGGCGTCCAGCACTCGGTCCAGGTCCGGCAGGAACTCCTCCTCGACCCGCGACGGCGGGTAGGGGGTGTGCGGGGCGCCGACGCGCAGGACCGGTGCCTCCAGGGAGTAGAAGCACTTCTCGGTGACCTTCGCGGCGATCTCCGCACCCATGCCCAGGAAGACCGAGGCTTCGTGCACGGTGATCAGGCGGCCGGTCTTGCGGACCGAGGCGTACACCGGCTCCAGGTCGAGCGGGGACAGCGTGCGCAGGTCGATGACCTCCAGCGAGCGGCCCTCGTCGGCAGCCGCCGCGGCGGCCTCCAGACAGGTCTTCACCATCGGGCCGTAGGCGACCAGCGTCGCGTCCGTGCCCGGGCGCACCACGCGGGAGGCGTAGAGCGGGTACGGCGTGGCGGTCGGGTCCAGCTCGGCCTTGTCCCAGTACCGGCGCTTGGGCTCGAAGAAGATCACCGGGTCGTCGGAGGCGATGGCCTGCTGGATCATCCAGTAGGCCTCCACCGGGTTGGACGCGGCGACCACACGCAGGCCGGCGGTCATGGCGAAGTACGCCTCGGGGGACTCCGAGTGGTGCTCGACCGCGCCGATGCCGCCGCCGAACGGGATCCGGATCACGATCGGCATGCTGACCTTGCCCAGCGCCCGGGCCCGCATCTTGGCGACCTGGGTGACGATCTGGTCGAAGGCCGGGTAGACGAACCCGTCGAACTGGATCTCCACCACCGGCCGGTAGCCGGCCAGCGCCAGGCCGACCGCGGTGCCCACGATGCCGGACTCGGCCAGCGGGGTGTCCACGACCCGCGCTTCCCCGAAGTCCTTCTGCAGGCCGTCGGTGACGCGGAAGACGCCGCCGAGCTTGCCGATGTCCTCGCCCATGAGCAGGACCTTCGGGTCGTCCTCCAGGGCCCGCCGCAGGCCCAGGTTGATGCCCTTGCTGAGGGAGATCTGCTGTGTCTTGGTAGTCGACTCTGACATGTCAGTGAGCACCCTCGAAAGATTCCCAGTAAGCCCCGTACTCTGCGCGCTCCTCGTCCATCAGGGGGTGCGGCTCGGCGTAGACGTGGTCGAAGATCGAGATCGGCTGCGGGTCCGTCATGGCCACGCAGCGGGCCCGGATGTCCGCGGCGACCGCGTCCGCCTCGTCGTCGACCTCCTTGAAGAACGCCTCGTCGGCGTTCTTGCTGTTCTCCAGGAAGGCGCGCATGCGCATGATCGGGTCCTTGGCCTTCCACTCCTCCAACTCGTCCGCACTGCGGTAGCGCGTCGGGTCGTCGGTGGTGGTGTGCGCACCCATGCGGTAGGTGAAGGCTTCGACCAGCATCGGGCCGTTGCCGCTGCGCGCGTGCTCCAGGGCGGCGCGCGTGACGGCCAGGCAGGCCAGGACGTCGTTGCCGTCCACCCGCACGCCCGGGAAACCGAAGCCGGCGGCGCGCTGGTACAGCGGGACGCGGAACTGGCGCTCGTTGGGCTCGGAGATGGCCCACTGGTTGTTCTGGCAGAAGAACACCACCGGCGCGTTGTTCACGCTGGCGAAGACGAACGCCTCGTTGACGTCGCCCTGGGAGGACGCACCGTCGCCGAAGTAGGCGATCACCGCCCCCTCACGGCCGTCGCGCTGCATGCCCATGGCGTAGCCGGTGGCGTGCAGCGTCTGCGAGCCGATCACGATCGTGTAGAGGTGGAAGTTCTTCTCGTTCGGGTCCCAGCCGCCGTTGTTCACGCCGCGGAACATCCCGAGCAGGTTCACCGGGTCCACGTCGCGGCACCACGCCACGCCGTGCTCGCGGTAGGTGGGGAAGGCATAGTCCTCGGCGGTCTGCGCGCGGCCGGAGCCGACCTGCGCGGCCTCCTGGCCCAGCAGCGGGGCCCACAGCCCCAGCTCGCCCTGGCGCTGCAGCGCCGTGCCTTCGGCATCGATGCGGCGGACCAGGACCATGTCCCGGTACAGGCCGCGGTACTCCTCGGGCGTCAGGTCGATCGAGTACTCGGGGTGCTCGACCAGATCCCCTTCGGGCGTCAGTAGCTGCACGAGGTCGGGGTTCGTGGCCCCGGCCTTCTTCTTAGCAGCGGTCTTGCCACCCGCGCCCTTGCGTGAGGTCACCACTACATGTCTCCTCTACACGTATCTCAAACGGACGTACGGCGGGGTCGCCGCCGCGGCCAGCGAGGTGCGACGCCGGCCGCGGAGTTCGTGGTCGGGGTGTGACGTGGATCCCCCTCGGCCGTGCAGAGGCCACGTTACAGGGCGGAATGCGTGCGCGACGCCCCGCACCAAAGACGCGAAAGCTCCTGAGTATGGCTATGTTGTCGGTGTGCACTCTGATGCGGTCAAGTCGGGTATAACGGACTCGATCCGGGTCTTCCTGCTGGACGACCACGAGTTGGTGCGGCGCGGAGTGGGCGAACTTCTGAGCGCCGAACCCGACATCGAGGTGGTCGGTCAGGCTGGCAGTGTGGCGCAGGCGCTGGCCGCCGCCGAGGCGGCCCGGCCGGACGTCGCCCTGCTGGACGTGCGGCTTCCCGACGGATCGGGCATCGAGGTGTGCCGCGAGCTGAAGTCGCGGGTGCCGGGTCTGGGCTGCCTGATGCTGACGTCGTTCTCGGACGACGACGCGTTGTTCGGCGCGATCATGGCCGGTGCGGCGGGCTACGTCCTGAAGGACATCCGGGGCTCCGCGCTCGTCGACGCGGTCCGGACGGTGGCGCGCGGGGGTTCGTTGCTCGACCCGACCGCCACCGAGCACCTTCTGAGCCGGCTGCGCGTGGGGATTGTGTCGGGGGAGGCCGACCGGGAGGACGCGGCGAGCAAACTGGCGTCCCTCACGGTGTCCGAGAAGCGGATTCTCGAGCTGATCGCCGAGGGTCTCACCAACCGGCAGATCGGCGAGCGCCTGAACCTGGCCGAGAAGACGGTGAAGAACTACGTCACCGGGATCCTGGCGAAGCTGGCCATGCAGCGGCGTACGCAGGCTGCTGCGTTCGCTGTGCGGCATCTCCCTGGGCGTTCGCAGTAGCGACTGCGCTCTTAGAGCGCGCCGACGCATAGCGGGTTCCCTACTGTGCGGTGTCCTCCAGCATTCCTCGAAAGAGCTGGAGAAGGCCGGTGCGGATCTCCTCGCGCGTCGGAGCGGTGCGGTTGCCGGCCCCGGCGACCGAGTCGAACAGGATCCCTTCGCTGAAGGCGATGAACGTGCGGCCGTCGCGGTCCGGATCGGTGGAGCCGAGAGCCGCCATGAGACCGCGCGCCGGTTCACGGAAGGCGGCGCCGGCTTCGTCGTAGATCGCGCGCAGTTCCGGCCGTCTCGTCGCCTCCAGCGCGAGCTCGAAGCGGGCCAGTGACGGGGCGCGGCGGAGCGTGAGGGTGTCGTGCAGCTGGGTGGCCACCAGGTCGGCGGCGATCTCCGGGGTCGGATTCCCCAGTGCCAGCACGCCGCCGGGGTTCGCCGCGTCCTCGAAGACCTCCGCCTCCAGGCGGCACAGCCGGGCGAACGTCGTCTCCAGCAGGGCGCTGCGGGTCCGGGCGTGGTTGGAGGTGGACCCGGGCGGCAGGCCGGCGGCCTCGTCGACCGCGCGGTGAGTGAGCCCGCGCAGCCCGCGTTCGGCGAGCAGGGCGATCGCGGTGTCTCCGATGAGGTCCGGACGGGAGGTCATGGTCCGAGACCTTAGCAGTTGACGACTACGGCTGTAGTGGCGTAGAACTACATCCGTAGTTGGAACTACGGATGTAGTGAGGAGCGGTCATGAAGGCGATCGTGGTGGGCGCGGGATTCGGGGGACTCACAGCAGCGGCGGGGCTGTTCCAGCGCGGGTGGGACGTGACGGTCGTCGAGCGCGCGCCGGAGCTGCGGCCGGTGGGCTCGGGCCTGGCTGTTGCGCCGAACGGGTTGCGGGCGCTGGACACACTGGGAGCCGGCGACACGGTGCGGAAGCTGGCGGCGTTCCAGGGGGACGCCGCGGTGACCCGCTCGGACGGCCGGTTGATCGCCCGCACGGCGAGCCAGGCCATCATCCGGCGGTTCGGGGACGCGGTGATCCCCGCGACTCGGTCCTCGGTGATGGACGTGATCTCCGGGCTGTTGCCGACGGATGCGTTCCGGTTGGGGGTCGAGGCCAAGGGGGTCGAGCCGGGTAGCGCTTCTCAGCGACCGCGTCTGCTGACCGACTCCGGGCCTCTGGAAGCGGACCTGATCGTCGCCGCGGACGGAGTGAACTCGGTTCTTCGCAAAGCTCTGTTTCCAGAGCATCCCGGCGCTGTCTACAGCGGTATCACCGCGTGGCGCCTTCTCGTTCCGACGCCTAAAGGTGACTTCTTGCCTGGCGAGGTATGGGGCGGCAGCAAGGTCTTCGGGATCACACCACTGGTGGACGGCCGGACGTATGCCTATGCCGCCGACTACGCCGAACCCGGAATCACCTATCCGGACGAGAAGGCCGAGCTGCTCAGGCGTTTCGGCACCTGGCACTTCCCGGTCCCCCAGCTCATCTCCGCCGCAGATTCCGAGACCGTTCTGCACAACGACATCTACGAGATCGCCAAGCCGTTGTCCGCGTACCACCGCGGTGCCGTCGCGATCCTCGGCGACGCCGCGCACGCCATGACGCCGCACCTGGGTCAGGGAGCGAATCAGGCCATGGAGGACGGCGTGACGTTGGCGGCGCTTGTGGGGCCGTCTAAGAGCTCTGCAGAGGTTGTCACTGCACTAGCGCACTACACCGCCCTGCGCGCCCCGAGAGGAGCGGACATGGTGCGCCGGTCGCATCGGATGGGGGCTCTGACCCAGAGCACGTCGCGGCCCAAGGAAGCGTTGCGGAACCTGGGGATGCGACTCGCCGGGCGACTCGTGCCGGATCTGGCGCTTCGCGCGATGGATCCGGTGGTCGCGTGGCAGCCGCCCCGGTGACCGTAGGCTAGGCCGCATGACCGAGAACGCGTCGCCTCCCGTCCTGACTCGCTACGGCTTCCTGGGCCCGGCGGGGACGTTTACCGAGGCGGCGCTTCTTCGCGTTCCCGGGGCCAGGGAGGCGGAGCGGGTTCCGTACGAGTCCGTCCCGGCCGCGCTGGACGCGGTGCGGCGCGGCGAGGTGGCGGGCGCGGTCGTCGCGTTCGAGAACTCGGTGGAGGGCGCGGTCCCGGCGACCCTCGACGACCTGTCCACCGAGGAACCGCCGCTGCACATCGTGCGGGAGATCCTGCTGCCGGTGGAGTTCGCGCTCATGGGGCGGCCGGACACGGCGCTCGCCGACATCAAGACGGTGTCGAGCCATCCGCACGCCTATCCGCAGTGCCGCCGCTGGCTGGCCGAGAACCTGCCGGACGCGCGCTGGGTCGCGGCGTCGTCCAACGCGGACGCGGCGCGGCTGGTCTCCGAAGGCGTGCACGACGCCGCCCTGGCGGGGTCCTTCGCGGCGCCGTTCTACCGGCTCACACTGCTCGCGGAGAACATCCACGACGTCAACGGGGCGGTCACCCGCTTCGTGATGGTGGTGCCGCCCGGCGCGCCGCCGGCCCGGACCGGCGCGGACAAGACGTCCCTCGCGGTGGTGCTGCGGGACAACCACCCCGGCGCGCTTCTTGAGATCCTTGAGGAGTTCGCGGTCCGGGGCGTGGACCTGATGCGCATCGAGTCCCGGCCCACGCGGTCGAAGCTGGGGACCTACTGGTTCTCCATCGACTGCGAGGGGCACCTCGACGACGCGCGGGTCGGGGAGGTGCTGACCGGCCTGCGGCGGGTCGCCGCCGAGGTCCGGTACCTCGGCAGCTACCCGCGCGCGGACGGGCTCGCCGCCGAGGTCCGCAGGGGGACCTCCGACGAGGACTTCCGCGAGGCCGCCGAGTGGTTGGCCGGCCTCAGGAGCCGATGAGCGCGTTCAGCAGGGCCTCCCGCTCGGCGATCGCCGTGTAGAGCTGCTCGGAGATCGAGCGCAGCGCGGTCAGCGAGTCGTACTGGTACGCCGCGAGCACATCCGCCATGGGGTTCTCCATCAGCGTCTGCCGCTCCAGCGCCAGCTCCGCCTGCTTCGCGCGCAGCCAGATCAGCCGGCCGCGCAGCCACATCTCGCGCTGCGGATTGTCCTTCGCCGGGCCCGAGGACGTCAGCGACCACTCCTCACTGAGCTTCTGCAGCCCGGGCAGGTCGTCCTTCTCGTAGGCGGCGTTCACGCGGGTGATGAAGGCGTGCCGGCGCGCGATCTCCGTCGGGTCCTGGACGAGGTCCGGGTGGGACCGGCGGGCCAGTTCCCGGTAGAGGCGCTGTGCGGTCTTGCTGGGCCGCACCGGCGTGTCCGGGTCCGGCTTCGGGGCCGCGGGCTCCTCGCGGGGCCTGCGGGGCGTCTCGGACTGCTCTGAGCCTTCCTCCTCGTCGTCGAGCAGGCCGGCGTTCGCCGCGGCGAACAGCATCGGGTCTTCGCCGTCCACGCGGGCCCGGGCCTCCACCGCACGGCGGATGGCTTCGGGGTCGCCGGTCATGGCGGCTTCGGTCTCGGCGGTGAGCGCGTCCAGTTCGTCCAGCCGGCCGTACAACGGGCCCAGTTGGATCTGGTGCAGCCGGGTGAACTGGTCCAACTCGGCACGCAGCGACTCGACGGCCACCTGCGTGTCGAGCAGGGCCGTCTCGGCCACCACGACGGCGTCTTCCAGATTCTGGAACAACGGCTCACTCATTGCCTGGGCAGTCTCCACGGTTGGTCCTCACAGATTTACTCAGGGCACTGCGGCAGAGAGGGTACAGGAGCGACAAGGGGTGACGACTCCGTCTTCGGGCGTACTGTGGTGCGCAGGATGATCGACCTTAACGCAGATCTGGGCGAAGGCTTCGGCCGTTGGCGGCTCGGAGACGATGACGCCCTGCTGGAGCTGGTCACCAGCGCCAACGTCGCCTGCGGCTTCCACGCCGGCGATCCCTCCACCATGCGCCGGGTCTGTGCGGCGGCCATCGGCCGCGGCGTACGGGTCGGTGCCCAGGTCGGCTACCGTGACCTGGCCGGCTTCGGCCGCCGCGACATCGAGTACGACCCCCACGAGCTGGCTGACGATGTGCTCTTTCAGATCGGTGCCCTGGACGCCTTCGCCAAAGCAGCCGGCGACCGGGTGCGCTACGTGAAGCCGCACGGGGCTCTCTACAACCGTATCGTGCACGACGCGGTCCAAGCCGAGGCAGTCGTCCGCGCAGTGGTGGCATTCTCCTCCGCCTACGACGTCCAGATCCCGGTCCTGGGCCTTCCCGGCTCAGTATTCCTGGAACTGGCATCCACCGCAGGCCTTCCGACCGTAGCGGAAGCCTTCGCCGACCGCGCCTACACGCCCCAGGCGACCCTGGTCCCCCGCTCGACCCCGAATTCGGTCCTGACGGACCCGGACGAAGTAGCGGGCCGCGCGGTGGAGATGGCCGTGTCCGGAACCGTGGCGGCGATCGACGGAACGATAGTGAACGTGGCGGCGCGATCTTTGTGCGTGCACGGGGACTCGCCATCCGCGGTCGCGCTGGCGTCCGCGGTGCGAGACGGATTGCGGTCGGTGGGGGTCGAGGTCGCCGCGTTCACGTGAGTGCGGCGGGTTTATTTGAGGTTCGGCGGCCGACTTGCCACGCACAAGATCGATTCACTGCGTACGAGGACTGAATTCGCCGCTGCCTTGATGGGTCCAGCTTCGGCCGACCATCCGGCGACGGGGGGATATCCCGTGATCCGGCCGGGATCCGCATCCGGATGGTCGGCGACTGGGGGCTGACGCGAGGCGTCAGGTCGCCGTGCCGGACTGACCGCGCGGCGGGTTCATGTACGCACCGAGTGTGGCTCTGGCGATTGAGGATTGCGCACGGGAGAGAAAGCGCGAGCCGGGGCCCGAATCCTTCTCGGAGTCGGCATCGGGTTTGGGCTGGGGCTGAGGGCTCGAGTCGGTTCGCTGGCGCGGGACACGGGGCGGGATCTGCGGGCGGTCCGGATTCGGCACGGCGATATCGCCTGCGAGTGCGGATACCTCGACGGACGCGGCAGCCGGGACCTGCTGCGCTTCGCTGGCGGGCGCAACGAAAGCCGGCACCTTTGCCGGGCCGGCGTCAGCTGGTGTCGGGTTGCCAACTGTGGCTGGCGGGGCCGGGTTCGCGCCGGCGCGTGCTACGAAGGCTGGCACCTTCGCCGGGCCGGGATCAGTCGGTGTCAGGATGGCGGCTGTGGCCGGGTTCGCACCGGCGGGCGCTTCGAAAGCTGGCACCTTCGCCGGGCCGGTGTCAACCGGTGTCGGGTTGCCAACTGTGGCTGGCGGCGCCGGGTTCGCGCCGGCGCGCGCGACGAAAGCTGGCACCTTCGACGGACCGGGATCAGCTGGTGTCGGGGCGGCGACTGGGGCCGGCGGGGCCGGGTTCGCACCGGCGCGCGCTTCGAAAGCCAGCTTGTTGGTTGGACTGGGATCAGCCGGTGTCGGGTTGCCAGCTGTGGCTGCCGCGGCCGGGTTCGTGCCGGCGGCCGTGATGAAAGCCGGCACCGCAGGACTGGGATCTGCCAGCGCTGTGTTGGCTACTCCGGCCGGCGGGGCACCGGCAGACAGCGCGGCAGGATCGGCCGTGGTCTCGGCGGCAGTGTGGTGCGGGGCGGTCGGCGCTGTGCCGTCCCCGGAACGGGTATCAGGCGCGGGCACTCTCGTCGGGGCGGAGGCAGTGTCGCCGGCGGTGCCGTCCGGGGCGCTTGATGCTGAGGCGTCTGCGGAGCCGGTGCCGGGCGTTTCCGTGTGCGCCGAGGCTGTGTCGGCGGCGGTGTTGCTCGGGGCGCTTGATGCTGTGCCGTTTCCGGAGCGGGTGCCGGGCGTGGGTGCTTTGGTCGCAGCAGTGGCGGTACCGGTATCGGCGTCTGTGTCCGAGCTCGGCCCGGGCTCAATGCCAGGTGCCAGCATTTCCGTCGAGGCTGCGCCGGTGTCGGCGTCCGTACCCGAGCTCAGCGCGTCCTCCTCGACGATGCTGAGCAGCAGCTCCGGGGTCGGTCGCAGGGTGTCGGGGTGGATCCAGCCCTGCTTGACGGCTTCTTGTTGGCAGCCGGTGCGGGAGCGGCCGTGGGCCAGGGAGATGGTCTTCCAGCTCTCGCCGGCTCGGACGCGGCGGAGGAGGTCGGTGCGTTCCTCGTCGGTCCAGCGGGTGCCGTGTTTGGGCCACTGGGCTTTGCGGCGGGCGGTTTCGGGGTTGGGTTGTTTGGCGAACCAGGTGATGGAGCGGAGTTGGCCCTGGGCTGCCACGTAGACGACGTCGCCCTGGTGGTGGAAGACGAGTTGGTCGTCGTGGAACTCCACGCCGTCGGCGGGGATCATCAGTTGGGCGCCCGGGGTGGTTTCGGGGCCGGCTATGAGTTCCGCGCGGAGCCAGGGTTGGGTGTAGGTGGTCATTGTTCCCCCTCTGTGGTGGTTTGGTACTTGTTTCACCAGGGTGGCAGAGGGGTGTGACAGGTTATAGGGCGTTTTGGGTGATGCGGGATAAGACGTCTTATATTACCGCTCGTGCTTCTCGCGCTTCTTGGCTCGGGTGCGGGTCAGCAGGAGGCTGGTCAGCATGCCGCCTAGGAAGGTGCCCGCCAGGGTCAGCCACATGGGGCTGGTCACCGTCACCACCCAGAAGGTGATGCTGGCTTTGTGGGTGTTGGCCAGGATGAACCAGATCGCCACCACGGCGATGACGATGCCGCCGATCATGCGGGAGCGCTGGGCCTTGTCGGCCGCGGTGCGCGGTGCTTGCGGGGCCGGTGGGGGCTGCGGCGCTTCGGTCGTCATGTCCGACCCCCTTACCGGGGGCGGGCGTCGGGAACCGTGCGTTGCCCCGAACAGGGGACACGGGGCAGGGGGCAGCGCGGGCGTTGTCAGCGGCCGTTGAGGGAGAAGACCACCGAGCCGAATGCCACCTCGTCGCCGGGGTGGACGGCGGTGGGTGCGGTGATGCGCCAGCCGTTGACCCGAGTGCCGTTGGTGGAGCCCAGGTCGACCAGGAACCAGCCGGTCGGGGAGCGGCGGAACTCGGCGTGGTAGCGGGACACCGTGGTGTCGAACAGCTGGAGGTCGCATTCGGGCATGCGGCCGATGCGCAGGATGCCCTGGGGGCCGCCGGGCAGGGACAGGCGCGGCAGGGAGGGGCCGCGCCAGGCCGCCTTGACCTTGAAGCGGAAGTGCGCGACGGCCGACACCGCGTTCAGTACGCGCTGGCCGAAGCCCGGGTCCTGGGCCGGGATCGGCAGGTCGGAGACGAGCTGGGTCAGCTCGGTGTGCGACCGCACCGCCAGGGCCTGGTCGATGCGCCGGGCGAACGTGTCGCCGGAGAGCCGGCCGGCCTCGGCGCCGGCGGCCAGAGCCTCGATGGCGTCGTCGCGCTCGGCATCAGATGGCCGGTGGTCCGGTGGCTGCCACGCCCCGTTCCCGAACGAAGGACCTCCCATGCAAGCGATTGTCCAATGACGGCCGATCGGGTGTCCAGCAAGACGGTGCTGGTGCTCGAGCCCTGCGTTACCCCCGGGGGTCCGTCACCTGCCCGAAGAACACGATCTGGCCCGTCACGGTGTCCCGGATGAGGAAGAGGAAAGGCCGGTCGACGTGCATTTCCGTGGTCTGCACCGGAGCCGCGGCGGCGCCGGCCACCACTGTGACGCCCGAGGCCGCGGCCGCGGTGGTGCCGTCCTCGTCGACGGCGACGTGCGTCTTCTGCACGACCACGCCCACGTGCAGCGGCTCGGCCTTGGCGGGGATGCCGCTGAGGTCCGCAGAGTTCGGGTCGAACACGGAGGTCATGCCCAGGCTCTTCAACGCCGATCCCAGATCGCGGCTGGTGTCGAAGCTGAACTTCGGCAGTTCGAGGTCCACCGGCGCCGGTGCGGCCGAGCCGGTCATCGCGGTGAGCTCGTCGGCCGTGAGCGACTTGCGGAAGGTGTCGAAGGAGCCGGCGGCCGGGAGCAGGATGCCCATCGCCAGGTGGTTCTGCTCATAGGGCAGTTCCGCGTACTGCCAGCCGCTGCCCTGCGCGTATGCGTAGCTGGTCTCGTTGCCCATCATCGAGACGTTGGCGGTGGTGCCGTTCACCAGCGTGAACGGTCTGTCCGCGGTCTCGCTCTTCTTGAAGGTGTCGGCCCACTTCGCCTTGAGGTACAGAGCATCGGTGAGCGCGAGCCGGGTGTCTCCGGACATCGAGCCGGGGCCGAAGAGGTCCTTGATGAGTCCGTTCGTCTGATCCTCGACCGTTTTGTTGATCGTCTGGCGCGCGGCGTCGGGATCGGTGAAGTCGGTCTCGCGGATGCCGGCGTCGAAGGCCGAGGCCAGCGCCTGCAGATACGACGGCTGGATGGCGTATCCCTGCTGCGTCCACACGGTGTCGTACTGCTGGAGGTCCGCCTTGTCGGCGAGCTCGCGCTGCACGGTCGCCGAGTCCAGGGCGCCGAGCGCGTTCGCGAACTGGTCGGGGGACATCGTGGTGTGCAAGGTCCTGGCCATCTGGGCCTCGGTCTGCCCCTTGGCGCCGGGCATCAGCATGGTCAGCACGGTGGCCAGGCTGGTCGGCGAGATCATGACGTTCCCCTCGCCGCCGTCGGCGACGGAGTGGAAGATGTCGACGCCGAACGCGTTCACGCTGGCCGAGGCGGCGGTCAGGTCGCCCTGCCCGACGGTCGCCCGCGCGGCGTCCGTGCGCACCAGCGAACCGCTTCCCTTTCCCTGCGCGGTGCCGCCGGAGGACGAGCACGCCGTCAGAGCGGCGAGGGACGCGGCGGCGATCGCGGCTATCTGCTTGCGTGGCATGCGGATTGGACGCGGGCCGGGCCGGTTCGGTTTCGTCCCGATGGGGGTGACCGTGTCCGGGGTCGATCGTTGAAACGTTCATGAACGCGATGACCGTGCCCCCGATGGCTCCCCCGGCGATGCCCCAGAACCAGGATCAGGAAGTACCCGAGGAAGTCGTTGACATCCCGCAGCAGCAGGACGCCGAACAGTCGGCGCGGAGCGCTGAGGAGGTGCCTGCGGAAGTCGCCGCCGAGACGGAGCCCGGGACCGATCCTGAGACGGATCCCGAGACGGAGCCGGCCGGCGAGGTCGGCGACGTCGTCGAGGAAAAGGGCGAGAAGGAAGAGAAAGAGGACAAGGACGAGAAGAAGGCGGCGGCCAAGCCGAAGCGCAAGAGCGCCCCGCGCAAGGCCGCCGGCGCCTCCAAGTCCCTCGTGGTCCTCAAGGAGGGCCGCGTCCAGTACGCCGACGCGGACGCGGTCGTCGTGGTGGACCTCGACGAGGCCGCCTCCCCCGACACCGACGTGCACGACGTCCTGGACCGCCTCACCGAGCTGCGCGAGGCGGCCGAGTCGCCGGCCAAGGCGGACGCGGTCAGGGCCCTGACAGACCTGATCCAGGAGAAGGCGCTCGGCTAGCCGCTCACGCCTCGTCGGACGGCTGCCACAGCGGCTCGTCGACGGTGAACCCCACCGGCTCGCCCCAGCCGTTCCGGTACGCGACCTCGTGTGCCGGACGGCGCGGGGCGACGCCCCAGCGGCCGGTCGGGTAGCCGAAGGACACGCAGCAGGACTGGGTCCACTTCTCGTCCGCCGGCACGCCGAGGATCTCCTTGACCTCGGCGTCATGGAAGCCGCCGAGGATCGAGGTGAGGGCGCTGCCCACGCCCTGGGCGCGGGCGGCCAGCTGGGCGTTCCAGACCGCCGGGAAGATCGAGCCGCCGGTGCGGTCGCGCTGGACGAAGGCGAACAGGAACAGCGGGACTTCTTCGAAGTGGTCGCCGAGCCACTGCGAGGACTTCGTGACCTTCGCCATCTGCCGGGATTCCGGGCTGTCCGGGTCGGCGTCGATCGCGGCCAGCATCGGGGCGTAGACGGTCTTGTAGAGCTGGTCGAGGGCGTCGCGGTAGAGCGGGCCGATGAGGTTCTTCTTCTCCTGGTCGTCCAGGAGCAGGAACCGCCAGTTCTGCCCGTTGCCCCCGGAGGGCGCGCGGATCGCGGCGTCCAGGATGCGGGCCTGGACGGACTCCGGGACCGGGTCGGGCTTGACCCGGCGCATCGCCCGGGTGGTGTACAGCGCTTCGTAAATGTCCATGGTGATCCGCAGGGTAGATTTCTTCCCGGAGCGGGGCAAGGGTGGCGTTACTCACAGCGTCACCCCTGGCGCAGCGCGTAGCTCAGCCGGGCCGCGACGGCGGCTCGGGCCAGCCGGGCGGCGGTCGCGTTGTCCACAGCCAGGAACACCAGACCGCCGTCGTCCGGGGCGGAACGGGTGAGCGAACCGGGGTCCGCGGAGTGCGCGATCTCGAGCACTGAGACGCCGGCCGCGACCACGGTCTCACCCCGTGGCGGGTCCGCACTCGGCTCCTGGACGGCGCCGGCGATCGCGTCGGACGGACCCGGCGGTCCGCCGGGACCCGCGTCCCGGGCCGCCAGCACGTCGATCCGGTCGCCGGGGCGCAGATACCCGGTACTGCCCGCGTCGGCGAACCGCACCGGGACCGCGACCAGGCCGCTCATCAGGGATTCCGCAGCGAACCGGGGCGGTCGGCGGGGCGGCGGCGCGGAGTGCTCGGCGGACAGCAGCGCCATCGAGACCCCGGCGAAACCGGCGGCCCCGAGGACGCGCAGCCGTCGGGTGCGGGACGTGTGGCGTCGGCCGGACATCCGGGCGACGAACTTCGGACGGGCGGTGGCGGTGCTCGGCATGGTTCCCCCTGGCGTAGTCAGGACGCTTCGGGGAGTAATGATCCAAGCGGGTCGTCAAGGCTGTCCACCGGTTGCCGGGCAACCTGTGGATAACTGGCTTGGATCTGTGGATAACCCGGTGGAAAACCGGGAGCTCGTCAGCTCTTTGTGGACGACGACGAGCCCGAGCTTGACGACGAGGAGGACGACGTGCCCGAGGACGAGGACGACGACTGGCTCTTCGCCGAGCCGCCCGATCCCGAGCCGCTGGAGCCGCTCGAGCTGCCGGAGCCGCTGGAACTGCCCGAGTCGCTGGATCCGCTCGAACCGGAGCCCGAGGACCCCGACGACCCGTTCGACGCCGGCGGCGTGGACGAGCTCGACGCGGACCGGCTGTCGGTGCGGTAGAAGCCGCTGCCCTTGAACACGATGCCCACGGCGGAGAAGACCTTGCGCAGTTCGCCCTGGCAGTTCGGGCAGACGGTCAGCGCGTCGTCCGTGAACTTCTGCACGACCTCCAGCGCTTCACCGCAGTCCTTGCACTGGTACTGGTAAGTCGGCACGGGGAGACTCCTTCATCGACCTGGCACTCTGGCCGCCAGATTGCCAATTCTGCGGGATCGGCGCGCGGGCTGTCCAATACGGTGGGGCAGTACTGTGACGCACCTCACCGACGGCGCCGTGAAACGGGCCTCGATCCCTGCCCTCACCAGGCTTCAGAACAGCGGGATCTCGAACCAGACGAACTTGCCGGCGTCCGTGGGCCGAGCGCCCCAGCGCGCCGACAGCGCGTCCACCAGATACAACCCGCGGCCGCCCTCATCTGTTTCCGCGGCCTGCCGGATACGGGGCAGCCGCACGTCCGGGTCGTGCACCTCGATCCACAGCGCCCGCAGGCCCCGCCGCAGCACCAGGTCCAGCCGCCGCGAGCCGCCGGGCGCGGACAGCGTGCCGTCCAGCATCCCCAGCTCGTCCAGCAGACCGGGTTCGGCCAGCAGGTCCATCTCGTTGTCCTCGTCCAGGGCGCCGAGGTGGTCGGCGTACTCCCGGACGGCCGCCAGCTCCATCATGTCCTCGGCCATCGGCGGCGGCTCGGGATCGGTGTACTGGTCGGAGTCGGAGAAGGACCACGGCGTCGGCCGCGGGCCGCTGGCGTGCCGCACCGCGTTGGTGATCAGCTCGGAGACCAGCAGCTCGGCCAGCTCGGCGTGCTCGCTCAGGCCCCACTCGCGAAGCACGGCGCGGGTGTGGTGCCGGGCCGCGAACGCCGCTTCCGGGCGCGCCGGCAGAGCCAGACGCGACAGCGGCAGGTCGACAGTGGACGTCGCCATGGCGAGCACGGCCTGGTCGTCGTGCGCCTCGCTGCCGGCGGCCCGCAGCGCGGCCCGGCAGATCGCGCGCGGCTCGCGCACCACGCGCTCGATGGCCAGGCACAGGGTGCGCACGCCGGTGTCCACCGACTGGTCGCGCCGCTCCACGACCCCGTCCGTGTACATCACCAGGACGTCGCCCGGCGGGATGCTGAAGATGTGGTCCTCGAACTGCACCGCGCCCTTGCCGCCGCCCGGTCCGAGCGGACCGATGCCCAGCGGGACGTCCGGCGGGACCTCCATCGGATACGTGCCGTGCGCAGAGGCCAACAGCGGCGGCGGATGCCCGGCATTCGCTAAAGCACAGCGCCGCGTAAAGGGGTCGTAGATGGCGTACACACAGGTGACGAGGATCTCCTCGTTCAGGCCGCGGACCAACTCGTCCAGATACGACAGCAGCTGGCCGGGCTGTACGTCCAACACCGCGTAGGCCCGCAGGGCGGCGCGCAACTGCCCCATCACGGCAGCGGCGTGCGCACCGCGCCCCTGCACGTCCCCGATGACGACGCCGATCCGTCCGGCGGACAGCTCGACGACGTCATAGAGGTCGCCACTCACTTCGGAAGCGGCACCCGGCGCATAGCCGACACGGATGGAGACGCCGTCGGGAAGCGGCAGATCGGTCGGCAGGAGGGACTTCTGCAGAGCCAAAGCCAGAGTCCGCTGCCGGTCGAACATGGCCGCGTTCTCCAGAGCCAGTCCGGCCCGCGCCGCCAGCTCCTCCACAAGCTCCAAGTCAGCGGTGTCGTACCGCGGCGTCGGATCGGCGTCCTCGGTCAGCGCGATGGCCAACACGCCACGCACCCCGCTCGGCGCCAACAGTGGAACAGCGATCAGCGACTTCGCGTCCAGCAGGAGCGACTTGCGGTCGCACTCCTCATCCGGATCCAGCGCCTTCACCCGCGGCGCGCCCTGGATGAGGACCGGACGTCCGGTCCGCAGCGCGCGGTCGCAAGGATGGCGCGCCGGGTAGTGGATCTCTGTACCGGCGCGCATAGGGGGACACGGAGAGGTGTCCGTACTGTGCACCGTCACCAGACGCTGCGCAGTGCCGTTCTCGTCCAGCAGGTCCACGACGCAGGTGTCGGCGAACGCCGGGACCAGGATCTCGGCCAGGGCGGCGAGCGTCCGGCCGGTGTCCAGAGACGTCCCCAGCTGCATCCCCGCGCGGGACAGCACGGCGGCGCGCACAGCGGCCCTCGCCGCGGCGCGCTGCTGGTCGTCCCGGCTGGCGTCGGAGCCGAACAGGTCGATCGCGGTCACCACGGTGCCGGTGACCATGCCGCCGTTCATCATCGGCGCGGCCCGCACCCGGGCGAGCAGCGAATCGCCGTTACGCGTGGTGATGGGGAAGGAACCCTCCCAGGTCCCGCCGCGCTGGACGGTCGACCCGATGGAGTCCAGGTGTGACAGAGCGTTGCCGTTGGTGCCGTCGACGACCACGAACTCGGTCCAGGGGCGCCCCAGGACCTCTTCGCCGTACCAGCCGAACAGCTCTTCAGCGGCGGGGTTCCAGCCGGTGATCTGCCCCCGGTGGTTCAGCACCACGACCGGGTCGGGCAGGGCCTCCAGCACCGAGATCGCCGAGGTCTGGGTGCTGTTCGCCGGCACCAGCTCGGCGGAGGGCTGCGGCCGGGCGTGCGGGAGCTGTTCCCCGGTCCCCGGCTGACGTCGCATGTGAGGTACCCAACCGCTCTGCCGAACCCTGACGTTCTTTAAGCGCCGAGTCTGCCACTAGCGGTCCCCTCAGCGCGAGAGAACCCCGCCGGTAGATTCGCCCCAATGGCGAACCGTTTCCCCGGCGACGGCCATGTCGACCGGGCGGTCGTGCGGCTCCACGGGGACATCCACGTCCAGCTCTCCGGGGTAGAGCAGGGCCGCCACCCGGGGGCGTGCGGGGCGCGGGGACGCCTCGATCCTGGCCAGCACCCGGTCGTAACTGCCGCCGCCGCGGCCCATGCGCATACCAGTGGGCGAGACCGCGAGGGCCGGTACGACGATCCAGGAGGCTGACAGCACAGCGTCCACGCCCAGTGACTCGGCCGGCTCGGGGATCGGGCTCGGCCGGGAGCCGCCGGGCGGAATCCTTCGAACGAGTGAATCAGGGCCGGAGAACCACCCCCACGACAGGTCCATGTCATTCTCTAGAATAGGTAACAGGACGCGAATACCGCGCCCGCGCAATTCCGCCAGCAGCGGGCCGGTGTCCGGCTCGGTGCCGAACGAGGCGTAGGCGGCGACCACGTTCTCCCCACCGCTGTGCCCCACCATTTGCGCCACCATCTGCCCCACCAGCAGTTCGCACGCCGCAGCCGCCCACGCCGCACGCCGCTCCGGGGCGCACGCGCGCCGGGCGGCCAGCAACCGTGACCGGATCGTGCCCTTGGCAAGGCCCGGGTCGTTGGATTGATTCGTCATGCTGTGCTCAAGAATGCCAGGCCGGGAGAGGAGCCCCACCGATGTCTCTCACGGCGGTGGTCTTGGTGTTGCTGGCGGTGGCCTGCGCCGCCTTAGCCGGCATGAACCTGGCCCTGCGCAGCCGGATGGAGCGCCTGGAGGAGAACACCCGCACCGCGCTGGCCGAGGCCGCCATCGAAGTGACCGGGCTGGAGCAAGGCCGCGAGGATCTGGAACGGCTCTCCGCGCTCGATCCGCTGACCGGTGTGTGGAACTACCGCTATCTGCAGGGTGCGTTGGGCCGGGAACTCGAGTCCGCGCGGGCCACCGGGATAGGCGGTGCGTTGCTGATGATCGATGTCGACGACTTCCGCCAGGTCAACGCCGGTTACGGCCATCAGCGGGGGTCTGCGGTCCTGCGCGAGCTGGCCCAGCGCTTGGCACTTGAGGTTCGACATGCCGATACTTTCGCCAGATACGGGGGCGAGGAGTTCGTCCTCATCCTCCCGGGCACCAACGCGGACACCGCCGCGAAGGTTGCCGAGAGGCTTTGCTACGCGGTACGCAAACATACCTTCGACGCAGGTCCGGACGGAGATCCCGAGCAGGGTCCGTTCCAGTTGACGATCTCCGTCGGCGGCGTGATCTTCCCCGACCACGGGACGCACGCCGCGACGCTCCTCCGCGTCGCGGATGAACAACTCATGGCAGCTAAACGAGATTCTCATGGAAGTTGGCGCATCACCTGATAGCGTCCCGATCCATGGTGGAGGTTCGCAAAGCAGTCATTCCATCGGCGGGTCTGGGGACTAGGTTCCTGCCGGCGACCAAGGCGACGCCCAAGGAGATGCTCCCGGTCATCGACAAACCGACGATTCAGTATGTCGTCGAAGAAGCCGTGACCGCGGGCCTGACCGACATCCTCATGGTGACCGGGCGCAACAAGCGGCCCCTGGAAGACCACTTCGACCGTGCCGCGGAGCTGGAGGAGGCGCTGGCCGCCAAGGGCGACAAGGTCCGGCTGGAGCAGGTCCGCGCGTCCTCGGAGATGGCCAATGTCCACTACGTCCGGCAGGGCGACCCCAAGGGGCTGGGCCACGCAGTCCTCAAGGCGGAGTCCTATGTGCACGGCGAGCCGTTCGCCGTCCTGCTCGGTGACGACTTCATCGACGAGCGGGACCCGCTGCTGCCGGCCATGATCGAGGTCCGGAAGCGCTATGGCGGTTCGGTGGTAGCCCTTATTGAAGTTCCCGAAGAGCACATCCACATGTACGGGTGTGCCGCGGTGAAGCCGGCGGCGGACGGTCCGGCGCTGACCCAGGAGCACACCAGCCTCATCCAGATCACCGATCTGGTGGAGAAGCCCGCCAAGGAGCAGGCGCCCTCGAATCTCGCTGTGATCGGCCGCTATGTGCTGGACCCCGCAGTAATGGATGTCCTGCGGGAGACCCCTCCGGGACGCGGTGGAGAGATCCAGCTGACCGACGCTCTGCGGACCCTGGCAGGGAATCCGGACATCGGCGGCCCGGTCCACGGTGTGGTGTTCACCGGGCGTCGGTACGACACCGGTAACCCCATCGACTACCTGAAGACCGTGGTCCAGCTCGCGGTGGACCGTCCCGACCTCGGTCAAGAGTTCCGGGAGTGGCTCTCGTCTTACGTTGGTGAGGGCTTCCAGGCCTGAGGCGTTGATCTCCATCACATTGATGGAGATCGAACCGCCGCTGACGTCCGCGTCCGTGGCATAAGGGATGATGGACGCATGTCCGATTCCGATAACGCGACGCTGCGCAGTGTCGATGACCACCTGAAGACGGTCCTCGACACCGTGCAGCTGCTCGCCCCGATGGAGCTCCCGATCACCGATGTGAACGGGTTGGTGCTCGCCGACGACGTGGTCGCGTCCATCTCGCTGCCGCCGTTCGACAACTCCTCGGTCGACGGTTACGCGGTGCGGCTGGCCGACCTGGAGGGCGCTGCCGAGGACAGCCCCGCGGAACTGAGCGTGATCGGCGACATCGCGGCCGGCTCGGTCCACGAGGGCATCCTGGAGCCGGGCACCTGCGCCCGGATCATGACCGGCGCGATGGTGCCGCACGGCGCCGAGGCGATCGTGCCGGTGGAGTGGACGGACGCCGGTACCGAGAGCGTCCGCATCACCCGGGTCCCGGAGCGCGACCAGAACATCCGGATACTCGGTTCCGATGTGAGGACCGGCGACGTCGTGCTCAAGGCCGGCACCCGCCTGGGCCCGCGCCAGATCGGCCTGCTCGCCGCGATCGGCCAGGTCCACGCGCCGGTGCACCCGCACCCGCGGGTCGTGGTGCTGTCCACCGGCTCGGAGCTGGTCGAACCGGGCACGGTGCTGGGCCCGGGCCAGATCAACGACGGCAACGGCCCGGCGCTGACCGCCGCGGTGAACGCCATGGGCGCGACCGGCATCCGGGTCGGCATCGTCGGCGACGATCCGCAGGGCGTGCTGGACGCCATCGAGGACCAGCTGATCCGCGCCGACATCGTGATCACCACCGGTGGCGTCTCGGTCGGCGCCTACGACGTGGTGAAGGAGGTGCTCTCGACGCTGGGCACCGTGGAGTTCACCAAGGTCGCCATGCAGCCGGGGATGCCGCAGGGCTTCGGCACGGTCGGCGAGGACCGGATCCCGATCTTCACGCTGCCGGGCAACCCGGTGTCCGCCTACGTCTCCTTCGAGATCTACATCCGCCCCGCGATCGAGAAGATGATGGGCATCGCGACCGGGCCCCGCAAGACCGTGACCGCGACCTGCTTCGGCGCCTTCACCTCGCCCGAGGGCAAGCGCCAGTTCGCCCGCGGCGTCTACGACCCGGCGGCCCTGAGCGTCCGCCCCGTCGGCGGCCACGGCTCGCACCTGGTCGGCGACCTGGCCCTGGCGAACGCGTTGATAGTGGTGCCCGAGTACGTGACCGAGGTGGTCGACGGGGACGACGTCGAAGTGATCGTGCTGGACGGCGGCGTCCGATGACCGCGGCGGCGCGCAGCGAGCCGGACTCGGCGTCGGATTCGGCAGCAGCCTCGGCACCGGCTCCGGCCGCAGCGGCCGCAGCCGGCAAGTCCGACCACCTGACCCACATCGACGCCACCGGCGACGCGCGCATGGTCGACGTCACCGAGAAGCCGGTCTCCGCGCGCCAGGCGCGGGCGACCGGCTTCGTGGAGGTCTCGCCGAAGGTGGTGGAGCTGCTGCGCGGCGAGGGCATGCCCAAGGGCGACGCCCTGTCGGTGGCGCGCATCGCCGGCATCATGGGCGCGAAGAAGACGCCGGAGCTGGTCCCGCTCTGCCACCCGATCGCGATCAGCGGCGTGAAGGTGGCGCTGGAGGTCGAGGACACTGGCGTCGCCATCGCGGCGACCGTGAAGACCGCGGACCGCACCGGCGTCGAGATGGAGGCGCTGACCGCGGTGGCGGTCGCCGGGCTGACCGTCATCGACATGGTCAAGGCGGTTGACCCGGCCGCGGTCCTGACCCGGGTCCGGGTGGAAACGAAATCTGGCGGTGTGTCAGGGGACTGGTCGCGGGAGGGTTAGAACGCCCGCTCGATAACTCTTGCGAGTTCGACGTCTCGGTGTCATGGTGCCCCGAACGCGGACTGTGAGCATCCTCACAGGTCGGGTTCGTACAAGGCCGATCAGACATCTCCCCGAGATTTCAAGGACGCGCCATGACCGATTCGAGTACAGCGGCGGCACTTCCCCCTGAGAACGACACGGGACGCCTGGACAACGCGTCCCGTGCGCGCATCTTCTCCGTCATCGCGGTCGTCGTACTCTTCGCCGAGGTGGCGCCGCTGCAGTACACGATGGTCTCGCCGGCGGCGCAGCTGATCGGGCGCAGCTTCCCGGGCGTGGGCAGCAACATCGCGTGGATGACCATCATCTTCGGGCTGGTCGGCGGGGCCGCCACGCCGATCCTGGGCAAGCTGTCCGACCTGTACGGCAAGCGCAACATGCTGCTGGCGGTCGGGGTGTCGTTCCTGATCGGCTCGCTGATCTGCGCCACCACCAGCAACTGGACGCTCTTCCTGATCGGGCGTGCCTTCCAGGCGGTGGCGATCGCCGCGGCCACCGTCGCCTACGGCCTGATCCGCGACCTGATCCCGCGCAAGTACGTGCCGCTGGCGATCGGGCTGGTGTCCACCGGGCTCGGCGTGTCGGGCGTCGGCGGGATCATGCTCTCCGGCGTGCTGACCGACACCGCCGGCTGGAGCTACAAGGCGCTGTTCTGGTTCCTGGTGATCTACACCCTGGTGACGCTGCCCCTGGTGTTCCTGATCTGTCCGGAGACCAAGTTCCGCGCCCGCCAGAAGCTGGACCCGTTCGGCGCGCTGCTGCTGGCCGGCGGCGTGGGCTTCGCGCTGCTCTACGTGTCCAACGGCGCGAACGTCGGCTGGACCGATCCGCTCTATCTGGGATACCTGGTCTTCGGTCTGCTCCTCATCGGGGCGTTCGTCGGACTGGAGAAGAGGATCAGCCAGCCGATCATCGATCTGCGCCTGCTGTTCTCGCCGAAGGTCTCGATGGTGCTCTTCATCGCCTTCTTCGCCTCGATCGTGGTCGGCATCCAGGCCTTCGCGATCCCGTACATGGTCTCCACACCGACGCACAACGGCCTGATCGCCATGACCCAACAAGGCGCGGCGGCCCGGTTCAAAGGACTGGTACAGCCGGACCAGATCCCGGTGAAGGTACTCGGCAACCTCAGCTATGGGCTCGGATTCACATTGCTGGGCTTGGCGTTCCGCGTCCAGGTCTGGGGTTCCACCGTCGCGATGTTCTCCGGCGCGGCGTCGGGCCAGTTGTCGGGGAAGATCGGCGCACGGAGGCCATTGCTCGTGGGCATGTTCGCCTTCGCCGCGACCAGTGGCATCTACGCGGCAGCGCATCACGGAGCACTGACGTTGGCCATCGTCGGCATCGTCTTCGGTGTCGGGTTCGGCGCCTACTACGCGACTACGCCGAACCTCCTCGTAGAGGCCTCTCCACCGGAGCAGCAGGGGATTACCGCAGGGATGCTCGGAGTGTCCAACTCCATCGGCACCGCGGTGGGAACCGCTATAGCGGCGGCGTTCCAGGCGGCCCATCCTGTGAAGCTGATAGTGGCCGGCCAGACAGTGCTCGCGGGTACTCCGGATCCGAAGACCGGTATAACGGAGCGCGCGGGAGTCTTCACCGACTCCGCCTATACGCAGATCTTCATAGCCGCTGCTATAGCGGGCGCGATCGCCTTGATCGGCACCTACTTCATGCGTTCGGGACGGACAGCGTCTACTGGCGGTCTCGGGTACCTGTCCGATGCGAAGCCGCCTGCTAAGGAAGCCGCGACGGCCTAGACGCGTAGCGCTAAGGGGACTCAGGCAGGCGCCGCCACCATGATGGGCTCGCACCGGGCGTTCAGACACAGGCCGGTGGTGAGTGAGAAGTCGAAGTTGTGCGCCAGGCAGCGCAGAACCAGACCCTCCGGCGCCTCCTCTATCACCGCGCCCTCTGCAAGGTCTTCACCGGAGTGCGGGCAATACCGCGTCACCTCGAAGGTCCGCTCTCCGGAGTTCACCGTGACGGTGGCGTCCGGGTCGCGCTTGTCGTAGTCCTCTATAGCCTGCAACGCATCAACGTCGGCGTGCCTCAGCAGCGCGAACAGATAGGGATTGGCGACGTCGGGAGAGTGCGTAACCGAGAGGCGTCGCGAGAGAAGCAGATCCTCCCAAGGGATCTCTCCACTGAGAACCGCTTCCAGCCAACGGGCCTCCACACAGAACGTGTACTGAGGTGTTTCGTCAGAGGGCCCGAGGTGGACTTCCCATATCCCGCCATCCGCGCCGGCCACCTCGAACCGGACCGTCATGGCGATCCGCTCCAAGAAGTACGGACTCATCCGGCCCAGCCGCACAAAGTGCTCCGCGAAGTGCTCCCCGAGACCCGAGCCGGCGACAGGATCAGGATGCGCTGCCCACACCTCAGCGATCTCTTGCGCGCGTGAAGCAACGTAGGACTCAAGGTGGTTCGCCACAGCGAGGGAGTCGCTATAAGAGAAGTTCTCCCAACGCGGATCCCTGGTGACGTCATGGCTTGTCGGCGTTATACGAACACTGTCCCCCGGAAACAACCGCAGCGTCTCAGCCGGGAGTTCGTCTGGCTCGGCGATTTGCGCGTTGTCATCCGCGAGTGCCGGATCCAGAACGCACGGCGGACCGCCGTACGGCATCACCAGACGCGGTTTCACAGTACGCACCAGTCGCTTCACCGCCCTGAACCGCGGCCCCGACGCGTCCAACGCCAGCAGATCCAACGGCCCGCCGACCTCGATCATCGCTCGCCGCGTCTGCGACAGGGAGAGCTGCGCATCGTTGCAGTGCAGGACGGAGATCCCGTCCGCGACGACAAGGAACCCAGCGCGATGCGACATCGGCGACTGTTCAGGAATGGCCGTCAGCCAGTCGCCCCGGGAGTTGAGCGGCAGCCGCTGCCACCCCTCGACCTCCACGACGTTCTTCACACCCGCCGCAGTAAGCCGGTCGCGCAGAACAGACGACGGATACGCCGGGATCACGACCCGCACACCGTCATCGAGCCCGGCCAAGAACGCCAGGTCCATATGGTCCGCGTGCGCGCTCGACAGCGCGATCCACTCGGCTTCCAGAAAGCCCGGAACTCCTTGCAGATGGCCATTGTCCGGGAACGGGAACCACGATCCGAGGAACGCCCCGCCCCGCGACACCCACGGATCGCACAACAGCCGCAGATCCGGTGCCTCGACGCGCAAACCCGCGTGTCCTGTCGAACTGACGAGTGGCCCGGGCACCGGCTCATCCTGCCCGAGAACGCGGCCGGGGCCAACCCCGAGTCGGGTCGGCCCCAGCTGACCTGCGCAGAAGCGCGAAGCTGTGAAACAGGGCTATGTCAGATGGCTGCCTCGAAGGCCTTCGCCATCACCTGGTACCCCGCGTCGTTCGCGTGGATGTTGGGCCCGACCGGCGCCGGCGCGCACATCCAGGTCCACTGGCAGATGCGGGCCACGTTCAGCGGCACCGACAGCCCCGGCTTCAACGGCACCTGGTCGACGAAGTCGTTGCTCTGGAAGGCCGAGCTGACGTCGGCGACCCGGTCCCCGTGCAGCGGGTACTCGACCGCGAAGACCGCGTTGAACAGGTTCAGGAAGACCGCCGACAGCACGGCGGTGCTCTGTCCGGAGGACCCGGTGAGCCACGACGCGAGGAACGGGTTGTAGTACGTCGACCCGACGAACTCGGTCTTGTGCCCGGCCGCCGCGTGCAGCGTCTTCAGGATGACCGGCAGGTCCTGCGAGGTCTGCTTGATCCCGTTCAGGCCGCACTGGATGTCCAGGCCGGTGGCGCTCGCGCAGCCGTCGACGTCGTTCGCGCCGATGTCGATGGTCACCAGCACCCGGTCGCCCTTGTGCGCCTTCAGGAACGAGGCGGCGGCGTCGAGCTGGTTCTTGTACGGCTCCGGGTACGGGCAGCCGCCGTGGATCATCGAGCCCGTGGTCTCGCCGGGGCACGCCAGGTTCACGTACTTGGTGCCCTGGGCCTTCAGCGAGGCGGCGATGTCGTCGGCGTAGCCGCGGCCGCTGATGTAGCCCTGGCCGGTGACCGCGTTCGGCTGCCAGCCGGCGCCGAGCGAGTCGCCGAGCGCCAGGTAGTAGTCGTAGGGCCGGTGCTTCCAGCCGTCCGACGCGCTCGCCGGGCCGGCGCTCACCGCCAGGCCGCACAGCGCGGCGGCCGCGACCGCGGCGGCCTTGCGCAGGCTGAGTTTGGGAACGTGCATGCTTCTGGGTCCCCTCCCGTGGAGATCGCGCCGCCTGCAAGGGCTTCTTCGCACAGATGTGGCGGCGAACACCCGGATGCTACCGGCAGGTAGCCATCAGGGATAGGGGGAGGTGATTCGATGTTAACGGCGCGGAAAACTCTCCCCGGAGAGGGCAACGGCGGCATCGTTGGATCGGCGGCAGGCAAAGAGCGCCGAACGGTATGGAAGACCTCAGTTGTCGAAGGGCAGGACCAGCGTCCGCAGCAGCCCGGCCAGGGCCTTGCGTTCGTCGGCGGACAGCCCGTCGAGCAGGTCGCGCTCCTGGGCCAGCAGCCCCTCGAAGGCGCCGTCCACACGCTCCCGGCCGGTGTCGGACAGCTGCACCAGCACCCCGCGCCGGTCGCCGGGGTCGGGCAGCCGCTTGACCAGGTCCTTGGCGGCCAGCCGGTCGATGCGGTTGGTCATCGTGCCGCTGGTGACCAGCGTCTGGGTCAGCAGTTTGCTGGGCGTGAGCTGGTAGGGCGCGCCGGCCCGGCGCAGCGCGGAGAGCACGTCGAACTCCCACGGCTCCAGGTCGTGTTCGGCGAAAGCCGTGCGGCGCGCGCGGTCCAGGTGCCGGGCCAGGCGCGAGACCCGGGAGAGGACTTCGAGCGGGGCCACGTCCAGGTCCGGGCGCTCGTGCCGCCAGGCCTCGACCAGCCGGTCGACCTCGTCCCGGCAGCCCTGCGGGTCCGGTCCGGGGTGCAGCCGGGGATGCGCTCCGGTGTGCGGCCCGGGATGTGGCCCAGGCGAGCCGGCCGGGGCGGCGGCGCCGTTCTCGGCGGGGGGCGTGACGGCGTCCAGGTCGTGCGTGTGTGGCGTCTCCACCGCGTACCTTCTCCTCGCCGATGTTCCGAGATCCCAGCCTACCGGGAAGGTCGGCGCCGAGCATCTTGACATCGAGATTCTTGACCGGGCAGACTCTAGGTATCTCGACGTCGAGATACTTTTCCGAACATCCCACCGCCAGGAGGCGTCATGGCCGGCGACATCTGGAACGCCCAGCAGTACCTGCGCTTCGAGAACGACCGCCTGCGCCCCTTCCTGGACCTGGTCACCCAGCTCGACCCGGACGGCGAGGTGCACACCGTGGTCGACCTGGGCTGCGGCCCCGGCAACGCGACAGCGCTGCTGGTCGACTGGTGGCCGGACGCCCGGATCGTCGGCGTCGACTCCTCCCCGGCGATGATCGAGGCCGCGCAGCAGCAGGCGGTGCCCGGCCAGGTCGAGTTCGAACTCGGCGACCTGCGGGACTGGCACCCGGACGGCAAGGTGGACGTGCTGCTGGCCAACGCGGTGCTGCAGTGGGTCCCGGACCACCTGGACCTGCTCCCGAGCCTGGCCGCGCAGCTCGCGCCCGGCGGCGTGTTCGGCTTCCAGGTCCCCGGCAACTTCCAGGCGCCCTCGCACCTGGCCCTGGCCGAGATGAAGCAGCGGTGGGGCGACCGCGTCCCGGCCGACCTGCAGAAGCCTGCCTCCCACGACCCGGCCGTCTACCTCGGGAAGCTCGCCGAGGCCGGGCTGGAGCCGGACGTGTGGGAGACCACGTACACCTACCTGGTCGCCGCCGACCCGGATCCGAAGGTGCCCTGCGGGGTGACCGAGTTCGTGCGCGGCTCCGCGCTGCGTCCGGCGATCAAGGCCCTGAACGAGAGCGACGCAGCGGACTTCGTCGCCGAGTACGACGCCCTGGTCCGCGTCGCCTACCCGATCCGCGAGATCGGCGGCCGCACGGTCCAGCTGCTTCCGTACCGCCGAATCTTCGCCATCGGCCGGGCCGCCTGACATTCTGGAGAGAGTGATTCCGAGGGGAGAATGACGATGCTCGCTGCACTCCATCACGCTCAGGTGGCTGTTCCCAAGGGCGCCGAGGACATCTCACGGGCCTACTACGTCGGGGTCCTCGGCATGACCGAGCTGCCCAAGCCGCCGGTCCTGGCGGCCCGCGGCGGCTGCTGGTTCGCGGCCGGCGGCCTGGAGATCCACACCGGTGTCGAGGAGCCGTTCATCCCGGCCCGCAAGGCGCATCCGGCGATCCTGGTCACCGACATCGACGAGCTGGTCGCCGCGCTCACCGCGGCCGGCCACGAGTTCACCTGGGACCTGACCATCCCCGAGTGCCGGCGGCTGCACACCTTCGACCCGCACGGCAACCGCCTGGAGTTCATCCAGCAGTAGGGGCCGGACCCCGGCGCGGCTCCCGAAGCGTCACTCCTGAGCCGCGCCCGCCGAGCGCGAACCCCAAGTGCGAACCCCCGGCACTAGTCCCGGGGGATGTCCCGCGCCCGCTCTTCCAACTCTTTGAGCAGAGCCTGGAGCTCGCCGCGCACGTAGTCGCGGGTGGCGACCTCGCCGACGGCCATCCGCAGCGAGGCGATCTCCCGGGTCAGGTACTCCATCGTCGCGATCGACATCTCCTCGCGGTTCCGGTCCTCGGCGATCTGCACCTTGTCCCGCTCGGCCTGCCGGTTCTGCGCCAGCAGGATCAGCGGCGCGGCGTAAGCGGCCTGCGTCGAGAACGCCAGGTTCAGCAGGATGAACGGATACGGGTCCCAGCGGATCGCCTTGGTGATCACCAGGATGTTCAGCCCGATCCAGACGATGACGAGCACGGTCTGGATCACCAGGTACCGCGCCGTACCGAAGAACCGTGCGATGGTCTCCGACACCCGGCCGAAGGCGTCCGGGTCGAACGACGGCTTCAACGAGACCTGACGCCGTCCCCGGGGCTGGTCCAGCCGCGGCGGGATGTACTCGCGCGCCACTTATCGCTCCCCTGCTTCGGTTCCGGCCCGGTTCCGGCCGGCTGTCGTGCCGTCCGCGCCGTCCTGTTCCTCCAGCAGCTCCACGACCTCGCGGGCCTCCGGCGGCAGCTCGTCGTGCGGGTGGCCGCCCGGCCGCATCCGCCAGTCGTCGGGCAGCAGGTGGTCCAGCACGTCGTCCACCGTCACCGCGCCCAGCAGCCGGTCGTCGGCGTCCACCACCGGGGCCGCGACCAGGTTGTACGTCGCCATGTACGCCGTGACCTCGTTCAGCGGGGCGTCCGGGGCCAGCGGCTCCAGCTCGACGTCCACCGCCGCCGACACCAGCGCCATCGGGGGCTCGCGCAGCAGCCGCTGGATGTGCACGGCGCCCAGGTAGCGGCCGGTCGGCGTCTCGGTCGGCGCGCGGGTGACGAACACCAGCGAGGCGTTCGCCGGCGTCCGCTCCTCGTCCCGGACCAGCGCCAGCGCCTCGGCCACGGTCGCGTTCGGCAGCAGGATGATCGGGTCGGAGTTCATCAGGCCGCCGGCGGTGTCCTCGCGGTAGGACAGCAGCCGCCGCACCGGGTTCGCGTCCTGCGGCTCCATCAGGGCCAGCAGCCGCTCGGCCTCGTCCGTGCTCAGCTCGCCGAGCAGGTCCGCGGCGTCGTCGGGGTCCATCGCCTCCAGCACGTCGGCGGCGCGCTCCGACTCCAGTTCGCCCAGGATCTCCACCTGGTCGTCCTCGGGCAGCTCCTCCATGACGTCGGCCAGCCGGTCGTCGTCCAGCGCCGCGGCCACCTCGCCGCGCCGCTTGGGCGACAGCTCGTGCATGACCTGCGCCAGGTCCGCGGCGTGCAGCTTGTCCAGGGCCGCGACCAGCTCCGCGGCGCCCTGCACGCCGGAGACCTCCAGGCCCTGGACCGCGTCCCAGTCCACGGTCAGCGTCTCGCCCCGGCGCCGCAGTCCGCCCTTGGCCGCCTTCTGCACGAACAGCTTGGTGACCGCCATCTCCTTGCCGGCGCGTTCGGGCTCCAGGGCCACGTCGCGCACGGTCGCGGTCTCGCCGGTGGCCTTCAGCGTCACCCGGCGGTCCAGCAGCTCGGCGAGCACCAGGGTCTCCCCGGGGCGCTGCTGGAAATGCCGCATGTTCACCAGGCCGCTGGAGACCACCTGCTGGTTCTCGATCGAGGTGACCCGGCCGATCGGCAGGAACACCCGCCGCCGGCCGTGCATCTCCAACACCAGGCCGAGCACGCGCGGCGCGCTGTCGCCGGCGCCCATGCTGACCACGATGTCGCGGATCCGGCCGACCGGCTCGCCGTCGGCGTCGAACACGGAGCGTCCCGCAAGGTGGGAGACGTAAACGCGGGACAGGGCCCTCAAGTCAACCTCCGCATCCGGTCGACGTCGCCGGCGGTGGGGGCGCCGACTACCGGTGGTCATGGTGAATGTGCTGCCACACGGGCTCACTGAAACGCCGCCGACTGTGCGACCTCCCAGGTCCGATGATGTGATCAGGCTACCGGTTCCGGGACCGGCGTGGCCGACTCCGCTACTCCTTCCCCGCCGCGTTCGCCGACCGTCTAGTCTCGTGGCGACACCGATCGACTGGAGCATCGTGCGCACGTCCCGAGGAACCGCCGTCCGAACAGGAGCCGCGCTGGTCGCGGCCGTGGCGGCGCTGGCCGGATGCGGATCCACCGGTACCAACGGCGTGGCCAAGAAGGGCGCCGGATCCATCGTCGCCACCGCCGAGGACGCGGTGCTGAACGCCAGCAGCGTGCACATCCAGGGCCAGTTCACCTCCGGGGCCCAGCAGGTCGCGCTGGACCTGCGGCTGGAGAAGGACAAGGGCGCCTCCGGCACCGTCACCATCGGCAGCGAGGTGATCGAGCTGCTGCGGGTCGGGCCGGACGTCTACGTGAAGGGCGACCAGGCGTTCTACCGCTCGGTGCTGTCACGGCTCGGCGACACCTCGCCGGCGCCCAGCGCGGCCGGGGCCCCCTCGACCTCCGGTTCGCCGTCGTCCGGCGGCAGCCCGAGCGCGGGGCAGAGTTCTTCGGACAACAGCATCGCGGTGACCGCCATGCAGATCAACTACCTGCACATCGGCCCGGCCGACGCGCAGTACCAGACCTTCGCCTCGCTCACCGATCCGCGCCAGCTGCTGGCGCAGATCATGCAGGGCATCGGGTCGCTGGGCAAGGACGGCCAGAAGGACATCCGGGGCACCAAGTCGATCGTGCTGTCCGGGGCGAAGGACACCCGGGTGTACGTGGCCATCGACGGCGAGCCCTACCTGGAGCGGGTGCTGCCGCCCGGCGGCGGGACGCTGGACTTCATGGACTACGGCACCCCGGTGACGCTCAACCCGCCGCCGCCGGGACAGGTCGTCGACATAGCGAAGATCGCGAAGTAGCAGCGATCCGTCACACCACCGAGGCGAAGGCCTTGCCGTCCAGCACGATCTCCGGCTCGACCCCCAGCGCCGCGTACACATGCGCCGCGACGTCAACGTGCCGCAGCGTCCCGTAGTCCGCGCCGCCCTCGATGCCCGGACCGCACGCCGCGATCCACGCGGTCCGCTCGGCCTCGCTGCCGCCGCCGTGGCCGCCTTCGAGCACCTGGCCGTGGTCGGTCACCAGGATGAAGGTCCAGTTCTCCCCGGCCCGCTCCGGCCGCGACGCGACCGCCGCCAGCAGCCGCCCGACCCGCGCGTCGGTGCGGCGGATGGCGGCCCGGTACAGATCCCCGCAGCCCTGGTCGTGGCCGGTGGCGTCATTCACGCCGAGGTAGACGAACGCCGCCGCGACGTCCTCGGCGGCCAGCACGCGCTCGGCGTCCCCGGTGACCGCCTCGTCGCCGCGGTCGCAGCCCGGGGCCGACTGCCCGAACGTGGCGAAGCTCAGGCGGGAGGGCGCGGCGAACATCGGGCCGTGGTCGGCGGTGGTGGCCAGCGGCGGCCAGGCGCCGATCGCGAGATAGGTGTGCAGGCCGAAATCGCGCGTCAGCACGGTCAGGAAGTCCGGGTGGTCGGCCAGACGGTGCCCCGCGAAGTCATTGCTCCTGATGTTGTGCCGGTCGATCGTGGTTCCGGTGACGGCGGTGGCCCAGCAGGGTCCTGACACCGTCGGCGTGCCGTCCTCGATCCACACCGGGGCCAGGAAGCCCTCGCCGACGATCCGGTCGATGTTCGGTGTCGGCTCGGCTTCCAGGAAGTCCAGGCGGGTGCCGTCGATCCCGATGACCAGTACGCGTGAAGTGCTCATGTCTCCCCTGGGTTGTGAGTCGGCTAAGCGATCCGCGCGAGATCATCCTCACCGACCGCGCCGAGCAGCGGAAGCCCCGCCACGTACCGCTCGACCTCGGCCACCGCGTACGCGCCGAGCAGCGCCACCTCGGTCCCCATCGCCCCGGCCAGGTGCGGTGTCACGACCACGTTCGGCAGCAGGAACAACGGATGCGTCGGCGGCAGCGGTTCGTCCGGGTCGGTGACGTCCAGGAACGCGTCGATCCGGCCGCCGGCGCAGTGCCGCACCAGCGCCTCGGTGTCGATCAGGGCGCCGCGGGCGGTGTTGACGAGTACCGAGCCGTCGCGCATCAGCGCCAGCCGCCGGTCGTCGAGCAGGTGGTGCGTCTCCGGCAGGGACGGTGCGTGCAGGGTCACCACATCGCTGCGCCGCAGCAGCTCGTCGAGCTCGACGAGCCGCACCGACCACGGCGCCGGCACCAGCGCCGCCGCCTCGGCGGCGCTCAGCGTCGGATCGGCGAGCAGCACCTCGAAGCCCTCGCGCGCCAGCATCGGCAGCACCAGCCGGCCGATCCGCGACGCGCCGACCACGCCGACCGTGCGGCCGACGTTGCCGAACCGCGGCGAGGTCGCGGACGGCTTGTAGCTGCCCCGGGCGTACTGCCGCGCCATCGCGAAGGTCCGCTTGCCGGCCAAGAGGATCACGCTCAGCGTGAACTGCGCGACCGGATAGGCGTTGGCGTCCGCGGCCGAGGACGCGAGGATGCCGCGCGCCCAGAAATCCGGGCCCAGATGGTGTTTCAGCGAGCCCGCCGCGTGGATCACCGCGCGCAGGTTCGGCGCCGCGTCCAGCGCCTCGGCGTCCAGCATCGGGCAGCCCCAGCCGGTCAGCAGGACCTCCGCGCCGGCCAGGGCCCGCCGGGCGCGCGGCTCCGCGAAGTCGGTCACGACCAGGCCGTGGTCGATCTCGACGACGGCGTCGAGCCGGGCGCGCAGCGCGGCGGGGAACGCCGCGTCGGCGACGTCCGGGCGCATGGCGAAGAACGCGGCGGCGCGGTCGGCCATCGAGTCTCCCTCTCAGTTCAGGTAACCGTTTTCGTAGCTCCCGGAGCGTAGGTCGTCGAAGGTGCGCGGTCAAGAAGGCCACGTCCACGTCACGTGAGATCACAAGTCGGCCACGCTGACGTCGATTGCTTGACGCGGGACAGTAACCGTTTTAGGTTCGCGTCCCGTCGCAAGAAAACGCTCCACAGACCGAATGCTCCAGAGGTTGGGAGGTACCGCATGGCCGCAACGGCCGCCGCAGCCGCCACGTCATCCGCGGCCAAGCCCCGTGACCGGACCCGCTGGGCCCGCTTCCGGCGGGACAAGGTCCTGTTGCTGATGATGCTCCCGGGCGTGCTGTACTTCGGCGTCTTCCAGTACGCGGCGCAGCTCGGCAACATCATCGCCTTCAAGGACTACGTGCCCTTCGTCGGCATCAAGGACAGCGCCTGGGTCGGCTTCCAGCAGTTCTCGACGCTGTTCGCCGACCCGGACTTCTGGCACGCGGTCCGCAACACCTTCGAACTGGCCCTGATCCAGCTGGTCTTCTTCTTCCCGGTACCGCTGGCGCTGGCGATGTTCCTGTTCAGCCTGAGCCGGAACTGGGTGCGCAAGCTGGTGGTCAGCTTCGTCTACCTGCCGCACTTCATCTCGTGGGTGGTGGTGGTCGGGCTGTTCGTGCAGGTGCTCGGACCGTCCGGGATGGTCAACAGCTTCCTGACCCACGACAGCCACCACGTCGTGGTCAACGTCTTCCGCGACCCCTCCTGGTTCAAGCCGATGATGCTGATCGAGCTGATCTGGAAGGACTGCGGCTGGGGCACGATCATCTTCCTGGCCGCGCTGTACCAGGTGGACGACTCGCTCTACGAGGCCGCCTCGCTCGACGGCGCCGGCTGGGCCCGCCGCACCTGGCACGTCACCCTGCCCTCGATCCGGCCGGTCATCGTGCTGCTGCTGATCCTGCGGGTCGGCGACATCCTGTCGGTCGGCTTCGACCAGGTGATGCAGCAGCGCGACACGTTCACGCCGGCCGCGGCGGAAGTGATCGACACCTACGTCTACAACCACGGCGTCGGCAGCGGCCAGTTCTCCGTCGCGGCGGTCGCCGGCCTGCTCAAGGGGCTGGTGGCGATGGTCCTGGTGATCGGCGCCAACAAGGTCGCGCACAAGCTCGGTGAGCAGGGGGTCTACCAGTGAGCGTCGAGAGCTCGAATCTGCGCCCGGCGTGGATGGGCCGGCCCCGGCCGGCGGTCAGCGCGCTGAAGGCGGCCACGGTCGTGGTGATCCTGGCACTGATCGCGGTGCCGTTCTGGCTGGTGTTCGCCACCTCGGTGTCCTCCGACGCCAAGGTGAACGCCAACGGCGGCTGGTCGCTGTGGCCGGACGAGCTGGACTTCTCCGCCTACACCAACGTCTTCAAGGGCGGGACCATCGGCCACGCGCTGTGGGTCTCGGTCCTGGTGACCGTGCTCGGCACCGCGCTGAGCCTGGCCTCGACGACGTTCCTGGCCTACGCGCTGTCCCGGCCGAACGTGCTGGCCGGCAAGCCGATCCTGCTGGCCGTCCTGTTCACGTTCCTGTTCCCGGCCGGCATGATCCCGAGCTTCCTGGTGGTCACCGACCTGCACCTGTTCGACCATCTGGCCGCGCTGTTCGTCCCGGTGATGATCAACGTCTTCAACCTGGTCATCATGCGCGGCTTCTTCCAGGGCATCCCGGAGGAGCTGTACGAGGCGGCGCGGCTGGACGGCGCCGGGGATCTCAGGACCCTGTTCCGGATCGTGCTGCCGCTGTCCAAGGCGATCATCGCGGTGGTCGGCCTGTACTACGCGGTCGGCTACTGGAACGACTACTTCCGGGCGATGCTCTACACCAACGGCGGCTCGCTGAACCCGCTGTCCACGGTGCTGCGCGGCTTCGTCATCGCCGGCAACAACCCCAACGCCGAGGCCGGCGTGGACATCACCGGCATCGCCCCGATGAAGGCGATCTCCGCCCTGGTGGTCATCGCGATCGTGCCGATCGCCGCCGCCTTCCCCTTCCTGCAGCGCTACTTCACCAAGGGCGTCATGACCGGCGCCGTCAAGAGCTAAGGAGCCGCACTGTCATGCCGCAGCAGATCTCTCGCAGGACCGTCCTGCGCACCACCGGTGCCGCCGCCGTCGCGGCCGCCGCCGCTCCCGCCCTGGCGGCCTGCGGCGGGTCCAAGACCTCCTCGGGCGCCGCGCAGTCCAACGTCGACAAGAAGCTGATGGCCTGGCCGACGTACACGCCGGTCGCCGGCCTGCACCCGGACCTGCCGGGCACCGCGGCCGGCGTGCAGGACACCTTCCTGCGCTACCCGGCGAACCTGGTCCAGTCGGTGCCGACCAAGCCCGGCGACGGGTCGAAGGTGCGGGCCCTGATCGTCACCTACGGCACGCAGCCCAAGGGTCCGGACCAGAACAAGCTGTGGAAGGCCGTCAACGACGCCGCCGGGGTGGACCTGGAGCTCACGATGGTCACCGACGCCGACTGGCAGACCAAGCTCGGCGCCATGATGGCCGCCTCGGACCTGCCGGACATCATCATGCTGGGCCTGTACCAGCTGCCGAACGAGGCGCAGTTCCTGCAGGCCAAGTGCGAGCCGCTGGGCCAGTACCTGTCCGGGGACGCGGGGGCGAAGGCCTACCCGAACCTGGCCGCGATCCCGCCGTACAGCTGGGACTCGGTGGGCCGTGTCGGCGGCGACTTCTACGCGATCCCGATCCACCGGCCACGGCTGGGGAACTCGTTCTTCGCGAACTCCGACCTGTTCCAGCAGGCCGGGATCTGGAATCCGACGCCGGGCGGCCTGACGAAGGCGGAGCTGACCGCGGGGCTGCAGAAGCTGAACACCCAGGGCCACTTCGCACTCGGGACCAACAAGGTCGCCTCGTTCGGGTACCTCACGCACTCCGGGGTGCACGGCACGCCGAACCTGTGGTCGCTGGCCAACGGCCAGTTCACCACCGCGTACGGCACCGACGCGATGAAGGCGTCGCTGGCGACCATGGCCGACTGGTACGGCAAGGGGTTCTACGACCCGGCTGCCCTGACGGTGTCGAGCACGCAGTGCAAGACCGACTTCCAGAACGGTACCTACGTCAGCACCACCGACGGGTTCGGCGGCTTCGGCGGCTACGCGACCGCCGTGAACGAGAAGTGGAAGGTCGACTTCGTCCGGCCCTTCGACGCCGGCACCGGTGCCAAGGCGACCCCGTGGCTGACGCCGGGCTACTTCGGTTACACGGCCTTGAAGAAGGCGTCGCCGGAGCGGATCAAAATGCTGCTCGGCGTCCTGAACTTCCTGGCGGCGCCCTTCGGCTCCAAGGAGTGGGAGCTGATCAACTACGGCATCGAGGGCGTGCACTTCACCCGCGGCGCCGACGGCGGTCCGTCCAAGCCGACCGACCTGGGCAAGATCGAGAACTCGGTGAACGTGCCGTTCAAGTACGTCATGGCCGCCCCGCTGGTGAACTACCTCGCCGGAGAGCCGGAGGCGGCCAAGCGCTGCTACCAGGCGCAGGTGGACATCGTGCCGCTCGGCGTGCCGGACCCGAGCCTGGGCATCCAGTCCGCGACCCGGAACAAGCAGTGGCCGACGCTGTTGCAGCAGATCCAGGACGGGATGAACCAGATCATCACCGGGAAGGCGGCGCTGTCGTCGTGGGACGACGTCATCAAGAAGTGGAAGAGCAGCGGCGGCGACCAGATCGCGGCCGAGCTCGGGGCCGAATTCGCGAAGACCCACAATTAGCTACAGACCCACAATTAGACACAGATCCACAATTAGACACAGACCCACAGCTGAGATGATCTGCGCATGAACTACCTGGCCGCCCTGGAAGACGAAGTCCGCGACGTCGTGGCGAGGGCGGCCGGGTCCGCCGCGCCCGAGCTGACGTTCACGCTCTACCGCGAGTTCGGTGACACCGGACACCGCTACGGCTACGAGCATCCCTACTTCGAACGGCGCGGACGGCTGGTCGCGGCCGGCGCGGCGGCGATGTTCGACGTGCGCGCGGACGGTGTCGTGAGCGCGGACGTGCTGAGCGTCCTGGCCGACGAGCTGTGGCGGGTCTGCGACGAGTACACCTGGGCCCTGCCCGCGCACGTCTACCACGCCCGCGACGGGGACATGCGGCGCTGCGTCGACCTGTTCGCGGCCGAGACCGCGCACAGCGTCGCCGAGCTGATCGGCCGCTTCGGGAAGCAGCTGCCCGAGGACGTGACGATGCGCTGCCGCGAGGAACTGCTGGACCGGGTCTTCATCCCGTTCGCCGACGACCAGCGGCCGATGGCCTTCGAGAGCATGACCAACAACTGGCTCGCGGTGGTCGCCGGCGGCGTCGGGATGGCCGCGCTGGCCTTCTTCCCGGACGACGCCAAGCGGCTGGCCATGATCCTGAAGCGCGCGCAGAAGTCGCTGCGCCGCTTCATCGAGCACTACCCGGACGACGGCGGCTGCTCGGAGGGCATGGACTACTGGGTCTACGGCTTCGGGTACTTCGCCTACTTCGCCGAGGCGTGGCGCGAGCACGGCGGTCCGGATCTGTTGCTGGACAAGAAGATCCGCGAGATCGCGGCGTTCCCGTCCCGGGTCGGATTCGGCGACGGCCGGTTCCCGAGCTTCTCCGACGGCTCGGAGACCGCGGAGATCCCGACCGGGTTGATGTCGCGGCTGGTCGAACGGCTCGGGGTGCCGGTGCCGTATCTGACGGCCGTGCCGAGCTTCGCGTCGGACTTCTGCCATCGCTGGCCGCACCTCGCCAAGAACATCGAGTGGACGACCGAGCGCGTCCTGGACCAGCCGACCGCACCGGGCGTCGCGTATCTGCCGGATCTGGCCTGGGTCGTGGACCGCGGCGGCGAGGCGGAGTTCGCGGCCAAGGGCGGGCACAACGACGAGTTCCACAACCATCTGGACGTCGGGCAGTTCATCCTCCGCGGTCACGGCGAGACGCTGCTGATGGATCTGGGCGCCGGCGAGTACAACGCCGCCTACTTCGGGCCCGACCGGTATAAGGACGTTCATACCGCGGCCGAGGGCCATTCGATCCCGCTGATCGACGGCCGGGGGCAGCTGCCGGGCGCCGAGTACGCCGCGAAGGTCGAGCGCTTCGCCGAGACCGGCCAGGGTGCGATCCTCACCCTGGACCTGACCTCGGCGTACGAAGTCCCCGGGCTGCTCGCCGTCGGCCGCCGGTTCACCTGGCAGCGGCACGGCAGCCTGGTCGTGGTCGACCGGATCGAGACCGACCGCCCGATGCCTTTCGAGGAGGTCTTCATCAGCCGGATCCGGCCGGCGGTCGAGGCCGATCGCGTGGTGTGGGAAGGCGAGAAGGCGTGCTGCGTCCTCACGTGGAGCGGGCCGGTCGCGATGGCTCCCGCGCTGGAGACCGTCGAGACCACCGGTCATCGCGGAGAGCTGGAAAGCGTTTTCCGGATTCGGCTACGATGCTCCCTTGAGGCTGGTGGCAGCCGGCTGGAGTCCGTGTTCACCGTCGCGAGCAAGGAGCGTTGATGGCCGGCGCGTTGGATGTCCCCGAGGACCGGAACCTGTCCGAGCACACCGGCTGGACGCGGGCCCACTGGCTCGCGCAGGCCGACTACCTGCTCGACTCCTTGAAACCGTTCGCCTCGCCGAGTTCGGCGCGCTTCGAGCTGCCGGGCCGGCCCAGCGTCTCGGGCTTCGACTCGGACGCCTTGGAGGGCTTCGCCCGCACCTTCCTGCTCGCGGCGTGGCGGATCGTCGCCGACCGGGGCCAGGGGCCGGTCGCCGAGGACCTGATCGCCCGGTATTCCTCGGGCCTCGCCGCCGGTGCGGACGCCTCGCATCCCGAGGCCTGGCCTCGGATCCCGCAGGGCCGGCCGGGGCAGCCGATGGTCGAGGCGGCCTCGATCGCGCTGGGACTCCACTACACGCGCGAATGGCTCTGGGACCGGCTGGACCCGCGGGCCCAGGGGCTCGTCGCCGACTGGCTCGGCGAGTTCATCGGCAATCCGACCTGGCCGAACAACTGGATGCTGTTCCAGACGGTGACCGAGGAGTTCCTGTCCTCGATCGGCGCGCGATATGAGGAGTCCGAGATCCTTCGCGGTCTCGACGCGACCGAGGAGTGGTACGTCGGCGACGGCTGGTACACCGACGGCGCCGGCCGCAACTTCGACTACTACATCGGCTGGGCCATGCACCTGTATCCGCTGGTGTGGACGCAGATGGCCGAGGGCGGGGCGCGGGGTGAGCGGGCGCTCGCGGCGCGCGAGGTCTACCGGGACCGGCTGCGCCAGTTCCTGGAGCGCTACTTCGACTTCTTCGGCTCCGACGGCGCGCCGATCCACCAGGGCCGGTCGCTGACGTACCGGTTCGCGGCCGCCGCGCCGATCTGGGTCGGGGAGATGTTCGACTGTTCCCCTTACGACGCCGGGCTTTCGCGGCGCGCGGCCAGTGGCGTGCTGAAGCACTTCGCCGAGCACGGGGCGCCGGATGCGCGCGGTCTGCTGACCCTGGGGTGGCACGAGCCGTTCCTGCCGATGGTGCAGAACTATTCGGGCCCTGCTTCGCCCTACTGGGCCTCGAAGGGTTTCATCGGCTTGATGCTCCCGGCCGACCACAGGGTGTGGACGGCGCCGGAGTCGCCGCTGCCGGTGGAGGTCGGGAACTTCGACACCTCTATCGCGCCGGTCGGCTGGGCGCTGAGCGGGACCAAGGACGACGGCGTGGTCCGGCTGCTGAACCACGGCAGCGACAAGGCCTGGCACCACACGCCGCCGTTCGCCCCGCACACCGACGTGTTCTACTCGCCGCTGGCGTTCTCGACGGTGACCGCACCGGACACCGCGCCGGAGGCGTGGGCCAAGCGGGTCGGGAACCACGTCGCGCTGATCGCGCCGGACGGCCGGGTATCCTCGCGGGCCGTGATCGAGCCGGGTGCGACGGCCGACGGGTCCGTCTCGTCGGAGCACGTCCCGGGCTTCGAGGCCGAGCCGGACGGCGCGGTGCTGCCGATCGAGGGCGCGCGGATCTCGACCAGGGTGTCGGTGAAGGACGGTGTCGAGACCCGGGAGCACTCGGTGACGGCGCCGGCCGGCTGGACGGTGCGCGAGGGCGGGTATCCGGTCGCGGGACCTGAAGAGCCCCTGCGTGGCGAGAACGAGAAGCTGCCCGGGGCGTTCGCGGTCAACGATCTCGGGGTGATGTCGCGGATCGAGGGCCTGAGCACGTGGACCGCGGCCGGTGTGGACACCGAACTCGGCGCGAACGCGCTGGGGGCCTTCTCGGCGACGCCGTATCTGACGGCCGAGCATCCTGGCGGCACGGTGAGTTATCTGTCGAAGGTCATGGTGTATCGGCTTCCTGATGACGGTGCCGACGACGATGTCGATGGCGGAGCTGATGGCGGAGACGGGGTCGCGGAATGAGTTGGCCGTTGGCGTTCTCCACCTTGGGCTGCTCCGGGATGCCGTTGGCGGATGTCGTGGAGCTGGCGCGGTCCACAGGGTGGCTCGGGCTGGAGCTGCGCGCTGCCGATGACGAGCCTGTGCATATCGGGTTGCCTGTGGATGAGCGGGCCGCCGCGCGGGAGTTGCTGGAGTCCGGCGGCGTCACGGTGTTGGCGGTTGCTTCATATGTCAAAGTGGCCAGCGGTGCTGTCGGCGACGACGAGTGCGTCGCGGATGCGTTGGCGCACGCGGAACTCGCTCGGGATCTGGGGGCGCCTTTCGTGCGCGTCTTCCCTGGCGCGGAGGAGCCCGGGACGGAGGCGGACGCGCGCGCTGTGCGCCGATTGAATGCGATTGCGGCGCAATTGCCCGAAGGCGTCACGATTCTGTTGGAGACTCACGACAGTCATCCACAGGGTGTGGATATCGCGCGGGTGCTGTCGCAGGTTTCCGGTGATGTCGGGACGATCTGGGACGTCATGCATCCGTGGCGGACCGGCGAGCCGATCGCCGTCACGAAGGAAGTGCTGGCGCCGTATCTGCGGCACGTGCAGGTGAAGGACGTGCTGTCGCCGGAGGAGCGGACGCCGTTGCCGCTCGGCGAGGGCACGATCCCGCTGCCCGAGTTCTACGCCGCGTTGCGGGAGCTGGGGTATGAGGGCTGGGTGTCGTTGGAGTGGGAGTCCAAGTGGCACCCCGAGGCGGTGCCGCTGGCCGAGGCGTTGAAGGTGAAGCCGGTCTTCGGCTGAGGCCGTCGCCGACTCAGACGTTGATCCGCGGCCGCACCGAATCCCGCAGCACGATGTGGGTGCCCAGCATCACGTGCTGGTTCGGGGCGGCCGCTTCGTCGCGGTGCAGGGCCAGGCGGACGGCTTCGCGGCCGAGTTCCATGTGCGGGATCGAGACGGTGGTCAGCGCCGGGTAGAGGTCCTGCGCTTCTTGCTCGTCGTTGTATCCGATCACCGACACGTCGTCCGGCACCGATACCCCGGCCTCCCGGAACGCGACGAGTGCGCGGGCCGCGATGTGGTCGTCCCAGGCGAAGACCGCGGTGAAGTCCGGCGGGCCCGCGGCCAGCCGCTTCTTGAGCTCGGCGTAGGCGAACGGCGGGAGTTGGTTGCCGACGATCACCAGGCTCGGGTCCTCGGCGACGCCGTAAGCCTGGATGGCGCGGCGGTAGCCGTCGAGGCGGTCGCGGGTCGTGGTGTTCTGCGGGTCGCCGCCGATGAACAGGACCCTGCGATGCCCCTGGGACAGCAGGTGGCTGGTCGCGGCGAAGGCGCCGCCGGCGTTGTCGTACTCGACCACCGTCACCGGCAGGTTCTCGCCGGGCGAGGGGCGTCCGCAGACCACGAGGCGTGAGCCCGCGCTGTCCAGGAGTCGGGCCAGGCGCGCCATGTGCTCGCGGTACTCGGGGCCGTCGATGACGCCGCCGACCAGGACCACGGCGTCGACGCTCTGCTCGCGCAGCGTCTCGACCAGTTTCACCTCGCGCTCCGGGTCGCCGCCGGTGGTGCTCACCATGCACAGCCGGTCCTCGGCGACCGCCTGCTGCTCCACGCCGGAGGCGACGCGGTTGTAGAAGGGCGAGGTGAGGTTGGAGAGCAGGACCGCGATGATCTTGGAGCGGTTGCCGGCCAGCGCGCGGGCGTGCGCGTTGACGACGTAGTCCAGGTCGCGGACCGCGCGCAGGACCCTGGTGCGGGTGGTGGCGGCGACCGGGTAGTTGCCGGTGAGGACCCGGGAGACGGTCGCGACCGAGACCCCCGCGCGGGTGGCCACGTCGCGGATGGTCGCCGCGCGGCCTTGGGGGGAACCGGCGTCGCTGTCAGGTCGTCTCGCCACGGGGAAAGAATACGTTTTCTAAAGCGTTTCCCCTAATCATCGCGCAGAAGCACGGCCAGCTGAGTGCGCGATCGGACGCCGAGCTTTCGGTAAACACCGGTCAGCACTGATTCCACAGTCTTCACCGACAGGAACAGGTTCGCGGCGATCTCGCGGTTCGGCAGGCCCTCGGTGACCAGCGCGACGATGCGCTGCTCGGCGGCCGTCAGATACAGATCCGGCGCCGGCGCCTCGACGACCACCTCCGCAGGCTCCCACAACGGCGCCTGCGCGCGTCGGAACACCGCCTCGGCCTGGTCGTGGAAGTGCCGCGCGGAGGCCGCGCGCCGCCGCCGCTTGTCGAGGGACGCACGGGTCAGCAGCACGCGGCCGCGCTCCAGCGGCAGTCCGAGCGCGCGGAACGTGTGGTCGGCGCGGTGCAGGAGCGCTTCGGCGCGGGCGTGATCCCCTTGCGCCGCCTTGAGAACCGCGTCGGCCCGGTCCAGCGTCGCCAGCACCCCGCGCCGCTGTAGCCGCTCGGCCGCGCGCCGTGTCTCGGCGACGACCGCCGCCGCCTCCTCGGCCTGCCCGGTCGCGACCAGCACCTCGGCCAGGTCGGCGTGGAAGCGCACGGCGGCGGGATCGGCGATGCCCTGCTCGTCGACCAGGGTCCTGACCCGCTGCAGATCGTCGGCGGCGCCGGCGGTGTCGCGCAGCAGCAGGCGCACCTCGCCGGACAGCGCGAGGCAGCGCGTCATGAAGATCTGGTCCTGCTCCTGCGCCGACGCGGCGGTCCCCCGATCGGCCAGCCGCAGCGCCTCCTCCAACGTCCCCCCGGCCACCTGCGCCAGCGCCGAGGTGAACAACACCGGCCCGGGGGAGGCGCGCTCGGCACCCGGCAGCTCCTCGAGCCGCCGCGCAGCACGGATGGCGGCGGCACCGTGCCCGGCCCGCGCCTCGATCTCCACAGAACCGCGCAACAGCAGCGCCCGATCCCCATGGCTCCCGCTGCGCTCGGCATAGGAGATGAGCTGCCGGAGGTGATAGCGCGCCTCGTCGAGCTGGTCGGCGAAGAGCGCGAAGCGCACGGACAGCCAGCGCGCGGAGTTGATGAGCGAACCGGGCGCCGGATCGGGACTGTGCGCGAGCGCACGCCGCAGCACGCGCGGATAGGAGGCCTCGCCGAGCAACTGCTCGATCCGCGCGAGCATGACCAGAGCGTCGGCCTGCGACTCAGGATTCTGCGAAAGCTCCGCAGCCCGCACCGCGGCCCGCGCGGCATCATGAGCCCGCCGGTTGTCCCCGAGCGCGAGATGCGCATGCCACGCGACGCGCAGATGCACGGCGGAAAGCAGCGCCGGATCAGCGGCGGCCTCGGCATCGGCCAACGCGCGGCCAAGAATGTCATCAAGCCCACCGACCGCCTGCCCGGCCGCATCGACCACAGCGAGCCGAGCCCGGGCGCGCGCCGCATGATCGGACTCGGTGCGATCCAACCGCGCGACCGCGGTACGCGCGAGGTGCGAGCGACCGGCGGCCGCGGCATCCGTCGCGGCGGCGAGGAGGAGAGCGGCGATGGCGGTGGGGCGCGCGGCGGGGGGCGGCGGGGCGGAGCCTGGGCTCGGCGGCGAGGCTGCGAGATGCGGCGGGCGGTCGGCGGCCAGCGAGGCAGGCCCGATGAGGTGCTGCGGCTGGTCGGCGGCAGGGCTGGTTGAACCGGCTGTGGGATCGGCGGTCGGCGGCGGCGAAGCGGCGAGGTGCGGCGCGTGCTCGGCTGCTTGCAAGGCCTGCGGCCCGGCGCCGAGGAGGGTCGAGCCAGCGGCTGGCGCAGGCGGCGGTGTGCCGGTGGAGTGTGGCGGGCCGTCGGTAGCGGAAGCGGCAGATCCGGCGAGGTGCGGCGCGTGCTCGGCGGTGGAATCAGTGGCGAGATCTGGTGCGGCGGCCGGATGCCCAGCCCGAGCCGTCCCGCTGACCGGAGCCGGCAGCGCCGCGAGCGAGCCGTTCGCCGCCTCCCGCGCGGCCGCCTCGTGCGTCTCCGCCTCCCGCGCCGGCATCATCTCCGCCGCCAGCAGCCACAACTCCGCCGCGCGGCCTGGATCCCCGCGTCGGCGTACTGCGCGGGCGGCGATGGCCAGGTCCGAGGCCATCTCCAGGTCGGGCCGGTCGCGGGCGGCGGAGGCCCGGTGCCACAGGCGGGCCGTTGGGTCCGTCGTGGTTTCGGCGAGCAGTAGGTGCGCGGTGCGCAGCGTCTCCTGCGATGCGTCGGCGAGCACTGTGTCGCGGACCGCTGTGGCCGGGAAGCTGACTGTTCCGTGCACGTCCACCGCGATCAGTCCGGCCTGCTCCGCACAGGACAGCGCCTCCAGCGTGTCCGGGCCGGCGGTGCGGCGCAGTGTCGTTATCGACGGATCTGCTGCCAGTGCGGCGATCAGCAGAGTGCGCCAGACTCCGTCCGGCGTCGGCAGTTCGTCGATCCAGCCGCGGATGCAGCGCCGTGCCGCCGCCGGTGTCGTCACCACGTCCAGGGCGCCTGATGACGCGTCCAGCCCGCGCGCGATCTCCACCGTCAGCCGTGCGTTCCCGCCGGCCGCGGAGTGGACGCGGGCCGCGACGCGGAAGCCGATTCCGCGCTGCTGCAACAGTGTCGTGGTCTGCTCCGCCGTCAGCGGGGGGACCGTCAGTTCCAGGGCGTCGCGGCCCAGCAGGTCCACCGGGCCGCCGGGGCGGGTGGCCGCGACCACCGGGATGCCGTGTCGGGCGAGGTACGCCACCACGTCCAGGCTCTCCGCGTCCCACCACTGCATGTCGTCGACCAGCAGGAGGATGCGTTTGTCCGGCGGCACCGCGTTGTCTATGCAGGCCCGCGCGGCTAAGCGAATCGCCACGCGGTCGGGCGTTCCGGGTATGCGCCGTAACGCCTGGCGGACTGCCGCGAGCCAGGGGTCGGGCAGATCGGGTGCCTCGGACAGGAGATCGGCTAATGCGGCGAAGGGGACATTGCGGTCAGCCGGCGCCGCCGTCAGCCACACCACATGATCGTCGCGGGTGATCCAGGGCTCTGCGACCGCGTCCAGCAGGGCCGACTTGCCGCGGCCGGGCGGGGCGGCCAATGACGTCGGGAGGCCGTCGGCGGCGCGCGCGACCAGCGCGGCGACGAGCTCCCCATGCCCGATCATGTCAAGTCCTTGGCGGTCGCGGTGCCGGTGACGGCTGCGGGTCCCGAACCCGGTGGGGCGTGGGGGCCGTTCGGGGAAGGTTACGCCGTGCATGCCCGCGGTCACAAGAGTTCTCGCTGTGTTCCGGGCCACGACGCCAGAAGTAAAGAGCTGGTCATGCCGGAGCTGTTCAAGGGTTTCCCCCGATGCGGTCGGACCGGGCCTTCAGCAAATTCTTAGCTCGCCACCTTTCCCCTCTACCCCACAGAAGGCGGAGATGAAAAACACGTACACGCGGCGACGAGCCGCGGCGGCCGGAGCGGCTGTCGCCACCATGGCGGCCGGCTTCGGTCTCATGGCGGCCTCTGCGCAGACCGCGCAGGCCTGGGACATCAACCCGGCGTCCTGCAGGCACGCCCCGCACCACCAGCACAACCACGGCGTGCAGCTTACGGCGACACAGACTCTGTGCGACCGTATAAACGCCGCCGGAACGGCGGCCGCGACCGGCTCCGAGACGCTGTCGTACGGCGGCGGCACGGACGGCATCGGCGTGCTGGACGGCCACGCCAAGGTGTACCTCGTGTTCTACGGGACCCAGTGGGGTACCCAGAGCACCGACTCCAACGGGCTCGCGAACTTCTCGGGCGACCCGGACAGCGCGGCCCCGGTCGTGCAGAAGATGTTCAAGGACATCGGCACCGGCGGCGAGACCTGGTCGGCCGACCTCACCCAGTGGTGCGACGGCCCCAACGTGGCCAGCGGCGCGACCAGCTGCCCGAGCAACGCCAGCTTCGTGCCCTACCAGACCGGCGGCGTGCTGTCCGGTGTCTGGTACGACAACTCCGGGGCCTCCCCCTCGGCGGCGACCGGCCACCAGCTGGGCGTGGAGGCGGTGAACGCGGCCGGGCACTTCGGCAACACCACCGCGGCGGCGAACCGCGACGCGTACTACGTGATCCTGTCCCCGCACGGCACCGACCCGGACGGCTACCAGGACCCCAACACCGGCTACTGCGCCTGGCACGACTGGAACGGCGACACCACGCTGAACGGCGGCGCGGTCACCAGCAACTACGGCGACATCGCGTTCTCCAACCAGCCGTACAACATGGACGTGGGCCAGACCTGCGGCACCAACTTCATCAACTCCGGCGGCAACGGCGTCCTCGACGGTTACACGATGACCCTCGGCCACGAGTGGCACGAGATGATGTCGGACCAGAACCCGGCCGGCGGCTGGACCAACCACGACTCGTCGAGCTCCTACTACCAGCAGGAGAACTCCGACGAGTGCGCGTGGCTGCAGCCCGGCACCACCGGCGGCGCGGCCAACGTCACCATGGGCTCGGACTCGTTCGCCGAGCAGGCCAGCTGGTCCAACGACACCAACGGCTGCGCGATCTCGCACCAGATCCTGACGCACGGCAACGGCGGCGGCACCGGCACGGTGTCCGTCACGCAGCCGGCCGCGCAGACCTCGACCGTCGGCACCGCGGTGTCGCTGCAGGTCCAGGCCTCCGACTCGGACTCGACGCAGACCCTGACCTACTCGGCCACCGGGCTGCCCGCGGGCGTCACCATCAACAGTGGTAGCGGCCTGATCTCCGGCACCCCGACCACGGCCGGCAGCTCGTCGGTGACGGTCACGGCCACCGACGGCACCGGGGCCTCCGGCTCGGCGTCCTTCGGCTGGACCGTGAACTCCACCACCGGCGGCGGCAACGTCATCGTCAACGGCGGCTTCGAGAACGGCTCGCTGTCCGGCTGGACCGCCTCCGGCGTCACCGCCGCGACCACCTCCGGACCGCACTCCGGCGGCTACGCGGCCGAGCTCGGCAACACCAACCCGAGCAGCACCTCGTCCATCGCCCAGACCTTCAAGGCCGGCACGGGCAACAGCAATCTGGCCTTCTGGTACAACGTGACCTGTGACGACACCGTCCAGTACGACTGGGCCACGGCGACGCTGAAGGACAACACCACCGGCACCACCAAGACCGTTCTGGCCAAGACCTGCACCAACCCGACTTCGGGCTGGAAGCAGGTGACCGCCGCGGTCACCGCCGGCCACAGCTACACGCTGACGCTGACGAACCACGACGACAACTACCCGGGCGACCCGACGTACACGCTGTACGACGACGTGACGGTGTCGTAGGTTGATCAGTTCCCTGTGAAACACAGGCGGATCCGGCCCTTCGCGGGCCGGATCCGTTCTCGTGTGCGGGGCTGTCTCAGAGCCCCGAGGCGGCGCTGACCGCCTCGTGGCGGGCCCGGACGGTGGCGATGGTCCGGTCGCCGTCCGTGTCCCAGATCTCCTGGTTGAAGATCTCCACCTCGGCGTGGCCCTTCCACCCCGCGGCGGTGACCAGAGCCCGCATCCGCGCGAAGTCGATGTGGCCGTCGCCGACGTGCCCTCGGCCCAGCAGCATGTCGGCCGGCAGCGGCACGACCCAGTCGCACTCCTGGTAGGACAGGATCCGGTTCCCCGCGCCGGCACGGGCGATCGACGCCTCCAGCCGCGGGTCCCACCACACGTGGTAGGTGTCGACGACGACGCCGACCTGCTCGGCCGGGAACGCCTCGGCGATGTCGAGGGCCTGCCCGAGCGTGGAGACCACGGCGCGGTCGGCGCAGAACATCGGGTGCAGCGGCTCGATCGCGAGCTTCACCCCGTGCTCGGCGGCGAACGGCGCGAGATCGGCGATGCTCTCGGCGACCGTGGTGCGGGCGGCGGGCAGGTCCTTGGAGCCGGCGGGCAGCCCACCGACGACGAGGACGAGCACGTCGGTGCCGACGCCGGCGGCTTCCAGGACCGCCTGCTTGTTGTCGGCGAGCGCGGCGGCGCGTTCCTCGGTGTTGGCGGCGGTCATGAAGCCGCCCCGGCACAGGCTGGTGACTTCGAGGCCTGACTCGCGCACGATCTTGGCGGCGCCCTCGATGCCGATCTCCTGCACGCGGTCGCGCCACAGGCCGATGGCCGGGACGCCGGCGCGGACGCAGCCGTCGACGGCCTCGGCGAGGGTGAGGCGCTTGACGGTGGCCTGGTTCAGGGAGAGCTTCATGCGACGACCGCCGCGAACCGGGCCGCGGCCAGTTCCGGATCGTCGATGACCCCGGCGATCTCCGCCAGCCGCAACAGCTCCGTCAGGTGCTCCGCGTCGCGTGCCGTCTCCAGGCCGCCGACCATCGTGAAGTGGTCCTGGTGGCCGTTCAGGTAGGCCAGGAAGACCAGGCCGGCCTTGTAGTTGAACGTCGGCTTCTCGAAGATGTGCCGCGACAGCTCGACCGTCGGCCCCATCAGCCGGTCGTACGCCTCCAGGTCGCCGCGGTCCAGTGCCTGGAGGGCCTGTGAGGCGGGGCGCGCGATGCCGTCGAAGATGCCGAGCAGCGCGTCGGAGTGGCCGGCGTCGTCGCCCTTGATGAGTTCCGGGTAGTTGAAGTCGTCGCCGGTGTAGAGGCGGACTCTTTCCGGGAGTTCGCTGCGGAGTTCGAGTTCGTAGTCGGCGTTCAGCAGGGAGATCTTGATGCCGTCGACCTTCGCCGGGTTGGCGTTGATCAGCTCCAGGACCGTCGCCATCGCGGTCGGGATGTCCGGCGAGCCCCAGTAGCCGGCCAGGGCGGGGTCGAACATGTCGCCCAGCCAGTGCAGGATCACCGGGTTCGAGGCCTGATTCAGCAGGGATCCGTAGACGGTCAGGTAGTCCTCGGCCGACTGTGCGGACGCGGCCATGGCGCGGCTGGCCATCAGGATCACGCGGGCGCCGGCCGCCTCGACGACGCCGAGCTGCTCCTCGTACGCGGCTTTGATATCAGGGAGCGAATGCGCGCCCGGCGCCAGCTGGTCGGTGCCCGCGCCGCACGCGAGCAGCGCAGGCACGTTGGCTGAGTCAACCGCCTTCGCCGCCGCACCGCTGCGCCGGATCAGCTCCTGCGTCGCCGACCAGTCCAGCCCCATCCCGCGCTGCGCGGTGTCCATGGCGTCCGCGATGCCGAAGCCCAGCGACCACAGGTGCTCGCGGAAGCGCAGCGTCGCGTCCCAGTCCAGGACCGCGGGCTTGCCCGCGCCGTTGTCCGCGTCCGGATCCGCCACAACGTGCGCGGCGGCATACACGACGCGCGAAGTGAAGCCGCTCATCGCGCCGCTCACTTCCCGGCCCGGTCGAGCTCCGGCACGGCGACCTTGCGCCCCTCGCGCCAGGACTGCGCGCCGAGCTCGGCCAGCTGTACGCCGCGCGCCCCGGCCCACAGGTCGTGGCGGTACGGCGCGTCGGCGACCAGGTGCGCGAGGAACATCTCCCACTGCACCTTGAAGCCGTTGTCCATGACGGCGTTGTCCGGCACCTCCTGCCACTGCGCGAGGAAGTCCTCGGTCGCCGGGATGTCCGGGTTCCACACCGGCTTCGGCGTCGCGGCGCGGTGCTGCGCCTTGCAGGTGCGCAGCCCGGCGACGGCGCTGCCGTGCGTGCCGTCGATCTGGAACTCGACCAGCTCCTCGCGGTGCACGCGCGTGGTCCACGAGGAGTTCAGCGAGGCGACGATCCCGCCTTCGAGCTCGAAGATGGCGTACGCGGCGTCGTCGGCCGTGGCCTTGTACTCCCGGCCCTGCTCGTCCCAGCGCGTCGGGATGTCCGTGCGGGCCTCGGCGTAGACGCTCCGGACCGGCGCGATCACGTGGTCCAGCACGTACCGCCAGTGCGGGAACATGTCCAGGATGATGCCGCCGCCGTCCTCGCTGCGGTAGTTCCACGACGGCCGCTGCGCCGGCTGCCAGTCGCCCTCGAAGACCCAGTACCCGAACTCGCCGCGCACCGACAGGATGCGGCCGAAGAAACCGGAGTCCACGAGCCGCTTCAACTTCAGCAGGCCCGGCAGGAACAGCTTGTCCTGCACCACGCCGTGCTTGATCCCGGCGGCGTCGGCGATCTGCGCGAGCCGGACCGCCTCCTGCAGCGTCTCGGCCGTCGGCTTCTCGGTGTAGATGTGCTTGCCGGCCTCGATCGCCTTGGTCAGCGCCGGGACGCGGGCCTGCGTGACCTGCGCGTCGAAGTAGACGGTGACCGACGGGTCGGCCAGCGCCTCGTCCAGGGAGGTGGTCCACTTGTCCAGGCCGTGCTGGGCGGCCAGCGCCTCGATCTTCTCGGCGTTGCGGCCGACCAGGACCGGCTCGGGCCAGACGGTGCGGCCGTCGGGCAGCGCCAGGCCGCCCTGCTCGCGGATCGCCAGGATCGACCGGAGCAGGTGCTGCCGGTAGCCCATGCGTCCGGTGACGCCGTTCATCGCTATGCCGATCACTTCGCGTGTCATCGCTGCTCCCGAGATCTAGTTGTGATCACCGAAAGGCCCGATCGGCACTGGAAAGCGCTTTCCGAACCCGTCCTGAGGCGATAGGTTACGAGCGTGTCCACGCAGAGGTCAACACCCTCGCCGGCCCCGCGCCGCGTCGGCGCCACGCTGCAGCAGGTGGCCGACGCCGCGGGCGTCTCGCTGGCCACCGCCTCGCGAGTGCTGAACGGCAGCACCCGGATCGTGAACGCGGAGCTGAGCGAGCACGTGCGCGAGGTCGCCACCCGGCTGCGCTACGTCTCGAACGGCCCGGCGCAGGCTTTGGCGCGCGCGACGACGTCGCTGGTCGGGCTGCTCGTGCACGACGTCAACGACCCGTACTTCTCGGCCATCGCGGCCGGTGCGATGCGGGTGGCGCGCGAGCGGGACCTGCTGGTGATGGTCGCGAACACCTACCGCGAGCCGGCTCTGGAACTGGACTACATCACCCGCCTCGGGGCCCAGCGGGCCCGCGCGATCCTGGTCGCCGGCTCGCCGCCGGTGGACCCGGCGCTGGCCGAGCCGCTGCGCGAGCGGCTGCTGGACTACCAGCAGGGCGGCGGACGCGTGGTGACCATCGGCGACCAGGGGCCGGAGATCGACGCGGTGCTGCCGGCGAACGTACAGGGCGCGCGGGAAGCGGCGCTGCATCTGACCGGGCTGGGGCACCGCGAGATCGGGATGGTCGTCGGGCCGCGCGGACTCGTCACGATCGCCGACCGCTCCGAGGGGTTTCGCAGAGGGCTGGCGGAGAGCGCGGGGGATCCGGTCGTCGCGCACGAGATCGAGGGCGACTTCACGCGCGACGGCGGATACGACGCCACCCGGCGGCTGCTGGCCGAGCATCCCGGGGTGACGGCGGTGTTCGCGATGGCGGACGTGATGGCCATCGGGGCGCTGGCCGCGCTGCGCGAGGCCGGGCGGCGCGTGCCGGCGGACGTGAGCCTGGTCGGCTTCGACGACCTGCCGATCTGCGCCGATCTGGTGCCCGCGCTGACGACGGTGCGCGTCGATACCGAGGGCATGGGGGCGCAGGCTATGCGGATGGTGGTCGAGCCGGTCGCTGAGGCTGCCGAGGATGCAGAGAGCGCGGAGGGCACGGAGGGCGAGGCCGAGGGGCGCACCGTCGTGCACAGTGCTACTGAACTGATTGTGCGGGGGAGCACAGGGCCGCCCGCCTGAGACTGTTCGCAGGACACGAATACATGGGGGTAATAGGGGTGGGGAATTGAGTCTGCTCAGCGCTGAGGCCACGGCTGCCGGTGCGCCCGGAATCCTGGTCCCCGTCGTCCTGTCCGCGGCCTTTCTGCACGCGAGCTGGAACGCGATCCTCAAGTTCATCCCCGACAAGCTGACCGCCTCGCTGCTGATGACGCTGTCCGCCGGCGCGCTGGCCGGGCTCGGCCTGTTCTTCGTCCCGGCGCCGGCTCAGGCCTCGTGGGCGCTGCTGCTGGTGTCGGCGGCGCTGCACGTCGGGTACTTCCTGATGCTGATCAAGACCTTCGAGATCGGCGACTTCAACCAGGTCTATCCGCTGGCGCGCGGGTTGTCGCCGGTGGTGGTGGCGGGGTTCGCGACGCTGCTGGGCGATCCGATGTCGCGGCACCAGACGCTGGGCATCGCAGTGGTCTGCGGCGGGCTGACGGTGCTCGTGTTCTCCGCCGGGCGGCCGAAGCGGACACAGGGCAAAGCCCTGTTCTGGGCGGCGATGACCGGGCTGTCGATCGCGACGTACACGGTCACGGACGGTGTCGCGGTGCGGCATTCGGGCACGGCGGCCGGGTACACGGTGTGGATGATGCTCGCCGAGAGCACGATGATGACGGCGGCCTGCGTGACGATCATGATGCGGCGGGGCGCGACAGGCGCGGCCGCAGGCTTCCGGGTGACACTTCGCAAGCTGAGCCGCGGCGATGTGGTGCGGGGCGTGATCGCGGGACCGTTGTCCTTCGTGGCCTACGGATTGGTGCTGTGGGCACAGACGCGGGGCGCGCTCGCCGCGGTGTCGGCGTTGCGGGAGACGAGCGTGATCTTCGGGGCGGCGCTGGGCTCGGTGTTCCTGCGCGAGCCCTTCGGGCGGTACCGGATCTTCGCCGCGGTGACGATCGCGAGCGGGATCCTGATCCTCGAAGCGGCATAAGGGCTCTGGCAGCGCCGCACAACCCGCGCACCGCAAGCAGTCTCGCCAGCCGGAATGCCGCAGCCTCGCGGGCGCCACGCCGCTAAACCCGCACCGCAAGCAGTCTCGCCAGCCGGATTGCCGCAGCCTCGCGGGCGCCGCGCCGCTAAACCCGCACCGCGTCCAAAGCCGCCCGCATCCGCACCACCCGGCGCTCCAGCCGCCCGACCGTCCCCTCGCGGCCGTCCTGGTCGACCAGCAGCGCCAGCGTCCCCTCGATGGCGCCGAGCCGGTTCGACAGCTCGTCCAGCATCCGCGGCGTCACCCCCGCCGCCTCGCGCAGCATCTCCGCCTGCTCCTTCAGCTGGCGGTTCTTGCGGTGCAGCTCGGCGAAGACGCCGACCTTCGCGCGCAGGACCCAGGGGTCGAAGGGTTTGGTCAGGTAGTCCGCGGCGCCGGCCGCGTAGCCGCGCAGGGTCTGGTGCGGGCCGTCGCCGGCGGCGGTGAGGAAGATGATCGGGGTGTCGCGGGAGCGTTCGCGCAGGCGGACGTGCGCGGCGACCTCGAAGCCGTCCATGCCGGGCATGCGGACGTCCAGGAGGATCACCGCGAAGTCCTCGCGCAGGACCGCGCGCAGTGCCTGCTCGCCGGAGGACGCGGTGATCAGCTCGTGGCCCAGGGAGCCCAGGATGGACTCCAGGGCCAGCAGGTTCTCCGGGCGGTCGTCGACCAGCAGGATCTTGATGTCGGCGTCGGCCGGCGTCGAGGCGCGGTGGGCGTCGGTCACGGGGTCTGGCCTCCTGCGGCGGGCTGGGCGCCGGTATCGGCGTCGAGCCAGCCTCGCATGACGGAGAGCAGGTGGGGAGTGTCCACCGGTTTCGTGACGTAGTCCGAGGCGCCGGCCTCGATCGACTTCTCCCGGTCGCCGCGCATGGCCTTGGCGGTCAGGGCGATGATCGGCAGGTTCTTGTAGCGGTCGATCTCGCGGATCGCGGCCATCGTGGCGTAGCCGTCCATCTCCGGCATCATCACGTCCATCAGGACCAGCGCCACGTCGTCGGCGCGCTCCAGGGCCTCCAGGCCCGCGCGGCCGTTCTCGGCGTTCATGACCGTGCAGCCCTGCTGTTCCAGGACCGAGGTCAGCGCGAAGACGTTGCGGATGTCGTCGTCGACGATGAGGATCTTCTCCCCGTCGAAGGTGATGTCCGACCCGGCCGCGTAGAGCTCCGTGGAGGGCAGATACAGGTCCGGATGCGGGGACTGCTCGGGGATCAGCGGCAGTGTCGGCGCCGGTTCGGCGGTCCCGCCGGCCGGCAGCGGGCTGGTGCCGTAGCCGAGGCTGCCGGTGCTGCCGAACACCGCGGCGCCGTCCGGTCCGACCGCGTGCGGCAGGAACAGCGTGAACGTCGAGCCGCGGCCGCGCTGGCTCTCGGCGCGGATGCCGCCGCCGAGCAGCTTGGCGATCTCCCGGCTGATCGACAGCCCGAGCCCGGTGCCGCCGTAGCGGCGCGAGGTGGTGCCGTCCTCCTGCTGGAAGGCCTCGAAGACGGTCTGGATCTTGTCGTCCACGATGCCGATGCCGGTGTCGGACACCGCGAAGGACACGGCCGGCTCCAGCGCGACCTCGTTGCTGTCCTCCGGGCCGCCGAGCACGACGTCGTCGACCGTGTCCACGACCAGCTCCACGTGCCCGGACTCGGTGAACTTCACCGAGTTCGACAGCAGGTTGCGGAGCACCTGCTGCAGCCGCTGCTCGTCGGTGAACAGGTGCGCCGGCACCGCGGGCGTGACGCGCACGCGCAGGTCCAGGCCCTTCTGCTCGGTCTGGGGACGGAACGTGGCCTCGACGTAGTCCACCAGCTGGCTGACCGCTATCCGGGCGGGCTGCACGTCCATCCGCCCGGCCTCGATCTTGCTCAGGTCCAGGATGTCGTTGATCAGCTGGAGCAGGTCGCTGCCCGCGCCGTGGATGGTCTCGGCGTACTCCACCTGGCGCTCGGTCAGGTTGCCCTCGGCGTTGTCGGACATCAGCCGGGCCAGGATCAGCAGGCTGTTGAGCGGGGTGCGCAGCTCGTGCGACATGTTCGCCAGGAACTCGGACTTGTAGCGCGAGGACATCGTGAGCTGGTTCGCGCGCTCCTCCAGCTCCTGCCGCGCCTGCTCGATCTCGGAGTTCTTGACCTCGATGTCCTGGTTCTGCCGGGCCAGCAGCTCGGCCTTCTCCTCCAGCTCGGCGTTCGAGCGGCGCAGCTCCTTCTGCTGCATCTGCAGCTCGTCGGTGCGGGCCTTGAGCTCGTCGGCCAGCCGGCGGGACTCGCCGAGCAGCTCCTCGGTGCGGGTGTTGGCGGTGATGGTGTTGACCGTGACGCCGACCATCTCCATCAGCGACTCCAGCAGCGCGCGGTGCACCTCGTCGAAGCTGTGGAAGCTGGCCAGTTCGATGACCGCCATGACCTCGTTCTCGAACAGCACCGGCAGCACCGCGACCGAGGACGGCGGGGCCGAGCCCAGCCCGGAGGAGATGCGGATGTAGTCCACCGGGGCGTGCTGGATCATGATCGGCTTGCGCTCCACCGCGGCCTGGCCGACCAGGCCCTGGCCCAGGCGGAAGCGCGAGGTGACGTCCGGGGACTCGCGGTCCACGCCGTAGGAGGCGATGAGGTTCAGCACCTTCGTGCCGGACTCCCGGCGGGCCAGGTAGAAGGCCCCGTACTGGGCGTTCACCAGCGGGGTCAGCTCGCTCATGATCAGCGCGGAGACCGCGTCCAGGTCGCGCTGGCCCTGCATCAGGCCGCTCATCCGGGCCAGGTTGGTGTTCAGCCAGTCCTGCTGGTCGTTCCGGCGCGTGGTCTCGCGCAGGTTGCCGATCATCTGGTTGATGTTGTTCTTCAGGTCGGCGACCTCGCCCTTGGCCTCGACCGTGATCAGCCGGGTCAGGTCGCCGGCGGTGACCGCGGTGGCCACCTCGGCGATCGCGCGGACCTGCGTGGTCAGGTTCGACGCGAGTTCGTTCACGGACTCGGTCAGCCGCTGCCAGGTCCCTGAGACGTCCTCGACCGTGGCCTGGCCGCCGAGCTTGCCCTCGGTGCCGACCTCGCGGGCCACCCGCGTGACCTCGGAGGCGAACGCGGAGAGCCGGTCCACCATGGTGTTCAACGTCGTCTTCAGTTCCAGGATCTCGCCGCGCGCCTCGACGTCGATGCGCTTGGACAGGTCGCCGTTGGCGACCGCGGTGGTCACCTGCGCGATGTTCCGCACCTGGCTGGTCAGGTTGTTCGCCATCGCGTTGACGTTGTCGGTGAGGTCCTTCCAGGTGCCGGCCACGCCGCGCACCGTGGCCTGGCCGCCGAGCTTGCCCTCGGTGCCGACCTCGCGGGCCACGCGGGTGACCTCGTCGGCGAAGGTGCCGAGCCGGTCCACCATCTTGTTCAGCGTGGTCTTCAGTTCCAGGATCTCGCCGCGGGCGTCGACGGTGATGGTCTGGGTCAGGTCGCCGGAGGCCACGGCCGTCGCCACCTGCGCGATGTTGCGCACCTGGGTGGTCAGGTTGTCGGCCATGGAGTTCACCGAGTCGGTGAGGTCCTTCCAGGTGCCGGCCACGCCGGGCACCCGGGCCTGGCCGCCGAGCCGGCCCTCGGTGCCCACTTCCAGGGACACGCGGGTGACCTCGTCGGCGAACCCTGAGAGCTGGTCCACCATCGTGTTGATGGTGTCCTTCAGCTCCAGCATCTCGCCGGCCACCTCGACCGTGATCTTCTGGGTCAGGTCGCCCTGCGCGACCGCGGTGGTCACTCCCGCTATGTCGCGGACCTGCGCGGTGAGGTTGCGGGCCGCGGAGTTCACGGAGTCGGTGATGTCGCGCCAGATGCCCTCGGCGTGCGGGACAGTGGCCTGACCGCCGAGGCGGCCCTCGGTGCCCAGCTCGCGGGCCACCCGGATCACCTCGGACGCGAAGCCGGACAGCTGCCCGACCATGGCGTCGATGGTCTGGGCGAGTTCGGCCACCGGTCCGTCGACGATGTCCCCGGACAGCGCGATCTTGCGCGACAGGTCGCCCCGGGCCACCGCCTGGGCCACCTCCAGGATGGCTCCGAGCTGGCGATCGAGCTCGGCGTCCGCCAGGCGTTCCGATTGCAGCGTCATCGCCGCGCCTCCTTGACATGGGCGGCCGGCCCGCGTCCTGATGTGCGACGCCAGATGACTCTCAGTTCTCGCGGAGTCACCCGACGTGCGGCGGCGGCCGCCCGGTGTTCTCTCGGTCTGTCACAGTCTCGCAGATCGTTCGGGCGGAAACGGATGAACCATACGATTAGCCCGCGCAGACACGTGGGCCGGGTTAGGCTCGAACGCGATGGCCCCTCGCACCCCCCGTACGTCTCTTCCCCGAGACCGCCCCGAAGAAGCGGTCCGGCTCACCCTGCTTTCCCAGGCTGGCGAACTCTTGTCCGGCACGCTAGACCGGCGCCGCCTGGCTGCGTTGGCCGCCCAGCTCATGGTGCCGAGGCTGGCCGACTGGGTGGCACTGTATCCGCCCGCGGATCACTCGAACGTGTCCTCTTCATGGACGCCGGAACACATTTGGCACCGCGAAGAGCGCAGGTTGGACGCCCTGCGCTCGGCGCTGGACGGTTGGCGGCCGCCGCTGCCCGAGGAAAGTGGCAGGGCTCACATCACCGGTCCGGCGTACGGCGAGTGGCCCGTCCCGGTGGCCTCGCCCTACGGCCAGGCGCTGCCGATCCCGCTCACCGCGCGCGGCGTGTCGCTGGGCACCATGGTCCTCGGCGGCCCCGGCAAGGGCGGCTTCGCCGGCGCCACGGTGCCGCTGGCGACGGAGCTGGCGTCCCGGATCGCCGCCGCGCTGGACAACGCGCGGCAGTACGCCGAACAGGTGGAGATCGTCCGGGGCCTGCAACGCTCGCTGCTGCCGCCCTCGCTGCCGACGGTGCCGGGCCTGGACATCGGCGTGGTCTACGAGGCCGCGTCCAACAGCGACGGCGTGCACGTCGGCGGCGACTTCTACGACGTGTTCCCGATCAGCCGGAAGGTCTGGGGCTTCGCGGTCGGCGATGTCTGCGGCACCGGTCCGGAGGCCGCCGCCCTGACCGGCCTGGCCCGGCACTCGCTGCGGCTGCTGGCCCGCGAGGGGCGCTCGCCGGTCACGGTGGTCGAGCGGCTGAACCAGGCGGTGTTGGAAGAGGGCGAACTCGCCGGCGACGCCGGCCGTTTCATCACCCTGCTGTACGGCGAGGTCGAACCCCGCCCCGACGGCTCGGCGCAGCTGGTGCTGGTCTGCGCCGGCCATCCGCTGCCGCTGATCCTGCGCCAGGACGGCAGCGTCCGCGCCGCCGCGAACCCGCAGCCCCTGCTCGGCGTCCTGCCGGACCCCACGCTGTACGCCGAGGACGTGGAACTGGGCGCCGGCGAAGTGCTGCTGGTCTACACCGACGGCGCGAGCGAGCGCCGCAACGGTCGGCTGATGCTCGGCGACGAGGGCGTGGCCGCGGCCCTGTCCGGCTGTTCGGGCATGACCGCGCCGGGGGTGGTGGCGCGGGTGCGGCAGGCGGTCGTGGACTTCGGATCGTCGGGGACACGGGACGACCTGGCGCTTTTGGCGCTGCGCGCCTACAAGGGCTGAGCAGCGGCGGACACGGGTGCGGTCCCGAACCGGGGGGACCGCTCGGGACCGCTGTCGGCTTTCGCCGTACTTCTATAGACGCCTGGCGCCTGTCTTCGGGTTGTACTACGGCAAGCCCTTGACATCCGGCCCGGTCAGGGCCCGCACGAGGCTGTCGTCGGTCCACGGGACCGGGTCCAGGCTCGGACCGGCCACGAAGGCCGGGGGCATGTCCTGCTCGCCGATGACGGTGCTGGCGAGGATCTGCACCGACGAGTGGTCGGGGAACACGCGCGCCGCGACCGTCACCACGCCGGCGGGGAGGTTCAGGGAGTGGGTGACTTCGATGGAGGAGCCGTCGCTCTGGGGTGACTGTATGCAGGGCGACCACGTGGTCGGCTTCGGAACCTGGCTGCTGTTCACCACGCTGGCCAGGCCGCACGGCTTGTTCTTCACATTGACTTGTTGGCCGACGTCAGGGCCCATCGGGGTGATGGACACGTATCCGAAGGGGGTTGTCGGAACGAACGAGGTTCCCGGCTTGGGAAAGGACGAGATGTCGCCCTTCGGCGCCCAGAAGCCCCCCGCGTATATTTCGGCGTTCGTGACGCCGGGGGGTTCCGGGCCGGTGTCGAGCTTGTGCGGGCTGGTCTGCGTGCGGATGTGCCCCAAGGTCGGGTCGAGGCGTTGCAGGACGGTGTTGATCGTGGCGACGCCGACCGGGGACAGCGTGCCCTTCGTCGTCCCGTTGCCCGAGGCGGAACTCCACTCGGGACTGATCGCCAGGTATTTGGTGATGTCCACGTCGTGCCGCGTGGTCGCGCTCGTGTTGGGCGTCGTGGGTGTGGCGGGTGTCGTCGGTGGCGTGCCCGTCGTGGGCGGCGCGAGGGTGCTCCGGCCGTGGGAGGCGTTGCCGCCCAGCGTGCCGAAAGCGGTCGCGGACAGGCCCACCACCGCCAGCGCGGCCAGGGCTCCGGACGCCCGGACCCGGGTCCGGTGCCGGCCGCTCAGCCGGGCTGCCGCCTCGGCGTCGGGGTGCCATCGCGGTTCGTGCTGACCGGTCCGTACGCGGTCGAAGACGCCGCGGGCCCAGTCGTCCTCTCGGGATTCGAGTTCTGGCATGGGTTCGTCCCTAATGTGTGGTGTCAGTGTTCTCTGGCGACGGGCTCGAAGACCGTGCCGGCCAGCAGAGGGCGCAGCGCGGCAAGCCCTTTGGCGGCCTGGCTCTTGACGGTGCCCGCGGCGCACCCCAAGAGCCCTGCCGTCTCCTCTATGCTCAGGTCCTCCCAGTACCGCAGGACCAGGACCGCGCGCTGGCGGGGCGGGATCCGGCGCAGCGCCGCGACCAGGATGTCGCGGTCGTCGCTGGGTCCGGTGCCCCGCGCCTCGACGTCCGGCAGGTACTCCGCCGGGGTCTCTCGCCGCCACTTGGAACGGCGGGTGTCGATGTACACGCGGAAGAGCGTTGTGCGCAGGTAGGCGTCAAAGGAGTCCTGACGCCGGATACGCCGCCAGTGCAGATGGACCTTTACGAAGACGGCTTGGACGAGGTCCTCGGCAAGATGCCAGTCCCCGCACATCAGATAGGCGGTGCGCCGGAGTGCCGCGCCCTTGGCTGCGACGACTTCGGCGAACTCCGCCTCGTAGGACCTGTCCATCCCCCCACCTCTCCACTGTTCCTGCGCTGGCAGGAGTTATACGGAAGTGGGGGGCTCCGGGGTTGCCCGGATCAGCGCCTCGTATAAGCGAGCTGTGAGACCCCGAGGTAGCCGGAGGCGAATCCGGCCTCGCAGTAGGCCAGGTAGAACCGCCAGGTGCGGCGGAAGACCTCGTCGAAGCCGCGCGCGGCGACCTGCGGCCAGTTCTCCTCGAAGCGGTGGCGCCAGGCCCGCAGGGTGCGGGCGTAGTCCAGGCCGAAGTCGCGGCGGGCGGCCAGCCGCAGGTCGGCGGTGCCGGCGGCGTAGTCGAGCTCGTCGATCGAGGGGATCAGGCCGCCGGGGAAGATGTACTTGTGGATCCAGGAGTACGAGTCCTGGGTGGCGATCATGCGGTGGTGGGCCATGGTGATGGCCTGGATGGCGACGCGGCCGCCGCGGGTCAGGTTGCGCTCGATGGCCTGGAAGTAGTCCGGGAGGTAGCGGCGGCCGACGGCCTCGATCATCTCCACCGAGACCACGGCGTCGAACGGCTGTTCCTCGGCCACCTCGCGGTAGTCGGCCAGCCGCACCTCGACCCGGTCGGCCAGGCCGGCCGCGGCCACGCGCTTGCGGGCCAGCTCCTGCTGCTCCTCGGACAGGGTCACGGTCAGGACCGTGGCACCGCGCTCGCCGGCCGCCTTGATCGCCAGCGCGCCCCAGCCGGAGCCGATCTCCAGCAGCCGCGTGCCCTTGCGGACGCCGGCCGCGTCGAGCATCGCGTCGATCTTGCGGAGCTGCGCGGCGTGCAGGTCGCCGGGGCCGTCGGCGTCGGCGACCGGGTCGAACAGCGCCGAGGAGTAGGTCATGGAGGCGTCGAGGAACGCCTCGAACATGTCGTTGGACAGGTCGTAGTGCGCGTGCGCGTTGTGCCGCGCCCCGCGCCGGTCGCCGTCCTGCTCGCGCGGCATGTGCTGGGCCGCCAGGCTGCGCATGCGGTGCAGCGGCCGGGGGATCAGGTCCTCCAGCCGGGAGGCCAGCTCGGTGAGCAGCGCCACCAGCTCGTCGCCGGTCTCGGTGTCCCAGGCGCCGGTCTGGTAGGCCTCGCCGAAGCCGATGAGGCCGTCGGCGCCGAGCCGGTTCAGGAACTCCTGGGGCCGCCGCACCCGCAGCACGGGCCCGCCGCCGCCGGGGACGCCGGCTCCGGCCAGCGCCAGGCCGTTGGGGGCGACCACGGTCACCGGGATGTCTTTCAGCGCGTGGGTGAACAAACGTCGTGCGACGCGCGCACGGACCGGGCGGTCCGGGATGCGCGCGAGGTCCGGCCAGCGATCGGTGTCGATCAGCGGGATGGACTGGTGAGTCATCTTTCCGCTCCGAGATCGGGGTCAGTCTCTGAACGCCTTCAGTAACGTAACACGCTCTTGATCGTTAAGCGCGGACCCGCCCGGCCGGGGTCAGGACTCGTTGTAAGCCCTCGGGGGCGGCCGCGTGGAAGGCCTCGACGATCAGGTCGGCGTAGCGCGGCGGCCGGGTCGCGGGCGCCTGCGCCGAGCCGGGTTGATCGAGGAGACACGTATGGCTGAACGCCAGGACGAGTCGATTCCAATCCCGGGCCCGGGACAGAAGCGTGTGGCCGGAGCCCGGCAGCACGATCCGCGCCACGTCGTGCCCCTCGGACCGGGCGCGCGCGGCGTACTCGTAGGAGGAACGCGGCGAGGTGACGCGGTCGCGCGTCCCGTGCGCCAGCAGCAGGCGCCGCCCGGCCAGCTGCGCGGTCGGCTCGCTCTCCGGCAGCCACGGCGCGAGGCCCATGACCCCCACCACATTCGGCGCGTCGGCGGCGTTCACCACGGCCCGGCCGCCGAGCGAGTGACCGCCCAGCACGATCGGCACCTCGCCGTACCGCTCGGCCAGCAGCGCGGCGGCCCACCGCACATCCGGCACCGGCGCCCGCTCGTCCCCGTTCCACCCCTGATACCGGAAGCACATGGTGTGCACGGCCACCCCGCGCCCGGCCAGCCGCGGCGCCACCGCCCGCGCGATCATGCGCACCCGCGTCACCGCCCCGCCCCGCCGGTGCGGCGCCTGGTGCGAGCGCTCCTTGCCGCCGTGCGCGAGCAGGACGACGCCGACCACGCCGTCCCGGACCGGGCGGATCGGCGGGTCGAGGCGGGGTTCGGATTCCCTGCTCACGGGAGCGAGGGTACCGCTGGGAGGTTCGCGGTGCGAAGCATCGTCTCAAGACCTGGGCGCGTGCGGGCGTTACGTCAGCCGTCAGTGAGCAGCTGGTACACGCGCTGTTTGCTGATACCGAGGAGAGCCGCCGCGTCGACCACTTTCACGCCGGCGGCTTTGAGCCTGCGGGCGGATTCGCGGAGCTTGCGTTGTTCGGCCGCGGCGGCTTCGTCGCGGGCGGCGCGGGCCTGGACGACCTCGCTTATCGTGTCCTCCGCGTGATCCGGAAGGCGTACGTCCATCGTGACGGCGATGCGGTCCGGGGCGACATCGAGCATCGTGGCGATCGCGTCGCGCGCCATGGTCCGGGCCTGTTCGTAGGTCCGTCCTTGCGTGTACACGCCCCGCAGATCCGGGACGGTGACCACCCACCAGTCGCCGTCCAGCTCGGCGATGGCGCGGTAGGCCTCAGGGGCCGCGGGTCCGGTCACTGATTCGCCTCCTTGAGAATCTTCTTGGCCAGGAGCTCGGAGATCTCAGTGTGACGGGGGATCGTCATCTGGGTGGCCCCGACACGGTAGATGTCATGACTTCCGCCATGACGGACCAGCTCGAAGTCGACGTCTGCGGCCGCAGCGACGTCGGCGAGTGCTTTCAGCAGGTCACGCCGTTTCACACCGGGATTCTAGAAAGATTAGATCCAGCTCTTCTAGTCTAGCTAGATATCTTCACTCTCGCGAGCGAAAAGGCCGGACCCCGCCGAAGCAAAGCTCCGACGGGCTCCGGCCCGAAACCCGACCGCTCTGAGAAGTCAGACCGCCTCGACCTCAGGCAGCCTTGCGCTGGTCCCCCGCGGCCTCGGCGAACTCGTCGCGCGGGCGCTCGATGGAGCCCAGGCCGACGGCCTCGCGGCGGAAGAACAGCGCCAGCGTCCAGTCGGCGATGACGCGGATCTTGCGGTTGAAGGTGGGGACCCGGCTCATGTGGTAGGTGCGGTGCATGAACCAGGCCGGCCAGCCGCGCAGGCGGATGTTGTAGACGTCGGCGACGCCCTTGTGCAGGCCCAGGGAGGCCACCGAGCCGACGTGCTTGTGCTTGTACTCGCGGGGTTCGAAGCCGCGGACGGCCGCCACCACGTTGTCCGCCAGCTGCTTGGCCTGGCGCACCGCGTGCTGCGCCGACGGGGAGCACCACTTGCCGGGGTTGGCCAGGTCCGGGACCTGTGCGCCGTCGCCGGCGGACCAGACGTTGGCGAAGCCCTCGACGCGCAGTGTGGCGTCGGCCTTGACGTGGCCGCGCTCGCCCAGCGGGACGCCGAACTTCTGCACCACCGGGTTCGGCTTCACGCCGGCGGTCCACACGATGGTGGAGGCCACCATCTTGGTGCCGTCCGAGAGCTGCACGCGGCGGTTGACGCAGGACTCCAGGAAGGTGTTCAGCTTGACCTGGATGCCGCGCTTCTCCAGCTCGTGGACGGTGTACTCGCCCAGCGCCGGCCGCACCTCGGGCAGGATGCGCCCGGAGCCCTCGACCATCACCCAGCGCATGTCCTCCGGGCTGATGTTCGGGTAGATCTTGCACGCGTCGCGCGCCATGTCCTCCAGCTCGGCGATCGCCTCGATGCCGGCGAAGCCGCCGCCGATGAAGACGAAGGTGAGCGCGCGGCGGCGGATCTTCTCGTCCTTGGTGGTGGCCGCGATGTCCATCTGGCCCAGGACGTGGTTGCGCAGCGCTATGGCCTCTTCGATCTGCTTGAAGCCGATGCCGTTCTCGGCCAGCCCCGGGATCGGCAGGGTGCGCGCGATGGAGCCGACCGCGATGACCACCTGGTCGAACTCGATCTCGTACGGCTCGCCGGCGATCGGCTCGATCGAGGCGACCTTGCGCTCGTGGTCGATGTCGGTGACCCGCGCGGTGAGCACTTCGGCGCGCTTGAGCACCGAGCGCAGCGGCACCACGACGTGTCGCGGGGACAGGGAGCCGGCCGCCGCTTCGGGCAGGAACGGCTGGTAGGTCATGTACGAGCGCGGGTCGACGACAGTGACCAGCGCTTCGTCCTTGCCGAGCTTCTTCAGGATGCGGTGCGCCGTGTACATCCCGACGTAGCCGCCGCCAACGATCAGAATCCGAGGGATCGCCTTGCCGTTCCCGCTCGCCTTGCCCACTTGATGCTCGCCTCCGCCGCCTAGTCCAAGGCCGCCGTCTCGACGCTCGATCTTCTTACTTTTCAAGCGTAGAGAGGTTCAGGCAGTGCCCCGTGCGGTGCGAGTTAACAGCTGATGTCGGCGGGAAGATTTGGGCGCGTTTGGCATCAGATGCGCTGGTGACGCTGGTCACACTGTGAGCAACATTACAGCTATTCCGACACAGTGTCAGGTAGTGAGACACATTCGACGTCTCGTAGAAGAATAGCGCCGCCCGGCTGTCCGGCCAGACGCTGTGCGGCCTCACAAACAGACGAGCGACGCCACGGGAGAGTTCCCGGCTTCCTGGGCAGCCCGGTCAGCCTCCCGCACCGTCGTCGGTGAAGGGCCGGACGACGGCGTCCGCGTGACCGACGAAGGAGCCGGCCATCCGCAGGCCCCAGTGCGGGTCGGACACGATCTGGTAGAGCTGGTCGTCGGTCAGCGGACCGTCGCTCCACTCCACGACGTTGATCGCGGCGTGGTCGGGCCGCGTGATCGACACCATGTTGTTGCGCGTCGGAGCGCTGGTGCCGGAGGGATAACCGGTGCCGTGCTGGACCATGACCACCGAACCGTCGGAGAGCGTCGCCGCCGCGCAGTAGTCCTCCTCGAAGGCCGGCACGCACTGCGACTGCGGGCTCTTGCCGTCCAGGGCGCCGTTGCTCACCGAGGCCGAGATCTGGATCGCGCCGTGCTGCGTGGTCCAGGTCAGGGTGGCGTTCGCGTTGACGCCGCTGATCGAGCTGCCGCTGAAGCTCGATCCCGTCCCCGGCCCGAACCGTTGCAGCGCTTCGATGACGAGCTCGGCGACGGACGGCCCGTCGGCGGCCGTCGGATCGGCCGGCGACACCGGTACCGGCGGCTTCCAGGACGCCGGGATCGTGCCGATCACCGTGTTCGGCGGGCTCTGGGTGTTCGAGGGCTCGCCCAGGTACGACGGCGGCGAACCCGGGGACGAGTGCACCGACGTCGGCGAGGACGTACTCGAACTGCTCGACGTGCTCGGCGTGCTCGACGTGCTCGACGCCGGTGTCGGCGTCGGAACCGGCGCGTGCGTCGTCGTCCCCACCGCCACGCCCGGGCCCACCCCCGGCCCCTCACCGCCGGGGCCGAACCCGCCGCCCAGCGCGACCGCCCCGGCGGTGACCCCGGCCACCGCCGCCACCCCGCCGGCCACGCCGACCACCCGCTCCCGCCGCCGGATCCGGCGGCCGTGCGCCAGCGCCTCGCCGGCGATGCCGCCGATCGCCGGCGGGCGCAACCCCGCCAACTCCGATTCCAGTCGTTCCCGGAAACTGTCTTCAGACGTCATGAGGAAACTCCAATCGCGTCCGTGGGAAAGGGGCCGCCGGGTGCTCAGACCCGCAGGTCCTCGTCGAGCAGGACCCGCAGATCGGCCAGGGCGCGCAGGCTCGCGGACTTCACCGCGGACCTGCTCATCCGGAGCACGGACGCCGTCTCCTCGACACTGCGGTCCTCCCAGTACCGCAGGACGACGACGGCCCGCCGCTTCGGCGCCAGCCGCGCCAGCGCCGCCAACAGCGACAGGCGCAGCTCGGCACGTTCCTGCCCGCCGTCCAGCGCCTGCTCCGGCAGCGCGTCGGACGGCTGTTCGTGCCAAGAACGGCGGCGCTGCTGGGTCAGGAACTCGCGCACGATGATCTGCCGCACGTAGGCCTCGACGGCGCCGTCACCGTGGATCCGGTGCCAGGCCGCGTACGCCTTGGCCAGGCTGATCTGCGTGAGGTCTTGCGCGCGATGCCAGTCTCCGCACAGCAGGAACGCTGTCCGGCGGAGCTTCTCGGCGCGTGCAATCGCGAACTCCGTGAACTCCTGCTCCCTGATCGCCTGGTCCACCCCGACCCGCTTCCCTCGTGTGAAAGCCCGAAGGCCGATGTCACCGGTGATACGCGGTGACATCGGCCTCAGGGTGCACTTCGCAGGTCAGACGGCTGGGGCCTCAGGCGATGCTGGCCGCGATCCCGTCCAGGATGTCCCGCTCGCTGATCACGACCTCCGGCACCGTCAGGCTCGGCGCCACCCGCTCCATGATCGCCAGCAGGATCAGCGCCCCGGCCCCGATCACGTCGGCGCGCCCGGGGTGGATCGCCGGGACCGCCTTGCGCTCCTCCGCGGTCATCCCGAGCAGCCGGGTGGTGAGGTCGCGGATCCGGCCCAGCGAGAGGTGCGAGAGGTGGACGCGCGCGGAGTCGTACTCGTCCAGGTCCAGCGCGACCGCGCCGAGCGTGGTCACGGTGCCGGCCAGCCCGACCAGGGTGCGCGCCTCGTCCAGCGGCACGGCTTCGGCGGCGCGGTCGATCAGCTTCTCGATGTCCGCGCGAGCCGCCTTGACCTGGGCCTCGGTCGCGATCGCGGCGCCCTTGAGGTGCCGCTCGTACATCCGCACGCTGCCCATGTCGACGCTGCGCGCCGCGATCACGCCGCGCTCGCCGTCGCCGAGCACGAACTCCGTCGACCCGCCGCCGATGTCGATGACCAGGTAGGGCGCCTGGTGCCGGTCGTGCGGCAGCTCGGAGGTGGCGCCGGTGAAGGAGAACCGCGCCTCCTCGTCGCCGGTGGCCACGTACGGCTCCACGCCCAGGATGCCCTTCACGCCCTCGACGAACTCCCGCCGGTTCTCGGCGTCGCGGGTGGCGCTGGTGGCGACGAAGCGCAGCGGGATCGGCGTGCCGCCGCTGTTCCGCTCGATCAGGTCCTGGTACTCCAGGCAGGCCGCGAAGGTGCGCTCCAGCGCGGCCGGCGCCAGCCGGCCGGTGGCGTCCACGCCCTCGCCGAGCCGGACGATGCGCATCTCGCGCACCACGTCCTCGGTCTTGCCGGACTTCGGGTGAACGTCGGCGATCAGCAGCCTGATGGAGTTGGTGCCGCAGTCGATCGCGGCGACGCGCTTGGTCATGTCGTTCATGTTCCGCTATGCACCCGGTTCCATGCCCGGTGTGACACATGGCCCGGCCTTCCACCACTCCGGCAGCAGCGCCAGCGCTTCGTCGCCCAGCGGGTTCACCCCGGGGCCGGCGGCCAGCGCGTGGCCGACCAGGACGTGCAGGCACTTCACCCGGTCCGGCATGCCGCCGGCGGTCGGGAAGCCCTCCAGCACCTCGATCTCGTCACGCCGGGCGCGGTACTCCTCGTCCGCGGCGCGGTAGGCCTCGGCCAGTTCCGGATCGGTCTGCAGCCGCTCGGTCATCTCCTTCATCAGGCCGGAGGCCTCCAGGGTGCCGATGGCCGAGGCCGCCTTGGGGCAGGTCAGGTAGAACAGCGTCGGGAACGGCGTGCCGTCGGGCAGCCGCGGCGCGGTCTCCACCACGTCCGGGTTGCCGCACGGGCAGCGGTGCGCGACCCGGCGTACGCCGCGCGGCGTACGGTTCAGCTGCGCCTCGACGGCGGCCAGGTCGAGCTGGTCGACCGGGGGCGCGGTCCGGGCGTGGTCGGGGGTGGGGGCGTCGTTCGTCATGGCCCGTCCAGCCTACGTCCTGGCAGGTACTTCCAGCGGAGTATGACCGCTGTCTTCCGCAGAGGGACGCATAGATCAACTCCTGTGTGCCAGGGTCGTGAGGTCATCGCGAACAGTAAGAGACGTATACGTCGAGGGGGACGTACCGATGCTTCCTGCCCTGCGCGTGGTCGCTGTGCTCCACGCGCTTTCCTTCCTGCTGCAACCGATCCTGGCCGGCCTGTTCCTGTCCGGACAGGACACGGCCATCGACTCGCACGCCACCAACGCCGTGGTCGTCGTGACCCTGTGCCTGGTCATGACCGTCCTGGCCTTCCCGGCCTGGCGCCGGGGCCTGATCCCGCGCGCGGCGTTCACGACGGCGACCGCGCTGTTCGTCGTGGAGATCCTCCAGATGGGGGCCGGATACGGCCACGTCATGTGGATCCACATCCCGCTCGGCGTCATCATGATGGGCGGCGTCGCCCAGCTCATGCCGCTGATCATGCGGCCCTACAAGCCGGCGGTCGCGGCCGGGTCCGGTGCCGCGGTCGTGGCTTTCCCCGCCGCGGAGGCCGGCGAATGAGTGGCCTCCGTCTGTCCCGCCGAGGCGCGCTGCGGCTGTTCGGCGGCGCCGGCGCGGCCGCGGTGCTGGCGCCGACGCTCGCCGGCTGCGCCAAGCCCGGCAACGACGGCATCAACCCCGGGACCCTGACGAGCAAGGCGAAGCTGCCGCGGGCCTACACCGTGCCGCTGCCGATCCTGAAGCCGCTGGCCCCGGATTCGACCGACGCGCAGGGTGTCCACTACTCGATGACCCTGAAGCAGGCCGAGGTCGAGATCCTGCCCGGCTACCAGACGAAGATCTTCGGCTACAACGGGACGTTCCCGGGCCCGTACCTGGACGTGCACGCCGGCACGCCGATGGTCGTGCACCAGACCAACCAGCTGCCGGTGCCGATCGCCACCCACCTGCACGGCGCCCTGACCCCGCCCAGCGACGACGGATTCCCGACGGACCTGGTGTTCCCGCAGGCGCTCGCGGACATGGCGAACCCGGGTATGGCCGCCTCGATGCCGGGGATGGACGGCATGCCGTCGATGGCGGACCCGCAGGCGCACCTGACCGCGGTGCAGCGGGACTACGTCTTTCCGCTCAACCAACGCGCCGCCACGCTCTGGTACCACGACCACCGCATGGACTTCAGCGGCGTGCAGGTCTGGCGCGGCCTGTTCGGCCTCTGCGTGGTGCGTGACGCCGAGGACGACAAACTGCCGCTGCCCAAGGGCGAGCGCGAGATCCCGCTGATGATCTCCGACCGCGCCTTCGACGCCGACGGCCAGCTCATCTATCCGGAGAAGGACCCGACGCTGCTCGGCAAGCCGAGCATGGACAAGTCGATCTCCGCCGGCGCGCAGGGCGACGTGATCCTGGTGAACGGCGCGCCCTGGCCCTACCTGGAGGTCGCGGCCGTCAAGTACCGGCTGCGGATCGTCAACGCCTCCAACGCGCGCCGCTACGAGCTGAAGCTGGACGGCCCGGGCGGCGGGACGTTCATCCAGGTCGGCTCCGACGGCGGCCTGCTGGCCTCGCCGATGACGCACTCCACGCTGCACATGTCCCCCGCCGAGCGCTTCGACGTGGTCGTGGACTTCTCCAAGTACCCGGTCGGCTCGACGGTGACCTTGCAGAACTCCGCCGACAGCGGGGGTGCGGGCCAGGTGATGCAGTTCAAGGTGACGTCCCGGGCCTCCGACGACTCCTCGGTCCCGAGCACGCTGTCCGCGATCGAGAAGCTGACGGTGGACGGCGCCAAGCGGCGCCTGGTCTTCGCGCTGGACGGCAGCCAGTGGCACGTGAACGGGAAGGCCTTCGACCCGGCGCATCCGTTGCTGAAGCCCGAGTTCGGCAAGACCGAGCAGTGGGCGGTGACCTCGGTCGAGCGGCATCCGGTCCATCTGCACGGCGCGCACTTCCAGGTCACCGGCCGGGGTTCCGGCGGCCTCGGCGAGTACGACCACGGCTGGAAGGACACCGTGGAGCTGTCTCCGGGTTCTGAGATCACCTTCTCGGTGCGGTTCGACTCCTACCGGGGGCGGTACGTCGCGCACTGCCACAACCTGGAGCACGAGGACATGGGGATGATGGCCACCATCCAGGTGGTCTGATCCGCCTGCTGGTCTGCCTTCTGGCCAGCCTTCTGACCTGTCTGGATCGGGGGAGGAGCCCGGCTGCGGTGCGTGTGGTCGCCGCAGCCGGGCTCTTTTGGCGCGCAGGGGTTGATGGCGCGCTATCCGGCCAGTGCTCGTACGAGGTCCAGGGCGTACGGAAGCTGAGTCCTGGTCCCCTCTCGATCGGGGAAGTGGCCGCCGTCCGGGGTGAGGGTGACGTCGGCCCCGAAGTCGGTCGCGAAGGCCATGACGTGCTCGGGGGTCGCGGATCCGGTGACCGGGTCGTCGGCGGCGTGCAGCACTCGGCGGGCTCGGGCCGCCGCGCGGATCCCCGGCCAGTCGAAGGCCGGGCGGAAGAACGGGACGAGGTGGTCGTAGCCGACCTCCTTGGTCATCGACGCCACGAGAAGCGCTCCGCGATAGGCGCCGAGTCCGGCGGTGTCGTGCTGGTGCAGCAGACGCAGGATGCTGATGCCGCCGAGGCTGTGGCCGACCAGGACGGTGTCGGCGGGTGCCGCGTCGGTGGCCGCGAGCAGCGTCTTGTGCCAGGCGTCCGGGTCGGGGGCGCCGGGATCGGGCAGGGCCGGCACCACGACCCGGTGGCCGGCGGCGGTCAGCCGGTCGGTGAGCCAGGGATACCAGTGGTGGGCCGGGGACATGGAGTAGCCGTGGGCGATCACGATCGTGGACATGCGGACTCCTTCAATCGAAACGCGACGCAGCGTTTTGATTGAAGCTAACACGCGGGTACGCTGCCTGTCATGAGCACCGACCAGCCGGCCGGGTCTGAGGGCCCTGAGCAGCCGGTGCGGCCCGAGCCCGCCCGGCGGATCCCCAGGACCGGCGGCCGGATCCGCAGCGCCGACGCCCACGCGGCGATCCTGGCCGCGACCGCGGACCTGCTGGAAGAGCACGGATACGCGGGCCTGACCATGGAGGGCGTGGCGGCCCGGGCCGATGTCGCGAAGAGCACCATCTACCGCTGGTGGAAGTCGCGGGGCATGCTGGCCATGGAGGCCTACGCCCACATCGTCGTGGCCTGGATGCCCGAGCCGGACACCGGTTCGTTGCGCGGGGACCTCGTCGCGTTCGTCGCGGAGCTCTACCGGATCAGCCAGTACCCGCTGCGCGTCAGGACCCTGCAAGGGCTGATGGCCGAGGCCCAGCTGGACGCGACCTTCGCTCCGGTCTTCCAGGAGTGGACCGGACAACGGCGCGAGGTGCTGAAGGCGATGTTCGCGCGGGCCGTTTCGCGCGGGGAGCTGGATCCGGACGTGGCCGTCGACCACGCCGTGGACGTGATCTTCGGGGTCTTCTGGTACCGGCTGCTGGTCGGACACGCGCCGCTCGAGCCCGCCGAGGCGGCCGAGCACGTGGACGCACTCCTGCGCACGCTCGGGTTTTCCACTCGCTGAGGTCGAGAGCGTCGCGGAAGGCCTTTGCCGGACAACAGCCGGGAAGCGCAACGGCTGCCGGTGCGACCGCGACTACAGCGGCACGCGCCAGGTCACGCGGGTCCCCTGGTCGCCGTCGCCGGGCCCGGCGTGGAAGCTGCCGCCGAGCTCGCGGGCCCGGGCGGCCAGGTTCGACAGGCCCTGCCGGGCGGTGCGCGGGTTGGGGCGCCAGCGCGGCATCGGGCGGCCGCCGTCGTCGAGGACGTCGAGGGTCAGCGTGGTCGCCGGTCCCGTCTCCACCGTCACCACCACCTCGACCCGGGTCGCGCCGGCGTGTTTGGCCGCGTTGGCCAGGGTTTCGCGGACCGCGGCCACCAGGTGCGCGCCGGTGTCGCCGCCGACCAGGGAGTCCAGCGGGCCGGTGAAGCGGACCGAGGGCTCGAAGCCGAGGACGCGGGCCGCGCGGGAGGCCTCGCGCAGCACCCGGGCCCGGGTCGACGTGGCCTCCTGGTCGGCGGTGAGCTGGAGGTCAAAGATCGTCGTGCGTATCTCGGCGATCGCGGCGTCCAGTTCGTCGATGACGCCGTCCAGCCGCTCGGTGGCGGACGGCAGGTCCGGCCCGGGGGTGCTGAGGCGGCGGCTCAGGGTCTGCAGGGACAGGCCGGCGGCGAAGATCCGCTGGATGGTGAGGTCGTGCAGGTCCCGGGCGATGCGCTCGCGGTCGGCGTAGACGGCCAGCCGGTCCTCGGCGGCGCGGGCCTCGGTCAGGGCCAGCGCGAGTCCGGCCTGGTGCGCGAAGGCGGTGGCCAGGCGGGCGTCCTCGTCGTCGAAGGTGCGGCTTCCGGGTGCGTTGGCCAGGACCAGCGTGCCGATCGGCCGGTCGTCGCGTTGGGCCAGGGCGGCGTAGACGATGGCGCCGAAGGCCCGGTAGGGCGGCGCCAGTTCTTCGCGGTGCGCGTCGTCCGCCTCCATCGCGAACGCCCGGCCGGTGATCGCCACCTTCACCGACCGCCGGTACGGCTCCACGGCCGCGCCGCGTACCTTGTCGGCGGCCAGTCCGGTGGCCACGTCGATGCGCCAACTGCCGTCCTCGTGCTGGAGCAGCAGCGAGCAGTGGTCGGCGCCGGACGCCTCCCGGGCCCGCTCCGCGACCAGGGTGAGGACCTCGTGCGGGTCCTCGGCGATCAGCATCAGGGTGATGACGTCCGAGGCCGCCGAAAGCCAGGACTCGCGGCGGCGGGAGGCGGCCAGCGCGTCCTGCAGGTCGGCTATTGCGGGCGATTCACGCGATTCGGACATCGATCCGAGTCTAGGCCGAAGGCTGCGGGACGGCGCTTTGTGCGGTGGCGGCGGTGCTGGTGCCCGCCGCCTGCCGCTGTCTATAGCTGCCTGCTATTGCTTTCTGTCGCCTGCTCCCGGCTAGTCCCGGAACTCGGCCGCGACCCGCAGCAGGATGTCGTTCGCCTCGACCTCGCCGATGGTGACCCGCGCGCCCTCGCCGGCGAACGGCCGCACCACGATGCCGGAGACCTCGGCCTTCGCGGCGAACTCCATGGTGCGCTCGCCGAGCCGGAGCCAGATGAAGTTGGCCTGGCTCTCCGGCACGGTCCAGCCCTGCTCGCGCAGCGCCCCGATGACCCGCGTGCGCTCCTGGACCAGCGCCTCGCAGCGCTCCAGCAGCTGCTTCTCGGCCCGCAGCGACTCGATCGCGGCGACCTGCGCCAGGCTGTTCACGCCGAACGGCACGGCGGTCTGGCGCAGCGCGGCGGCCACCGGCTCGTGCGCGATCGCGAAGCCGACGCGCAGCCCGGCCAGGCCGTAGGCCTTGGAGAAGGTGCGCAGGACCGCGACGTTCGGGCGGTCGCGGTAGATGTCCACGCCGTCCGGGATGCTGTCGTCCCGCACGAACTCCCGGTACGCCTCGTCGATCACCACCAGGATGTCGCTCGGCACCCGGTCCAGGAACCGCACCAGGTCGTCCTCGGAGATCGCGGCGCCGGTCGGGTTGTTCGGGTTGCACACGAAGATCAGGCGCGTGCGGTCGGTCACCGCGGCGGCCATCGCGTCCAGGTCGTGGTGTTCGCCCGGGGTCAGCGGCACCCGCACCGAGGTGGCGCCGGAGATCTGGGTGATGATCGGGTACGCCTCGAAGGAGCGCCAGGCGTAGATCACCTCGTCCCCCGGACCCGAGGTGGCCTGCAGCAGCTGCTGCGCCACGCCGACCGAGCCGGTCCCGGTCGCCACGTGCTCCACCGGCACGCCGAAGCGCTCGGCGATCTCCGCGCTCAGCGCCGACACGCCCATGTCCGGGTAGCGGTTGAAGCTCTCCGCGGACTTCTGCACCGCCTCCAACACGCCCGGCAGCGGCGGGTAAGGGTTCTCATTCGAGGAAAGCTTGAAGGCGGAGGCGTCGGGGTTCTTTCCCGCCTTGTAGGTGGGGATGCCGCGCAATGCTTCACGGAGCTTCGGGGTCTGGACGTCGTCGGCCACGGCTGGAATCTCCTTCTCGGGTGTGATCTCAGATTAACCGCCCCGAGACTTTTCGCCGACCGCCCCGAGCGGGACAAATCAAGTGTGACCCTCAACGGATTTGCCTACGGAGAGTTGTCATTCGGAGCGGACGGTCAAGTGGCCGATCCCCTACAGCGAGGAGTCGCCCCGGAGGCGGCCCTCGGCGCGGACGTGACGGACCTGCTCGTGCTCTCGCACGGCTGGCTGGACGACCCGTTGCGCGCGCAGGACCTCTACACCGGCCTCACCGCGGCCATGGCGCAGGTCGGCGGGGCCCCGCCGGGACTGGCCGTGCTCGGGATCCTGTGGCCGTCCAAGCGATTCGACGCGGCGCCGGACGCCGAGGCGGCCGCGGCGGCCGTGAACGATCCGACCGGCCGGACCGCGGCGTCGTTCGTCACCCGGGTCCGGGACCGGGTGAGCGCCAGCATCGTCGGCCTGCCGGACGCGGCGGAGTACGCCAACCCCGGCGACCACCAGGCCGCGTTCTTCGGCCTGGACCCCGGGGCGCTGCTGGAGAAGTTCGGGCCGCTGGAGGACGGGATCTCCGCGGTGATGAACCTGTCGACCTACTACGAGATGAAGGCGCGGTCCGGTGCCGTCGGCAGGGGGCTGGTGCCGGTGCTGGCGGCGGTGCGCGCGGCGCGGCCGCAGGTGCGGCTGCACCTGGCGGGGCACAGCTTCGGGGCGCGGGTGATGGCCTCGGCGCTGGCGAACTGCGAGCCGTTCCCGGTGTCGTCGGCGATGCTGATCCAGGGGGCGTTCTCGCAGTTCGGGTTCGCCAAGCAGTGGGACGGCGTGCACGACGGGTTGTTCCGGCCGGGGTTGTTCGGCGGGCGGCTGCAGGGGCCGGTGGTCGTGACGTACTCGCACCACGACAACATGGTCGGGATCGCATACGAGCTGGCTTCGCGGATGGCCGGGGACGAGCCGGACACCACCGGGATGGTGCGCGACAGCGACGTGCGGGACGAGTTCGGGGCGATCGGGCGGCATGGGGCGCTGTCGACGCCGGAGTCGTGTTGGAGCGCGATGCTGCCGGCGGACGGGCCGGGGTACGCGTTTCCGGCGGGGGCGATCAGCAACTTGGATTCGAGTGCGTATGTCTCGAGCCATTACCGGGTGCTGGGGCCCGAGGTCGGGAAGGCGATGGTCGCGGCGATCACCGCAGGTGAGGCGGGTTGATTTAGGGCCGCGTGACGGATCCGGCCGGCCCTCATGGCCGGATTCGTCACTCACGTGTCATTGCGGACTTCGCCTGCGGCGGCGACGCTCTCACTGTGTTGGACAGAAAAGCTGTGAGCCGCCGCGTGGTGTTCCTGGTCTTTCCGCGGTTCCAGCTGCTTGATCTCAGCGGGCCGCTGGAGGTCTTCTCGCAGGCTGATCGGTTGTTTCCGTTGGACGGCGACCATCGGTACCGGTACCGGACCGAGGTCGTGGCCGCGTCGGCTGAGCCCGTGGTCGCGTCCGACGGCTTGGCTGTTGTGCCGCATGGCACCTTGGCCTCGGCCACCTCGTCGCCGATCGACACGCTGGTGGTCGTCGGCGGGATGGGGGTCCGCGATGCTTGCGATTCTCCGGAGTACGTCGAGTGGGTTCGGGCTGCGGCCGGTCGGGCCCGGCGGGTGACGTCGGTGTGTTCCGGGGCTTTTCTGCTGGCCGCGGCGGGGCTGTTGGACGGCCGGCGTGCCGTGACGCACTGGCAGTCGTGCGACGATCTGGCCGCTCGGTTCCCGCAGGTTCGGGTCGAGGCGGACCCGATTTTCGTGCGCGACGACCCGATCTGGACGTCGGCCGGGGTCACGGCCGGTGTGGACCTCGCACTGGCACTCGTCGAGGACGACCACGGTGCGGAGATGGCGCGGGCCATCGCCAAGCAGCTGGTGGTGTTCGTGCAGCGGCCCGGCGGGCAGGCGCAGTTCAGCACGCAGCTGGCGGCGCAGCGTCCGGGGCGTGACGCGCTGCGCGAGGCGCAGACGTGGATCGCGGACCACCTCGACGCGGACCTGAGCCTGCCGGCACTGGCGCGGCGTGCGGCCTTGAGCGAGCGGCACTTCTCGCGGGTGTTCCGGGCCGAGACCGGGATGACGGTCGCGGCGTACGTCGAGGCCGCGCGGATCGAGGCGGCGCGCCGGCTGCTGGAGAGCACGCACGACGGGCTCGACCGCATCGCGCGCACCTGCGGCTTCGGCACGGTCGAGACCATGCACCGCACCTTCAACCGCACGATCCGGGTGACGCCCGGCGAATACCGGCGGCATTTCAGCTCCCGCACGTAGACCAAGTAGTCATCGGCAAGAACCACCAAGGAGTCGACCATGGCCCGTCTCGCCATCCCCCTGTTCCCCGGCTTCATGCCCCTGGACCTCGTCGGCCCGTACGACGTCCTCCGCTTCCTGCCGGACACCGAGGTCGTGTTCGTGGCGACCGAACCGGGCCCGGTCCGCGGCGCCGACGGCGGCTTCGCCCTCGAAGCCCAAGCCACCCCCGAAGACATCACCTCCTGCGACATCCTCCTGGTCCCCGGCGGCCGCGGCACCCGCGACCACGAAGCCCGCAAGCCCCTGACCGACTGGATCGCCCGCATGCACGAAACCACCACCTGGACCACCTCGGTCTGCACCGGCAGCCTCCTCCTCGGCGCGGCAGGCATCCTCACCGACCTCGACGCCACCACACACTGGAACGCCATCCCCGAGCTAGAGGCCTTCGGCGCCCACTACACACCCGACCGCGTGGTCCGCCGCGGCAAAGTGGTCACAGCAGCAGGAGTCTCCTCCGGCATCGACATGGCCCTCACCCTCGCCGGCCTGATCGAAGGCGACGAATTCGCCCAGGCGATCCAACTGTGGATCGAGTACGACCCCCAGCCCCCGCACGACACAGGCTCAGTCGCAAAGGCCGGCGCGGAGCTGGTGGCGCGGGCGCCGGGCCTGATCGCGGGCGCTCGGCGGGGGTAAGCGGCACGCGCCGCGGGATTGCCCTGGGCTTGGGGCTGCACTGAGTTCGGGCGCGCGCCGGCGAGGGCGAGATCGGCTGAGTCGCCGAGCGAGCTGGATAGGCGCTGGCTGGTCGGTCGGTGGCTGGCAGATTTCGAGGCGCGCGCTGCTTGTTCGGCCGCGCGGGTCGGGCGGCGGCAGAATCCGAGGCGCGCTGCTCCTCTGGCCCGGTGCGCATGCTGCCGAGATGACCGGTCCGAAGCCCGCCAGCGCCGCCACCGCGCGCGGCGCAAGATCGAGGAGTGGTTGCGATTTCAACCACTTCATCGATCTCAAGGAGTCCGTATGGACCTCGCGTTGCGTGGCCGCGTCGCTGTCGTCACCGGTGGCAGCAAGGGTATCGGCCTTGCCGTTGTTCGAACTCTGCTGGAGGAGGGCGCTTTCGTCGTTGCCGCCTCTCGCTCGGGCTCGGCGGGGCTTGCGGAGCTTGCCGGGCCGAATCTGCTGCATGTCGCCGGTGACCTGATGGATACGGCCTTTGCGGCGGAGCTTGTGGAGCGCGCTGTTGGGGCCTTCGGTGGGCTCGACATCCTCGTCAACAATGCCGGTGGGCCGCCGCCTGGTGTCGTGTTGCCGCGTGGGCCGTTCCTGGGTGGGAGCGACACTGATTGGCAGGCCGTCTTCGAGTTCAACCTGTTCGCGGTCATGCGGTTGACGCGGGTGGCGCTGCCGCATCTGGTCGGGCGCGGGGGCACGGTCGTCAATGTCTCGTCGAGTCTGGCGCGGCAGCCGGGGACCAACAACTACGAGTACGCCGCCGCCAAGGCCGCGCTCAGTCATGTCTCCAAGGGCCTGTCTGAGGAGTTCGGGCCGCGGGGGGTGCGGGTCAACACCGTGTCGCCGGGGGTCACGCGGACCAACTGGTGGACCGACGAGGGCGGGGTCGCGGACATGTTCGCCGGGGCGATGGGTGTCGATCGGGACACGCTGCTCGACAAGACGTTGCCGGAGATGCTGCGGCTCAGTACCGGGCGGTTCGTGGAGCCGCAGGAGGTGGCCGATGCGATCGTGCTGTTGGCCTCGCCGCGGTCGGGGAGTACCAACGGCTCGGAGTTCGTCGTCGACGGGGGGATGCTCAAAGAGATCTGATCGATTGCGTGCCTGGCCGGGCCGGTTTAGGTTACCGACGAGTAGTGCCCGCACCCCGCACCGCACCGCACCACAACCCGGAGGCCGCCATGCCAGTGCTCCGCTCCCAGCTGGACCTCGCCTCGGAGACGGCGCTGGCCGACCGCGAAGCGGTGCTGGCCGCACTGGCGCGCATCAGGGAGCTGCAGCACAAAGTCCTCGCCGGCGGCGGGGAGAAGTACGCCGAGCGCCACCGCTCGCGCGGCAAGCTGCTCGTGCGCGAGCGCCTGGACCTCCTCCTCGACGAGGACGCGCCGTTCCTCGAACTGGCCGCGCTCGCCGGGACGCACGATCCGGCCGAGACCGTCGGCGGGGTCTCCGGCATCGGCACCGTGGCCGGGGTCGAGTGCATGATCGGCGCCAACGATCCGACCGTGAAGGGCGGCGCGGTCGGGCCGTCGGGTGTCGCCAAGCAGCTGCGGATGCTGGAGATCGCCGAGCGGAACCGGCTCCCGCTGATCTCGCTGACCGAGTCCGCGGGCGCCGATCTGCCGCGGCAGGCGGACATCTTCGTGCCGGGCGGTGCCTCGTTCAAGGGCATCTCGCGGCTGTCGGCCGCCGGGATCCCGACGCTGTCCATCGTGTTCGGGTCCTCGACGGCCGGCGGCGCGTACGTGCCCGGCATGAGCGAGTTCACGGTCATGGTGAAGAACCAGGCCGCCGTCTACCTCGGCGGGCCGCCGCTGGTGAAGATGGCGATCAACGAGGACACCGACGACGAGACGCTCGGCGGTGCCGACATGCACGCCCGCGTCTCCGGCCTCGCCGACTACCTCGCCCGCGACGAGCGCGACGCCATCCGCATCGGCCGCCAGATCGTCGCCGATCTCCGGTGGCGCAAGGCTGGCCCGGGCCCCACCGAGCGCCCCGACGAGCCCCTCTACGCCGCCGAGGACCTGTTGGCGCTCGCCCCGATGGACCTGCGCCGCCCCGTGGAGGTGCGGGAGATCCTGGCCCGGGTGCTCGACGGCTCGCGCTTCTCCGAGTTCAAGCCGCTCTACGGCACCACGCTCGTCTGCGGCTGGGGCTCGATCCACGGCTATCCCGTCGGCATCCTCGCCAACAACGGCATCCTGTTCTCCGAGGAGGCCAACAAGGGCGCGCACTTCATCCAGCTCGCCAACGCCCGCGAGGTCCCGCTGCTGTTCGTGCAGAACATCACCGGCTTCATGGTCGGCTCGCGCTACGAGCGCGGCGGCATCATCAAGGACGGCAGCAAGCTGATCAACGCCGTCTCCAACTCCGCCGTCCCGCACGTGACCCTGATGGTCGGCGCCTCCTACGGCGCCGGCAATTACGGCATGTCCGGCCGCGCCTACGACCCGCGCTTCGTCTTCACCTGGCCGAACCACCGCATCGCCGTGATGGGCGGCCGGGAGCTGGCCGGGGTGATGTCGATCGTGCAGCGCCAGAAGGCCGAGAAGGCCGGGCAGCCGTACGACGAGGCCGCCGACGCGCAGACCCGCGAGTTCGTCGAGGCCATGGTCGACGGCCAGTCCGACGCCGTCTACGCCAGCGGCCGGCTCTGGGACGACGGCGTCATCGACCCGCGCCAGAGCCGGACCGTGCTGGGGCTCGCGCTGTCCGCGATCGACTCCGGACCGGTGGTCGGGACCCGCCAGTTCGCACCCTTCCGGATGTAGGGTGACGCGGCTCACAGCTCCATGAACGGCTGTCCGACCTGTGAGACAGTGACGCCATGCCGACGTATCCGACGTTCTCGACAGTGCTGGTGGCCAACCGTGGCGAGATCGCCCGGCGGGTCTTCCGCACCGCCAAGGCGATGGGCCTGCGCACCGTCGCCGTGTACTCCGACCCGGACGCCGACGCGCCGCACGTGCGCGAAGCCGACGTCGCGGTGGCCCTCGGCGGCAGCACCAGCGCCGAGTCCTACCTGGACGTCGCCAAGATCCTGGACGCCGCCCGCAAAACCGGCGCGGACGCCGTCCACCCCGGCTACGGCTTCCTGTCGGAGAACGCCGCCTTCGCCGAGGCCTGCGCCGAGGCCGGGATCGTGTTCGTCGGCCCCTCGCCCGACTCGATCAGGAAGATGGGCATCAAGCACGAGGCGAAGGCCATCGCCAAGGCCGCCGGCGTGCCGGTGCTGCCGGACGCGCTGCTGACCACCGACGAGCCGGATGACTGGCGCAAGGCCGGCGAAGGCGTCGGATTCCCGTTGCTGGTCAAGGCTTCCGCGGGCGGCGGCGGCAAGGGCATGCGCCTGGTCTCCGGCGTGGACGAGCTGGAGAACGCGGTCTCCGGGGCCCGGCGCGAGGCGGCCGCGGCGTTCGGAGACGGCACCGTCTTCCTGGAGCGCTACCTGACCGCTTCCCGGCACATCGAGATCCAGGTCTTCGGAGACAGCCACGGCAACGCCGTGTTCTATGGCGAGCGCGAGTGCTCCGTGCAGCGGCGCCACCAGAAGGTCGTCGAGGAGGCGCCGTCCCCGGTGGTCGGCGCGGCGGTCCGGACCCGGATGGGCGAGGTCGCGTGCGCGCTGGTGCGCGAGCTCGGCTACGTCGGCGCCGGAACCGTGGAGTTCCTCTTCGACGACACCGACGACTCCTACTACTTCCTGGAGATGAACACCCGGCTCCAGGTCGAGCACCCGGTCACCGAAGAGGTCTGGGGCCAGGACCTGGTCCGCAAGCAGTTCGAGGTGGCCTCCGGCGCGCAGCTCACCGCGCCTGACCCCGAAGGCCTGCACGGCCACGCGATCGAGGTCCGCCTTTACGCCGAGGACCCGGCGCGCAAGTACATCCCCTCGCCCGGGACCCTGGCTCTGTATGAGCACGCTGACGTACCCGGGATCCGTTACGAGGACGGCGTTCGCAGCGGCAGCGTCGTCTCCCACTACTACGACCCGATGCTGGCGAAGGTGGTCGCCACCGGCGCCACTCGCGGCGAGGCGGCGCTGAAGCTGGCGTCGGCGCTGGCCGGCATGCGGATCCAGGGCCTGAAGACCAACCGCGACCAGCTGGTCGCGATCCTGCGCGACCCCGACTTCCTGGCCGGGACCACGCGGACCGACTTCCTGGACCTGCACCCGGCCCTGGCCGCGCCCGAGGACCGGACCGACGTCACCGCGCACCTCGCGGCGGCCATCGCGGTGTCCGTCCACCGCCGCCGTACCGCCGGCGGCGCGACCGCCTTCGCCCCGGCCGGCTGGCGGCTGCTCCCCTACGACGGCGCCAACGCGGCGTGGACCCGGCAGGACGTCCGCCGGGCGCCGGAGACGCCGGTGACCTACCGGCTCGACGGCTCGACGCTGTACGTGATCCACGGCGGAGCCGAGTACGAGGTATCACTTAGGGATCTGGGTCCTGAGTCGGTCCGGGTCGCGGTGGACGGCGTCGACCGGCTGTGCCGGGTGCGGGTCGCGGACGACACCGTCGTCTGGATCGACGACAGCGACGGCGGACACTCGGCCTGGAAGCCGACGCCGCGCTTCCCGGAGGACGCTGACGCCTTCGCCGCAGATGACGGCGCCGCCGAGGTGCCCGGGACGGTGGTCGCGATCGCCGTGGCGGCCGGCGATCCGGTGAAGGCCGGGCAGGTCCTGGTGACCATGGAGGCCATGAAGATGGAACATCACGTGAAGGCTGGGCGTGACGGCGTGGTCGCCTCGGTCGACTGCGGGGTCGGGCAGTTCGTGGACGCGCACCAGATTTTGGTGACTTTGGCCTGATAGGGCGTGCGGAGAATGTAAGTCCTGCGCGCGCATACTGCTGGCGCGCAGGACTGATTCAGCCCAGAATCGGGGCATGCCTGCCACGCAAAGTGCTGAGACGCGCGACCCGGTGGAGTTCCACTGGCTCGGCGACATCGTGCGCGTGAACCTCGACGAGAACGCGCGCGGGTCCGTCCTCGCCTACGGGGACGAGGAGTGGGACTGGACGGGCTTCGACGCCCGGATTCGCAAGTGTGTGACCGGGATCCGCAGCGACCGGCTGCAGCGCGGCCAGCGGGTCGCCGTGCTGGCCCGCAACCACCCGGTCCATTTCGAGACGCTGTTCGCGGCCAGCAACATGGGCCTGGTCTGCACCTGGCTCGACTGGCGCCTGGACCGCGCGCACCTGGTCCACGCCCTGAACGAGGCCGAGGCCCGGATCCTGTTCGTCGGCGACGAGTTCGTGGACCTGATCGAGGACTCGATGATGGAGATCTCGTCGGTGGTCAGCACGATCACCGTCGGCGGCCGCGAGGACGAGTACGAGGAGTGGCTGGAGACCCACGAGACGCACGAGGCGCTGCTGCGCGCGGCCCGCGAGGTCGCGGCCAGCTCCGGCCGCGGCGACGACCCGGTGCTGCGGCTGTACTCCTCGACCGGGAAGAAGGGGCCCACGCGCGGCGAGTACACGCACCGCGCGCTGCTGGCTTCGGCGTCGGAGACGTTGCGTCGCAAGGCTTTGAGCCGGGGAGACGTGGAGGCCGTGGACGCGCCGGTGACGGTGCACGAGGCGGCGGTGCGGGTGCTGGCGAACATGTCGGCGGGGGCTGAGACGGTGCTGGTGCGGGAGGATTAGGCCGTACGGCAGCCGCGGCCGGCGAGATCCGGCGGGCTACGGCGAGCGGTGGTGAACGCCTGGCAGGCGCGCCGTCGGTACTACTGCTTCGCGGCGGCCTTCTGCGCACGCGCGCTCGTCTTCTGCGGACGCTCGGCGGCCTTCTGCGTGCGCCTGACAGTCTGGCCGGTGGGCTCGGACCGCTCAGCACGTTCCGTGTGCTCCGCCCGCTCCACCCGCTCCACCCGTTCGGCCCGCTCCGTCTTGCGGGCGGCCCGCCGCACCTTCGCCTCGGCCTGCTCCTGGACGATCAGCCGGGGGCTGCCCTCCAGATGCGACAAGCCGTTCCAGGCCAGGTTCACCAGGTGCGCGGCGACCTCGGCCTTGGGCGGCTTGCGGACGTCGAGCCACCACTGGCCGGTGAGCGCGACCATGCCGACCAGCATTTGCGCGTACATCGGGGCGAGCTTGGGGTCGTAGCCGCGGTGCATGAAGTGCACCCCGAGCAGGTCCTCGACCTGGGAGGCGATGTCGGAGATCAGGGACGCGAAGTTGCCGGTCGAGGTGGTGACCGGGGAGTCGCGGACCAGGATGCGGAAGCCGTCGGTGCTGGACTCGATGTAGTCCAGCAGCGCGAACGCCGCCTGTTCCAGCAGTTCGCGGGCGTGCTCGCCGGTCAGGCCGGTGGTCACCATGGACAGCAGCTTGGCCATCTCCCGGTCCACCACGACCGCGTACAGACCCTCTTTGCCGCCGAAGTGCTCGTACACCACCGGCTTGGAGACGCCGGCCTTGGTCGCGATCTCCTCCACCGAGGTGGCGTCGAAGCCGCGCTCGGCGAACAGCGTCCTGCCGATCTCGATGAGTTGTTCCCGCCGTTCCTTGCCGCTCATCCGGGTGCGGGACGCCGGTGCCGGGGTTCGGGAAGTCACCACGGCATTCTCTCAGGTTTCTCGCGACATGACGCGACCGGGGCGGAGGTTGCCTCCGTCTGTGCCGCCGGAAGCGGCCGGGCGCCCGGCCCGGCCGCGGTGGCGCCGCGTCACGGAGTCGCTTCGCGGCCCAGCTTCATGGCGATCCGCTCCTTGGACGGCCAGCGCACGTCGCGCACCCAGCCGAACTTCTCGAACACCCAGATGATCCGCGCCGAGGAGTCGATCTGCCCGCGCAGCACCCCGTGCCGGGCCGCGGTCGGGTCCGAGTGGTGCAGGTTGTGCCAGGACTCGCCCATCGACAGCACCGCCAGCCACCACACGTTCCCGGACCGGTCCCGGGAGCGGAACGGCCGCTCGCCCACGGCGTGGCAGATCGAGTTGATCGACCAGGTGGTGTGGTGCAGCAGGCTGATGCGGACCAGCGAGCCCCAGAAGAAGGCGGTCAGTATCCCCTGCCAGCTCCAGGTCACCAGGCCGCCGATGACCGCGGGCACCAGGAGCGAGGCCAGCGCCAGATAGGGGAAGGCCCGCGAGACGCGCACGATCGCCCGGTCCTTGAGCAGGTCCGGGGCGTACTGCTGCTGGCTGGTCTGCTCCAGGTCGAACAGCCAGCCGATGTGCGCGTGCCACATGCCCTTGATCAGCGCCGGCATGGTCTCGCCGTAGCGCCACGGCGAGTGCGGGTCGCCGTCGCGGTCGCTGTAGCGGTGGTGCTTGCGGTGGTCGGCGACCCAGCGGATCACCGGGCCCTGGACCGCCAGCGAGCCGGCGATCGCCAGCCCCACGCGCAGTGCTTTCTTCGCTTTGAAGGAAGAGTGGGTGAACAGACGATGGAAGCCGACCGTGACACCGTGTCCGCTGATCGCGTACATCACCACCGCGATGATCAGATCGGTCCAGGTCAGCCCCCACCCCCAGACCACCGGGACGGCGGCCACCAGGGCCACGAACGGGACTCCGATGAACAGGCTGAGGGCGATCCGTTCCTTGAAGGACTGGGTCTCGCCCCCGAGCGTTCCCAGGGCAGGGGCTTCGGCGGTGGACTGCTGGGGCACTGAGGTTGCTGTCATCGCGATCATGCCTCGAGGGGGAAGCACCCTTGCGGGGCTGGCGGATCGGGCGGGAACTGACCGAAACTTACGCTGCCGTAGGTTGGGTGACAAGGATGACACGGCGGGTGACGCCTGGATGTCGGATCGGAGTACGTCTCGGCCGCGTCGGAACGGCGGCCGAAACCGGACCGGGACCCGGCCCGGAACCGGACCGCGCCGACCCGAAACCGCGGCGCGCGCAGACCCCCGGATGTGGGAAACTGGCGGCGACGATCCGCCATGGGGTAATTGGCAGCCCAGCAGACTTTGGATCTGTTTGTCCAGGTTCGAGTCCTGGTGGCGGAGCTCTGGCGGCGTTCGGCGAGCCTGGCCTGCCGTGCGGCGAGTGCTTCTCGCGAACCCCTCCCCGCGATCGCTACCCTCCTAGGGAACCGACGCCGCCCCCGCGCGGCGCGCAGCATCGCACCCACCGCTAGGAGTCACTTCATGACCGACCAGCACGCGCCGACCGTCGTCATCCTGGCCGCCGGCGAGGGCAAGCGGATGAAATCGGCGACGCCGAAGGTGCTGCACGAGCTGTGCGGGCGCACGATGCTCGGCCACGTGGTGGCCGCGGCGCAGGAGCTGGCGCCGCGCCGGCTCGCGGTGGTCGTGGGCAAGGGCCGCGACCTGGTCGCGCCGCACGTCGAGGCCATCGCGCCGGAGGCGCGGATCGTCGTGCAGGACCCGCAGAACGGGACCGGGCAGGCCGCGCGGCTGGCCCTGGAGGCGCTGGCGGCCGGCGGCGAGGAACCCGAGGGCACGGTGCTGGTGCTGCTCGGCGACGGCGCCATGGTCACCGGCGACACGCTGCGGCACCTGATCGCCGTGCACGAGCAGGCCGGGAACGCGGTCACCGACCTGACGGCCGTGGTGCCGGACCCGAAGGGGCTGGGCCGGATCCTGCGCGAGCCCGACGGCACGGCCGAGGGCCGCGTGCTCGGGATCGTGGAGGAGAAGGACTGCACGCCGACCCAGGCCACGATCCACGAGATCAACTCCGGGATCTTCGCCTTCGACGGCAAGATCCTGCGCGAGGCGCTCAGCCGGCTCACCACGAACAACGCGCAGGGCGAGGAACTGCTGACCGACGTGCTGGCGATCGCCGTCGGCGACGGCCTGCCGGTCGGCGCCGTGGTCGCCGCCGACTACCACGAGGTGCTGGCCGCCAACGACCGCGCGCAGCTGGCCGACCTGCGGCGGCTGATGAACCAGCGCATCACCCGGCGCTGGATGGTCGAGGGCGTGACCATCGTCGACCCCGCGACCACGTGGATCGATGTGCACGTCACCCTGGAGCCGGACGCCACCATCCGGCCCAACACCCAGCTGGAGGGCGCGACCCGGATCGCCTCCGGGGCCGACGTCGGGCCGAACTGCACGCTGAAGGACACCGTCGTCGGCGAGCGCGCGCGGGTCACCAACGCGACGACCGACGGCGCCGAGATCGGGCCGGAGGCGAACGTCGGGCCGTACACCTACCTGCGCCCCGGGACCAAGCTCGGCCGCAAGGCGAAGGCCGGCGGCTTCGTGGAGATGAAGAAGTCGACGATCGGCGACGGCACCAAGGTCCCGCACCTGGCCTACATCGGCGACGCGACGATCGGCGAGGGCTGCAACATCGGCGCCGGCGTCATCACCGCCAACTACGACGGCTATGACAAGTTCCCGACGCGCATCGGGGACCACGCCTTCGTCGGCACCAACACCACGCTGATCGCGCCGGCGGAGGTCGCCGACGGCGCCTACATCGCGGCAGGTTCCGCGGTGAACATGCCGGTGGGTCCCGGCGAACTCGCGGTGGCCCGCGGACGGCAGCGGAACATCGCCGGCTACGTCGCGCGCAAGCGCCCGGGTTCGGTCGCCGCGCAGGCGGCGGAGCGTGCGATCGAGCGCGCCGCGGAGTCGGTGCAGACGGCCGTTGAGACGAATCCCACAGGCAGCGAGGCGGAAGCGCAGGGGGACACGGTCTGAACAGCTCGTTGCGTCTGAGAGTATGAAAGAGCTACGGCCCCTCGTCTCTTAGGAGAACCCACCGTGACCGGCCTCAAGACCACCGGTGAGAAGAAGCTCATGCTCTTCACCGGACGTGCCTATCCCGAGCTGGCCCAGGAAGTCGCCGAAGAGCTGGGGGTCGAGATCGCCCCCATGAAGGCGCACGACTTCGCGAACGGGGAGATCTACACCCGTTTCGAGGAGTCGGTGCGCGGCAGCGACGCCTTCGTGATCCAGTGCCACTCGGCTCCGATCAACCACTCGATCATGGAGCAGCTGATCATGGTGGACGCGCTCAAGCGCGCCTCCGCCAAGCGGATCACCGTCATCACGCCGTTCTACGGCTACGCGCGCCAGGACAAGAAGCACAAGGGCCGCGAACCGATCTCGGCCCGTCTGATGGCGGACTTCTTCGCCACCGCCGGCGCCGACCGGCTGATGGCCGTGGACCTGCACACCGACCAGATCCAGGGCTACTTCGACGGCCCGGTGGACCACCTGTTCGCGCTGCCGCTGCTGGTGGACTACATCCGCGGCAAGTACGACACCTCGAAGCTGACGGTGGTCTCCCCCGACGCCGGCCGGGTGCGCACCGCCGACCGCTGGACCGACCGCCTGAACACGCCGCTGGCGATCGTGCACAAGCGCCGCGACCCGAACATCCCGAACACGGTCTCCGTGCACGAGATCGTCGGCGACGTCAAGGGCCGCACCTGTGTCCTGGTCGACGACATGGTGGACACCGCCGGCACCATCTGCGCCGCCGCCGAGGCGCTGTTCGAGAACGGCGCCGCCGAGGTCATCATCGCCGCGACGCACGCGGTGCTGTCGGACCCGGCCGTGGACCGGCTGAAGAACTCGCGGATCAGCGAGGTGATCTTCACCAACACGCTGCCGATCCCGGACGAGAAGCGGTTCGACAAGATGACGGTGCTGTCGATCGCGCCGATGCTGGCCCGGGCCATCCGCGAGGTGTTCGAGGACGGTTCGGTCACGTCGATGTTCGACGATCACAAGCACTGAGCTTTTTTCGCGAGTGCTCCTGACCACGACGTGGTCAGGAGCACTCGTTTGTGCAGGCTAAGCTGGACCTTTGTCCGGCGAGGGCGTGGGACGGTTGTCCCGGCGCCGTTATCGACGAAACAAGGAGAACGAAATGGCTGAGATCCGCATAAGCGCAGAAGACCGCACCGAGTTCGGCAAGGGCTTCGCCCGCCGCGCCCGCGCTGCCGGCAAGATCCCGGGTGTCGTCTACGGCCACGGCGAGTCCGTGCGGCACGTGCTGCTTCCGGGCCACGACCTGATGATCGCGCTGCGGACCCCGAACGTCCTGCTGAACCTGGACTTCGGCGACGGCAAGGGCCAGATGGCGCTGCCGAAGGACGTGCAGAAGGACCCGGTCAAGCGGACCCTGGAGCACGTGGACCTGCTGCTGGTGCGCAGCGGCGAGAAGGTCACTGTGGACATCCCGATCACCATCGTCGGCGAGGTCGTCGGCGGCGCGGTCCTGGACCACTCGCTGAACAACCTGACCGTCACCGCCGAGGCCACGCACATCCCGACCGGCATCGAGGTCGACGTGGACCGCAAGGAGGAGGGCTTCCAGCTCTTCGTCCGCGACCTCCCGCTGCCCGCCGGCTCGGAGCTGGTCACCGACGGCGACCAGCTGGTGCTGCAGGTCGTCGTGACCCGCGCCGAGGCCGCCGCCGAGGGTGCCGAGAGCGCCGAGGGCGAGGCCGGCGAGGCCGGGTCCGAGGCGTCTGCGGAGTAAGTACTCCCAGCCCCGCTATTCTGGTCGTCATGACCACCGCCGAGGCCCGCGATCAGCTCTATTTGATCGCGGGCCTCGGCAACCCCGGGCCCGGTTACGCCGGGAACCGGCACAACGCCGGCTTCATGGTCGTGGACCTGCTGGCCTCGCGCGTCGGCGGCAAGTTCAAGTCGCACAAGGCGCGGGCGGACGTCGTCGAGGGCCGGCTCGGTGTCGGCGGGCCGCGGGTGGTGCTGGCCAAGCCGAAGACGTTCATGAACCTGTCCGGCGGGCCGGTGAAGGCGCTGCGGGACTTCTACAAGATCGAGCCGGCGCACATTATTGTCGTCCACGACGAACTCGACGTGGACTACGGCACGCTGCGGCTGAAGCTCGGCGGCGGCGACAACGGCCACAACGGCCTGCGCTCCATCACCTCGGCGCTCGGGACGAAGGACTACTACCGCGTGCGCTTCGGCGTGGGGCGGCCGCCGGGGCGGCAGGATCCCGCGGACTTCGTGCTGAAGGACTTCTCCTCGGTGGAGAAGAAGGAGCTGGACTACAACGTGGACCGGACCGCGGACGCGGCCGAGGACCTGATCCGGCGCGGGCTCGTGGACGCGCAGAACATCTACCACGCGGCCTGACGGCGTCAGGGGTATCCACCGATCGGTTGATGCCCGTCTCCACCGCATCGCCTCCCAGGACGAGCCGGCCGGTCGATCCGTCGCAGGGTGCCCGACCGCCAATCTTGAGGCATGGCAGCGATCGAGGTACGGAACCTCACCAAGACCTACGGCGACACGATCGCCGTGGCCGACGTCTCCTTCGAGGTCGGCGCGGGGGAGATCTTCGGGATCCTCGGGCCGAACGGCGCCGGGAAGACCACGACCGTCGAGTGCATCAGCGGCCTGCGGACGCCCGACGGCGGCGAGGTCCGGGTGCTGGGCCTGGACCCGCGCCGGGACCGTGAGGACGTCCGGCAGCTGCTCGGGGTGCAGCTCCAGGAGAGCCAGCTGCCGGCGAAGATCCAGGTGCGCGAGGCGCTGGAGCTGTACGCGTCCTTCTACCGCGAGCCGGCCGACGTGGGGCGGCTGCTGACGCAGTGGGACCTGACGGAAAAGGCCGGGGCGCGCTTCGGGAAGCTGTCCGGCGGGCAGAAGCAGCGGCTGGCCGTGGCGCTGGCGATGGTGGGCAATCCGCGGGTGGTGGTGCTCGACGAGCTGACCACCGGTCTGGACCCGCACGCTCGGCGGATCGCGTGGGAGATGGTCGAGCAGGTTCGCGCGGCCGGCGTCACGGTGCTGCTGGTCACCCACTTCATGGAGGAGGCCGAGCGGCTCTGCGACCGGGTCGCGATCATCGACGCCGGGCGGGTGGTGGCCGTGGACACGCCGGCCGGGCTGGCGGCGCGGGGGCCGGCGGCCGGGCAGCGGATGCGGTTCCGGCCGTCGGAGCCGGTGGCGGACGAGTTGTTGCTGGCGCTGCCGGAGGTCCGCGGGGTGGCGCGGCACGGCGTGTATCTGGAGGTGACGGGTACCTCGGAGGTGATCGGGGCGGTCACCGCGTACCTGGCCCGGCGGCAGATCATCGCCGCCGAGCTGCGGGTCGAGCAGACCAGCCTCGACGACGCCTTCATCGCCCTCACCACCCACACCGCCGCAGCCGCTTCCGCCAACACCAACACCACCGCCGAGGAGTCCTGATGACCACCGCGACCCACGCTCCACGCCTGCTGCCCGAATTCCGCATGACCGGCAACGGATTCCGCACCCTGGTCCGCACCCAGGCCCGCCTGCTGTGGCGGGAGCCGGCGGTGGTCCTGTCCGGGATCGTCCTGCCGATCGCGCTGATCACCGTCTTCGGCTTCATCCCGGCCTTCGGGAAGCCGGCGGCCTCGCTCGGCGGCAAGACGACGCTGGACGTCTACGTCCCCACGTTCGCGATGCTCTCCTCGGTCCTGACCGCGTTCACCGCACTTCCGGTGATGTTCGCCGATCTGCGGGAGCGCGGGGTGCTGCGGCGTCTGGCGGTCTCGCCGGTGCCGGCCGCCGGACTGCTCGCCGCGCAGGTGACCGTCATCGCCGCGACCGCCGCCGCGACCGCGGCCGCGGTGGTGCTGATCGGCGTCGGCGGGTTCGGTGCCGCGCTGCCGGCCCACCCGCTGGTGATGCTGGCGTCCTACGTCCTGGGCACCACCGCGCTGCTGGCGCTGGGCCTGCTGATCTCGGCCCTCGCCCCCTCGGCCGGGGTTGCCACCGGGATCGGGGTGCCTACGATGATCCTGAACTTCTTCTTTGCCGGCGTCTATGTCCCGCTCCAGTCACTGCCGCATGTGCTCCGCACCATCAGCGGGTTCGTGCCGTACGGCGCGATCGTGGACACCTGGTCCGGCAGCGGCGCGGCCTGGCAGCATCTGGCCGTGCTGGCCGCGTACACGGTCGTCGGCGCACTGGCGGCGGCCCGACTGTTCAAGTGGGAGTAATGGAGACGGCGAAGGCCCTGAGGTGGATCCCGTACGCGGGCCTGGCCATCTCCCTGCCGCTGGCGCTGATCATCGGCCCCGGGACCGCGGTGTACTACGCCGTGGTCCTCGGGGCCTCGGCGGCCGCGGTCCTGTGGCTGTACCGGGGCGATTCCGTGGTGCAGAGTCCGAAGCCGCCCGCGGCTCGGGCGACGGTCTACTACACGGTCCTGCTGGCGCTGCTCGCCGTGCTGATCCTGACCAGCCCGCTGTTCGGCATCCTGGGCTTCACCGGCTACCTGCACACCGTGGTCCTGCCCGGCCGGACGAAGCTCTTGGGGGTCGCGGGTACGGCGGCGCTGATGGCGACCTCGCAGATGGGCGGCGTCGTCTTCATCCACGGGCTCGGCGTCCTCCTCTACCTCGTCCTGTTCGTCGTCAACCTGGTCATCGCCAGCGCCATGACGATCAGCGCGGTGGCCGAGGAGAAGCACCGGCGCGAACTGGCCGAGGCCAACGCGCGGCTGCACGAGATGCTGGAGGAGAACGCGGGCCTGCACGCCCAGCTGGTCGCACAGGCCCGCGAGGCCGGCGTCCTGGACGAGCGGCAGCGGCTCGCGGGGGAGATCCACGACACCATCGCGCAGGGCCTGACCGGCATCGTGCGGCAGCTGGAGGTCGTGGAGCGCTTCGACGACCCCGCCGATGCCGACAAGCGCCGGCACCACCTGACCCTGGCCCGGGAACTCGCGCGCGAGAGCCTGGCCGAGGCGCGCCGCTCGGTGCAGGCCATGCGGCCGGGCCCGCTGGCGGCGGCCCAGCTTCCGGAGGCGCTGACCGAGCTCACGCAGTCCTGGTCGCGCACCGCGGGGATCCAGGCCCGGGTCGAGATCAGCGGCGAGGCCGTGGCCCTCGCGCCGGACATCGAAGTGGTCCTGTTCCGCGCGGCGCAGGAGGCGCTGGCCAACGCCGGCAAGTACTCGGGCGCGGGGCGCGTCGGAGTCACGCTGTCGTACACGAGCGACGTGGTGGTGCTGGACGTCGTGGACGACGGCGCCGGCTTCGATCCGGGGAACACCGCCGCACCGGCGAACGGGACCGGCTACGGTCTGACGGCGATGCGCTCGCGGCTGCGGCAGATCGGCGGCACGCTCACGATCGAGACCGAGCCGGGTGACGGCACGGCGATCAGCGCGGCGGTGCCGCTGGCGGTGATGCCGGCGCCAGCACCGGCACCGGCACAGGCATCGCCGCCGGTGACGGTCGCTGTCGCGATCTGAGCGGGAGAACCTGCCGGGCGATTCCAGTCCGGGCCGTGATCGCGAGATGATGGCCCGCATGACGAGCATCCGCCTGCTGATCGTGGACGACCACCCGATCGTCCGCGACGGTCTGCGCGGCGTCTTCGACGGCGAGCCGGGCTTCGAGGTGGTCGGGGAGGCCGCCGACGGGGCGCAGGCGCTCGTCCAATCCGCCGAGTCGGGTCCCGATGTGGTGCTGATGGATCTGCGGATGCCGACCATGGGCGGCGTCGACGCCATCCGGCGGCTGCGGGTCGAGCAGCCGGCGGTCCGGGTGCTGGTGCTCACCACGTACGACACCGAGTCCGACGTCCTGCCCGCGATCGAGGCCGGCGCCACCGGCTATCTGTTGAAGGACGCCCCGCGCGAAGACCTCATCCGGGCCGTGCGGGCCGCGGCGGCGGGCCAGCCGGTGTTGGCTCCGACGGTCGCGCAGCGCCTGATGACCCGGGTCCAGGCTCCCCCTGCGGCTGCCGCGCCGGCCACCGACGCGCTGACCGAGCGCGAGCTGGAAGTGCTCCGCCTGGTCGCGGCCGGGACCACCAACCGGGAGACCGCCCGCAGCCTGTTCATCTCCGAGGCCACGGTCAAGACCCACCTCCTGCACGCCTACGCCAAGCTCGGCGTTCGCGACCGGGCCGCCGCGGTCTCCGAGGCGTACAAGCGCGGCCTGCTCAGCTGACCGCCGGTCACAGCAGCGTGGCCAGCTTCGCGGCGGTCTCGCCGACCTGGTAGTCCTTCGGCAGCGTGTCGAAGAGCACGATGTCGGCCGCCATGTGGTCGGTCCGCAGGTGCTTGATCGCCTGGTACTCCGGCGACGTCCACCAGCCGCGCACCGACTCCAGGTCGGGGAACTCGATGAGGATCAGGTCCTGGGCCCACGAACCCTCCACGACCTCCTTCTCGCCGCCGTGGAAGGCGAAGCGTCCACCGAAGGGATCCATCGTCGCCTGGATCCGCTCCAGGTACTCCACGATGTCCGGGCAGAGCTCGACGGAACGAACGTTTGCCAATGCGTAGGCGGTCATCTCGCTGGTCTCCTCAAGCTGTCGTATTCGCTGACGAGATCAAGCTTCGCAGGGGCGTGACACTGGCGCGATTACCCGCCAGGTAATAGATTCCTAGATCACGGGGCGGGCCGAAAACAGTGCTTAACCTGGGAGTTGTGGATGTCGTCGATGGGAATGGTCCTGAACGGTTTCATCGCCGCGGCGGTCGGCGGGATCTGTGTGTCGGGACTGTTCAAGCGCGGCAGGGAGCGCCGGGTGTCGCGGATCAGCGGCACCGCCGAACGGTACGAAGCGCCCGTCAGATAGCAGCGGCCTCAGTGGCCTCATAGACCTCGAGAACCAACAGAGCTTCAGAACCAACAGAGCTTCAGAACCAAGAAGGCGGCGTCCGTGTGGACGCCGCCCTCTGCCTTGTTACCGCCGCACCCGCTCAGCCGGTGTTCTTCAGCCCCGCAGCGATCCCGTTCACCGACAGCAGCAGCGCCCGCGCCAGGTCCGGGTCCACCGGCCGGCCCGCCTTCGCCGCCTCCCGCTGCCGCTTGAGCAGCGAGACCTGCAGGTACGAGATCGGGTCCAGGTACATGTCGCGCACCCGCAGCGTGCGGGCCAGCGTCGCGTTCTGCCCCAGCAGCTCCGACTCGCCGGTGATGCGCAGCACCTCGGCGACCGTGCGCTCGTACTCCTCGGTGATGGTGTCGAAGAAGTGGTGCAGCTCGCGCGGGACCAGGGTCTCGACGTAGTGCCGGGCGATCCGCAGGTCGGTCTTCGCCAGCGTCATCGAGACGTTGCTGAGGAAGTTGCGGAAGAAGTGCCAGCGCTCGTACATGTCCTGCCAGTCGATGCCGGCGAACTCGGGGTTCTGCCGCACCGCGGCCAGCCCGGTGCCGACGCCGAACCAGCCCGGCACGATCTGCCGCGACTGCGTCCAGCCGAACACCCACGGGATCGCGCGCAGGCCGTCGATGCCGGCCGAGGTGTCCGGGCGGCGCGAGGGCCGGGAGCCCAGGTGCAGGTCGCCGAGCAGGTCCACGGGCGTCGAGGCGAAGAAGTACGCCGGCAGGTCCGGGTGCTCGACCAGCTCCCGGTAGCGGTCCTGGCCCGCCGCCGAGACCCCCTCCATGGTCGCCGACCACGTCGCCAGGTCCTCCGCGGACTGGCGCGGCGCCCGGTGCAGGACCGTGGCCTCCAGCGTCGCGGCGAGCGTCAGTTCCAGGTTCTCCCGGGCCAGCGCCGGGATCGCGTACTTGTCGGAGATGACCTCGCCCTGCTCGGTCACCTTGATCTCGCCGTCGAGCGTGCCCCACGGCTGGGCCAGGATCGCGTCGTGCGAGGGGCCGCCGCCGCGCCCGACGCTGCCGCCGCGGCCGTGGAACAGCCGGATCCGGACGCCGTGCCGCAGCGCGGTGTCGCGCAGCTCGCGCTGCGCGCGGTGGATCTCCCACTGCGAGGTGGAGATCCCGCCCATCTTGTTGGAGTCGCTGTAGCCGAGCATGACCTCCTGCACGCCGCCGCGCGCCGCGACGATCGCCGCGTAGGAGGGGTCGGACAGCATCTCGTCCAGGATCGCCCCGGCGATCTTCAGCTCTTCCGGCGTCTCCAGCAGCGGTACGAACCCGATCGCGGCGGTGTGCGCGTGCACGTCCACCAGACCCGCCTCGCGCGCCAGCACCACGGCCGCGAACAGGTCGTCCACGCCGCGGGTCATCGACACGATGTAGGACTCGATGACGTCCGGGCCGTACTTCTCGAACGCCGTGCGGATCGCGGTGAACACCCCGAAGGTCTTCGCCCCGGCGGCGTCCAGCAGGGTCTCGGACGGCACCTGGCCCAGCGGGGACAGCGGCCGCGAGGAGGCCAGCTCCTTGGCCAGCAGCCGGGTCCGGTAGTCGCGCGGCAGGTCGGCGTAGCGCCAGGGCTGGTCGCCGAGCCGGTCGAAGAGCTGCGCCAGCACGTGGTGGTGGGCGTCGGCGTGCTCGCGCACGTCCAGCACCGCGTGGTGCAGGCCGAAGGCGGCGACGGTGCGGATCGCGGTCTCCAGCTCGCCGGTGGCGATCAGCTCGCCGCGGTCGGCGTGCAGCGAGTCGCGCATCAGGCTCAGGTCGCGCAGCAGCTCCGAGGTGCCCAGGTAGTCCCGGCGCGGGTCGTGCTGGCGGCCCTCGGCGATCCGGGTCCGGGTGTTGAGAAGCTTCTGCCGGATCGTCGTCGCCTTGAGCCGGTACGGCTCCTCGGCGTTGAGCCGCTTGTAGCGGTTCGGGATCTCCGGCAGCGCCTCCAGGTCGGCGTCCAGGGACGCCCGCAGCGCCTCGGTCGGCGCCGCGATCCGCTCGGAGGTGGACAGCAGGTCGCGCAGCGAGTCCATGGTGGCCAGCGCGGTGCGGATCGCGTGCTCGTGCTGGAGCTCCAGCACGTCCAGCGTCATCTGCGGCGTGACGTTCGGGTTGCCGTCCCGGTCGCCGCCGATCCACGAGCCGAAGCTCAGCGGCCGTGCGGACAGCGGCAGCTCCACGCCCAGCCGCCGCAGCTCGAAGGCCAGCTCCTCCAGCACCTCCGGGGCGGCGTGCGCGGCCAGCTCGTCCAGGTAGTAGACGGCGTTGCGGGCCTCGTCGACCGGCTCGGGCCGGGTGATCCGGAGCTCGTCGGTCTGCCACAGCTGCTCGACCGTCTCGGCCAGGCGGCGCTCGTTGTACGCGGTCTGCGGCGCCTCGAGCAGCTCGGCCACCTTGCGCAGCTTGGCGAGCACGGTGCGCCGCGCGGCCTCGGTCGGGTGCGCGGTGAAGACCGGCCGGACCGACAGGTGCGACACCGCGTCGGCGGCCGTGCCGGCCAGCCCCGCGGCCTGGATCCGGTCCACCGCCTGGCCCAGCCACGAGCCCTCGGCGGCCCGGGTGGCGGCCAGCTCGCGGCCGCGGTGCACCTGCTCGGCGGTGTTGGCCAGGTTGAAGTACGCGGTGAAGGCCCGCACCAGCATGATCGCCTGCTCCGGGGCCACCGCGGCCAGCAGTTCGGACACGTCCGCGCCCTGCTTGCCCAGCGCGCGCACGGCCTCGACCTGCTCCAACAGGTCCGGACCGTGCTGGCGGACCAGGGTCTGGCCCAGCAGGTCCCCCAAGCGGCGGATCGCGGCGCGCAGCTCGGCGTCGTCGGCCGGGCGCGGGGAATTCTCGGTCGGGGGGTCTGTCGGGGTCTCTACGGCGGCGTCGTCGTTCTGGGGCGACGGTACGGCGGACACAAGAGCCTCCTGATGCCTGGCTGGATCGTCCCGATTGCTGCCCACTCTAAGCTGGGGTGCGGTTCTTGCCGATCTCCGTCCGGTTACTGGACTGAACCAGTGGGCTCTTCCTAGACCCGGAGATCGGCCATAAAGTGAACCGATATCCCAGGACTGGAAACGGGGGCGCACGTGGCCGCTACTGATCCCGGCGCGGCCGTGGGCTCCCAGCCCGCGGAACCGCCTTTCGGCGACGGCAACGGCTATGGCGGTGGCAACGGCTATGGCGAGGGCTATCGCTACGGTGAGTCAGGCGACCTGCACGCGACGTCCGGCGGCCTGGAGCCCGAGACCGACCCGGTCGGGGCCGGCGGGGCGGGCGGGGATCCCGAGGACCCCACGACGCCCGGCCGCGGCCGCGGCCGCGGCCGGCGCGCGGCCCGGACCCGGCCGACGAAGCGCCGCCGGATCCCGGCCTGGCTGGAGATCCTCGGCTATGTGGTCATCTCGCTCACGCTGACCTCGCTGATCAAGACGTTCCTGGTCCAGATGTACTACATCCCCTCGCCGTCGATGGAGCCGACGACGTACAAGGGCGACCGCGTCTTCGTCGACAAGCTGTCCACCTGGGTCGGCGGCGCCCCGGCGCGCGACCAGGTGATCGTCTTCCACGACCCGCACAACTGGCTGATGAGCTCGGTCGGCAGCACCGGCGGCGCGATCAACCTGCCGGACATCCTGGCCGCCGTGGGCATCCTGCCGGACCAGCACGACGACCTGCTCATCAAGCGGATCATCGGCGTGGCCGGCGACACCATCGAGTGCAAGACGCAGGACGGCCCGGTGTACCGCAACGGCGTCGCACTGGATGAGTCCTCGTTCATCATGAACGGCAAGCAGGGCATGCCCTGTTACAACGGCACGTACAAGGTGACGGTGCCGGCCGGGAACCTGTGGGTGCTCGGCGACAACCGCGAGCACTCCGGCGACTCGTCGTGGAACTACCTCAAGAAGGGTGGCGACGCGGGCTTCGTGCCGACCAAGAACGTGGTCGGACATGTCGTCGGGGTCGTGTCCTGGCTGCGCGACGACCATCCCGCGGGTTCGTAGGCCTTTCGGCGAAGTTTCGCTTTGCGGTGGTTGAGTGTTCGTCGTCCAGTGCGGACACTCAACGGAGCCCTCCCCTTGAACCGCAAGGAGCTCCGCCCCCATGACCGCAGTGAATCGACGTAGGTTCCTCCAGATCACCGGCGGCACCGCCGCCGCGACCTCGATGCCGATGCTCACCGCGAGCATCGCCCGCGCCGCCGCCGTGCAGCCCGCCCGGCGCACCGGCACCATCAAGGACATCGAGCACGTGGTGATCCTCATGCAGGAGAACCGCAGCTTCGACCACTACTTCGGCACCCTGCGCGGGGTCCGCGGCTTCGGCGACCCGCGTCCGGCGCGGCTGCCGAACGGCAAGGCGGTCTGGCACCAGACGGACGCCTCGGGTAGCGAGATCCTGCCCTGGCGGCCGGCCGGCGTGCCGGACCTGGGCCTGAAGTTCCTGGACGGCCTGGACCACAGCTGGAACGGCGGCCACCAGGCCTGGAACCACGGCAACTACGACCAGTGGATCCCGGCCAAGGGTCCGGGCACGATGGCGCACTTCGAGCGCGACGACATCCCGTTCCACTTCGCCCTGGCTGACGCCTTCACGGTCTGCGACGCGTACCACTGCTCGCTGATGACCTCGACCGACCCGAACCGCTACTACCTGTGGACCGGCTTCACGGGCAACGACGGCAAGGGCGGCGGCCCGGTCCTGAACAACGCCGAGGCCGGCTACGACTGGACCACCTACCCCGAGCGGCTGCAGGCCGCCGGCGTCTCCTGGAAGATCTACCAGGACATCGGCACCGGCCTGGACGCCAACGGTTCGTGGGGCTGGACCAACGACGCCTACATCGGCAACTACGGCGACACCTCGGTGCTGTACTTCCACCAGTACCAGAACGCCAAGGTCGGCGACCCGCTGTACGAGAACGCCCGCACCGGCACCAACGCCGCGGCCGGGCAGAGCTACTTCGACGTGCTGGCCCAGGACGTCAAGAACGGCAAGCTGCCGCAGGTCTCCTGGATCACCGCGCCGGAGGCGTTCAGCGAGCACCCGAACTGGCCGGTGAACTACGGCGCCTGGTACGTCTCGCAGGTCCTGGACATCCTGTCCTCGGACGAGGACCTGTGGAGCAAGACCGCGTTGTTCATCATGTACGACGAGAACGACGGCTTCTTCGACCACGTGGTCCCGCCGTTCGTGCCCGGCGGCCCGGTCGGCGGCGCCTCCACGGTCGACACCTCGACCGAGTACTACTCGGCCGGCGCAGGCTTCGACGAGGGCTCCTACGGCCTGGGTCTGCGGGTGCCGATGTTCGTGGTCTCGCCCTGGAGCAAGGGCGGCTGGGTCGACTCCGAGACCTTCGACCACACCTCGGTGATCCGCTTCCTGGAGAAGCGGTTCGGCGTGCACGAGCCCAACATCTCGCCCTGGCGCCGCGCCGTCTGCGGCGACCTGACCAGCGCCTTCGACTTCGGGCTGCGCGAGACCGAGGTCCCGGAGCTGCCGAGCACCGCCTCCTACGTGCCGCCGGACCACGCCCGGCACAACAGCTACCCCGTGACCCTGCCGACGAGCACGGTGCTGCCGAAGCAGGAGGCCGGCCGGCGCCCCGCCCGCCCGTTGCCGTACGACCTGGCGGCGGACGGCCGGATCACGGGCGGGGCGCTGCGGATCGCCTTCGCCAGCCACGGCCCGGCCGGCGCGGCGTTCGTGGTCACCTCGACCACGGACAAGACCGGCCCGTGGAGCTACACGGTCGGCGCGCGGCAGGGGATCGACGGGACCTGGAAGCTCGCCGGCGCGTACGACTACGACGTGCGCGGCGCCAACGGCTTCCTGCGCGAGTTCAAGGGCGACGCCGCCAAGGCCGGGCTGGAGGTCGTCGCGGAGCACGTCGGCAGCAGCCGCAACCTGAAGCTGACGCTGACCAACAACGGCCATGCCGACGTCACGGTGACCGTCACCGACTCCTACGGCTGCGACGACCGGGCCACGCACCGGGTCCGCGCGGGCAAGCACGTCACGCACGTCGTGAACGCCGGCGAGTCCGACGGCTGGTACGACGCCACGGTCACCACCGACCACGACGCGACGTACGTGCGGCGCTTCGCCGGCCACGTGGAGAACGGCCGGCCCAGCGCCAGCGACCCGGCGATCATCACCGGCTGAGCAGGCTGAACGGACCGGAAGAGAACACTGAACGCCCCGGGGCTTCCCCGGGGCGTTTACTTATCCCTTATTGATCGAGGGCTTACCGGGCGACGGCGACCATCGAGGCATGAAGTCGAGAATCGCTTCGGCGCTGGTCGTTGTGGCCTGTGTGGGCGCCCTGACCGCGTGCTCGGGCAAGAGCCCGTCGGGTGTGGGCGTGACAGCCACCACCACCACTGCTCCAGGCGTGCCGGGAGCATCCAGCGAGAGCAGTGTCGGCCGCACTGACTCGCAAGGGGTAGCAGGCGACCCGGACGGCGATCTGTCGTCGATCGACCAACAGCTGTCGGACATCAACGGTGCGCTGAGCTCGGCCGAGCCGACTCAGACCGCCGGTGACAACTAGGAGATCCCCATGTCTTTCCGTACCCGCCTGAGTGCCGCAGCCGTCGGCGCCCTCATCGCCGTCGGCGCCGTCGCGCTGCCCGCCAACGCCGCCACCACCTCGAACACCACCTCGAACGCCGCCGCCGACAATCCCGCCGCGTTGACCAAGGCGAAGACCGCGGTCACCGACGGCATCACCGACCGCCTGACCACCCTGGGCAAGCTCCAGACGGCGCTGGCCGGGTACAAGGACGTGCCGGACGCCGCGCGGTCCACGCTCAGCCAGGTCATCTCCTCCGATGTCAGCGGCCTGACGGCGCTGAAGACGAAGGTGGCCGGCGAGACCACGGCGGCCGCGGTCCGCGCGGACGGCAAGGCGATGGTCGACGACTACCGCGTCTACGTCCTGGTGGCGCCGAAGGTCCACCTCACGCACGCGCTGGACGTCGAGACCGCCGCGCTGGCCCGCCTGGTGAAGGTGCACGACGCGCTGGCCGACCGGCTGGCCAAGGACCCGGCCGCGGACACCGCCGCGAACAAGGACCTGCTCGCCGACATGACCACGGTGATCCAGGCGGCCGACGCCCGGATCGACGGCAAGGACGCCGCGCTGCTGGCGCTCACGCCCGGCCCGGACGGCAAGGCGCTGACCGCTTCGGTGAAGGACGTCAGCGGCGCCGCCAAGGACGCTCGCGACGACATCAAGAAGGCCGTGACGGACGCCAAGACGGTCCGCGACGCGCTGAAGAACGCCCCGAAGGCCGCCAACGGCTGACGGCGCCGCCCGCGAGGCTGACAGTGCCTTGTGAGAGTCTCCGCGGTGAGCCGGGTCGGGACGCCCGGCACGCCGTACGAGTGAAGAACGAGTGGCAGTGCGCGACACAACTGAATCAATGAGCTGAGCACCCGCTCGCCGGACCTCCGGCCGGCCGAAACGGTGCCAGCGCATGGAAAAGGCCCCGCGGTACGCGTCCCGCGGGGCCTTTCATACGGTGAGAATCACTCCGACGAGCGATAACGGACTTTCGCCCGATTGAGCGACGGGGGAGATCAGTCCCCGCCTCCGCCCGCCGGTGTGTGCCGGAGCGGACCCCGGCACGTCACTCCAGCAGGAGCGTGGACTTAGAGGTCCAGGCCGCCCTTGCCCAGGATGCCCGAGGAGCCGATCAGGCCGCCCGCGCCGGCACCCGCGCCGTTGTTCTGCGAGCCGGCGCCGTTGCCGGTGGCGTGCGAGCTGCTGCTGTCGCCCGCGCCGACCGAGCCGTGGCTGTTGTTGCCGGCCTGCGACGAACCCTGGTTCGAGGTGCAGGAGTTGTCGTAGGTGTCGGTGGTGATGTTGCCGTTGCTCAGCACGTTCAGGTTCGCGTGCTCCAGCAGGTGGTTCAGGCTCACGCCGACCGGCACCAGGCCGACCAGGCCCTGCGCGGTCAGGTCCGGCACGGTGTGGTCCGCCAGGCAGCCCAGGTTCGGGGCGACGTTGACGTTGTTCAGCGCGTTGACCGGGATCAGACCGCCCTGGCCGACGTTGTTGTCGCCGGCCTTGTGGTGCTCGCTGCCGCCGTTCCAGGCGTCGTCGGCCGCCGCGGAGGCGATGCCGGCCATGCCCACGACACCCGCGCTGGCCAGCGCGGCGATAACGGTGGCGTGCTTCAGAAATGCCATGTTGATCGTTCTTCCTTGTCGATGTGGATCGATGGTGACCTGACGGGCGAGGAATCCGGAGCCCGCCACCTTGTTGCTTTGAACCATACTGCCATTCGCGAAGAATCGTATATCAAGTCGGGAGGCGCGCGGCCCAAGACACTGACGAGTGATTGATTGGACGTCATTCTTCGTACTTTCCACGCTGGCTGAACAAGGCAATCAAGCAGGTCAAACAAGCTTTCGGCATCTCACTGGTGGTGCAGATCAATGCTGTCGAAGGGTGGTCGGCCGACGATATTCCGTCTTTGTTGACCCGTTGGGGGCCCTGCGTCGGGATCGCCGGCCGGCGGATTCCTGTGACTAACGACTCGCCTGACAAAATGCATTGGCCGAGACCGGGTGGAAGGTGGAAGGAATTGCGGCGTTCAGAACGTGGTCTGGACGCCCGCGACGGACACGTTGCGCAGGATCTCGAATCCGGGTCCGGCCGCGCCCGCGTCCTGGCACGGTCTGGCAGGCGTCGTCCCGGGACCCAGCGGGTCGTCAATCGAGATCGGCGCGATACACAGATCGCTGAGAACGTGGACGCCTCCGGTGCTGCCGGGGTGCCGGCAGGCGTCGCCCGGATTCGGGAAGGGGTCGGAGACCAGGGGTCCGGACCAGTGCAGCGGGGCGACGCACCAGTTGTTGGCGAACTCCAGCGCGTTCTCGACGGCCAGGACGCCCGGTGTGGGGGCGGTCCGCGGAGCCGTCGGAGGTGTCGGAGTCGTCAGTGGTGCGGTCGTCGCCGCGGCGGTGCCGGCCGAGGCCAGGACGCCACCGAGCGTGGCGGCGGTCGCGGCCGCCACCGTCAGGATTGCCCGGGAACGCAACGTGGTTCTCCCTTGACTTCGAAGCGCGGGCCCGGCGGTTCGTGCCGGGCCCGCACGGTCCGGCTAGAGCAGGCCGCCGAGCGCGCTGCCGATGATCGGCAGGCCCGCGGTGGTGTTGCCGGCGGTCGGCGCCATCTGGCCGGCCGCGGCCTGGTCGGCCGCCCAGCCGTGCTCCTCACCCGGGGGGCAGGGGTTCGGGACCGGGGGCGGGCACGGCACCGGCGGCGGGGGCGGAGGGGTGACCGGCGGGGGGCACGGAACCGGCGGGCACGGCACCGGCGGCGGCGGGGGCACCGGCGGGCACGGCGGCGGCGGGGGCGGGCACGGCTGGGTCACCGGCGGCGGCGGGGGCACCGGCGGGGTGGGGGGCGTGGGCGGGGTGGGCGGGGTCCACGTCGAGGGCGGGCAGACCACGGTGCACGGAGGCGGGTTGCCCATCGGCGGCGGACCCGGCACCGGCGGCGTCTGGTCCATGTCGCCGGTCCCGGCGCACAGCTTCTGGACCAGGTCGCTGCTGACGGTGCCGGCGACGGTCTTGTCGCGCTGCATGCCGCACAGGCCGGACATGGTGTCCTGGTGGTCGAACGGCATGCCGTGCACTGCCACCGGGCTGGAGGCCAGCCACGGGGCGGCGCGCCAGTTGTCGTTGGCGGTGGTCGCGTGGGCCGCGCCGGCGGCAGCGATGAACGCGCCACCGGAGGACAAGGCCACGGCGGCGAAGGACAGGTACTTGCGCATCGCCGACTCCTTTCGTTGCGTTTGGTGTGTAGGGGAACTGGCCCCTCAACGCGGCAGAAGATCGGCAGGTCACGCGGAAGGCAGCATTCGGGTGGCGTGCGGGCGTACAGAACAAAAAGCAAGCGCACCGGCGCCCGTCTGGGGCACCGGTGCAAGAGGGCTGACAACTGGTGGAGGCGGTTGTCGGACGAGGCTGTGCGGCAGCGGTCTTTTTGCGCGACGACCAGGCGCGCGGCGCAGGGTGGTCCTGGCGTTTCGGGCCCTGGCGGCCGCGGCGCTACCGAGAACCGGCTGCCGCAGGTCGCCGTGCGGTCGGCGAGGAACCTCGCGCCCCTCGCACTCCCCTGTGCCGCCCCGCGCTACTACATCGCGTCGAACTGGCCGGCCACGTAGTCGCCGGCCGGCTGCCGGGTGATGACGTTCATCCGGTTGAACGCGTTGATCAGGCCGATCTGGGACACCAGCGTGACCAGCTGGTCCTCGTCGTAGTGCTTGGCGGCGTTCGCCCACACCTCGTCGGCCACCCCGGAGCCGTCGGCCAGCCGGGTGCCGGCCTCGGCCAGCTCCAGCGCGGCGCGCTCGGCCTCGGTGAAGCAGCCCGCCTCGCGCCAGGCGGCGACCAGGTTCAGCCGGGCCGGGGTCTCGCCGGCGGCGGTGGCGTCCTTGGTGTGCATGTCGAGGCAGAAGCCGCAGCCGTTGATCTGGCTGGCCCGGATCTCGACCAGGTGCAGGGTCGCGGCCGGCACGCTCGACTCGCGCAGCACGCGGCTGGCCGCGATCAGGTACTTGGCGAGCTTGCCGCCGGTCGGGGTGGCGAAGGCGTTCACGCGGGCTTCCATCATCTGCTCCCTCGTTCTTCGGGCTGGTTACACCCCTAGGACGAGGAAGCACGGAATCCTGTGACGCGCTCCGGTGTGACGTGTGCCACGGGTCGCCGGCGCCGGGCTGGCACCGCCTTGCCGCGGCCCAGCCCGGCCGGCGTCAGCGTCGCGGCGCCTTCAGCCCCTCGGGCAGCGCGGCCCCGAGGTGCTCGATGTCGGTGACCGCGTTGGCGTGCCCGGAGTCCACCGCGGAGCGCGCGATGTCCACGATCTGCTGCGGCAGCGCGACCAGGTGCCGGGCGAAGTCGTCGAAGTCGTTGCCGACCTTCTTCAGCAGCTCGGCGCACACGCTGGCGGCGTCGCGGCTCTCGGAGTCGCGCGGGTCGTCGTCGTCGAACAGCCAGACCGAGCCCGGCTCCGCGCCGCGGATCTTCAGCGCCAGCATGCCGCCCTGGACGTAGCCGATCCCCAGGAACTCCTCGGTGAACCGGTCGTACAGCGCCTGGTTGGCGTACACCAGGTCCTGGTGCGGGTCCTCGCGGCGCAGCCCGAACAGCCACTGGTCGGCGATGAAGCCGCCGGCCAGGTTCACCGCCGGGCTGATCGGCCGGCCGCCGTCGGTGCCGGCCAGGAAGCGCCGGTAGGACGGCGGCAGCGCGAAGCCCAGGTGCTGCTCCAGCTGCGCCATCGCGTCCTCCGGGACCGAGCCGCTGCGCTCGAAGGCGACCGGCTCCAGCATGCCCTCGGTGAACAGCCCGGACCGGTTGCGGTCGGCCTTCAGCGTGGCCATGCCGCCGTGGTGCCGGAAGGCGCCGTGCAGCTCGATCGGCACGCAGTGCAGCATCCGGGACTCGGCGGCGTGCGCCCAGGTCCAGCCCTGCGGCGTGGCGGTGTTCTGCCGGGCCTCCCACAGCGGGTCGCCGGAGGCCGCGGCCAGCAGGTTCGCGGCGATCACGTCGGTGACCCGGATCTCGTCCACGGACAGGCCGGAGGGCGGGTCCGCGATCTGCACCGTGTGCCGGGCGTAGACGGCGAACTCCGGGTAGCCGTGCATGGTCAGGTAGATGCCGTGCGGGAACTTCCGGTCGAGTTCGGGGTCGCTGAACTCGATGATCCGTCCGGCGAACTGGCCGTTCGGTATGCCGTGCCGCTGTGCGGATGCCTGTGCCATCTGAGGTCTCGCTCCGGCCTTCTCACTTCTGTGGTGTCCGGTAGAAAGGTACCGGCTCCGAACCGGCGACGGGTATGTCGCCTGCCCACCTCGCCCCACCGGGGTGAACTTCGTCCGGATTGGTCCGTAATAAGCCTGTCGGAAGACCGGCGTACTCTAGGGATATCCCGACGCCGACGCATGGCTTCGGGCTGTTCGTCGTGCGCGAAGGGTGGCCCCTGTGAGCCTGTCCGGACTTCTTGACGCCGTAACCGACGACCGGGGGATCGCCGCGCTGCTGGAAGCGTCGGCGACCGCCGGCCGAACCTCCTTCGACCTGGCCGCGCCGCGCTCGGTCCGGCCGTTCGCGCTGGCCGCGCTGGCCCGCGCGCAGAGCTCGTCGGGCCGGCCGGTGCTGGCCGTCACCGCGACCGGCCGCGAGGCCGAGGACCTGGTCGCGGCGCTGCGCGGGCTGCTCGACCCGGACACGGTCGTGGACTTCCCGTCCTGGGAGACGCTGCCGCACGAGCGGCTGTCCCCGCGCAGCGACACCGTCGGCCGGCGGCTGGCCGTGCTGCGCCGCCTGGTCCACCCGGACGCCGCCACCGAGGGCGCCGGCCGGCTGCAGGTGGTCGTGGCGCCGATCCGCTCGGTGCTCCAGCCGCAGGTCAAGGGCCTGGCCGACCTGGTCCCGGTGGCCGCCCGGAGCGGCGAGGAGGTCGACCTGGACGAGCTGGTGAACCGGCTCGCCGCCGCCGCGTACACCCGGACGGACCTGGTCGACAAGCGCGGCGAGTTCGCGGTCCGGGGCGGCATCGTGGACGTCTTCCCGCCCACCGAGGAGCACCCGCTGCGGCTGGAGTTCTGGGGCGACCAGATCGAGGAGATCCGCTACTTCAAGGTCGCCGACCAGCGCTCGCTGGAGGTGGCCGAGCACGGGCTGTGGGCCCCGCCGTGCCGCGAGCTGCTGCTCACCGACGAGGTGCGCAAGCGGGCCGCGGCGCTGATGGAGGAGCACCCGGACCTGGCCGACATCCTCGGGAAGGTCTCCGAGGGCATCGGTGTGGAGGGCATGGAGGCGCTGGCGCCGGTGCTGGTCGACGAGATGGAGCTGTTGATCGACCTGCTGCCGGCCGGCTCGCCGATCGTGCTGTGCGACCCGGAGCGCGTGCGCACCCGCGCCTCCGACCTGGCCGCCACCTCGGCGGAGTTCCTGGACGCGTCCTGGGCCGCCACGGCCGGCGGCGGCAAGTCCCCGATCGACCTCGGCGCCGCCTCGCTGAAGGACCTGGCGTCCGTCCGCGAGCACGCCATCACCCTGGGCCTGCCGTGGTGGTCGCTGACGCCCTTCGCCCCGGACCTGGAGCTGCTGCCGGAGGAGGACGCCACCGAGGTCAGCCAGATCCACGACGCCGAGCAGTACGGCGGCGACACCGGCCGCGCGCTGGCCGACGTCAGGGCCCGGATCTCCGAGGGCTGGCGGGTGGTGCTGGTGACCCAGGGCCACGGCTCGGCCGAGCGCCTGGTCGAGGTGTTGAAGGGCGCGGACATCGGCGCCCGCTACGTCCCGGAGCTGGACGGCGTCCCGGAGCCGGCGCTGGCCACGGTCGCCACCTCGACCATCGAACACGGCTTCGTCGCCCCGGAGCAGCGGCTCTGGGTGATCACCGAGCAGGACGTCTCGGGTCAGCGGGTGACGACCAAGGACATGTCCCGCATGCCCTCGCGGCGCCGCAACGTCATCGACCCGCTGCAGCTCAAGGCCGGCGACCCGGTCGTGCACGAGCAGCACGGCGTGGGCCGCTACGTGGAGATGGCGCAGCGCACCGTCGCCGGCGCCACCCGCGAGTACCTGGTGATCGAGTACGCGGCGGCCAAGCGCGGCCAGCCCGGCGACCGGCTGTTCGTCCCCACCGACCAGCTGGACCAGGTGACCAAGTACGTCGGTGGCGAGGCCCCCTCGCTGCACCGGCTCGGCGGCGCGGACTGGCAGAAGGCGAAGTCCCGGGCCCGCAAGGCGGTCCGGGAGATCGCCGGGGACCTGGTGAAGCTGTACAGCGCGCGGATGGCCGCGCCGGGGCACGCGTTCGCCCCCGACACGCCGTGGCAGCGGGAGCTGGAGGACGCGTTCCCCTACGTGGAGACGCCCGACCAGCTGGCGTGCATCGACGAGGTGAAGACGGACATGGAGAAGCCGGTCCCGATGGACCGGCTGATCTGCGGCGACGTCGGCTACGGCAAGACCGAGATCGCGGTGCGCGCGGCGTTCAAGGCGGTGCAGGACGGCAAGCAGGTGGCGGTGCTGGTGCCGACCACGCTGCTGGTGCAGCAGCACTTCTCGACCTTCGCCGAGCGGTACTCGCAGTTCCCGGTGACGCTCAAGGCCCTGTCCCGGTTCCAGACCGACAAGGAGGCCGAGGAGGTGCTGCGCGGCGTCGCCGACGGCTCGGTCGACGTGGTCATCGGCACCCACCGGCTGCTGGCGAACTCGGTGCGGTTCAAGCGCCTGGGCCTGGTGATCGTGGACGAGGAGCAGCGCTTCGGCGTCGAGCACAAGGAGCAGCTGAAGCAGGCGCGGGCCAACGTGGACGTGCTCACCATGTCCGCCACCCCGATCCCGCGCACCCTGGAGATGGCGGTCACCGGCATCCGCGAGATGTCGACGATCCAGACCCCGCCGGAGGAGCGGCATCCGGTGCTGACCTTCGTCGGGCCGTACGAGGAGAAGCAGATCGGGGCCGCGATCCGCCGCGAACTGCTGCGCGAGGGGCAGGCGTTCTACATCCACAACCGGGTGGAGTCCATCGACCGCGCGGCCTCGCGGCTGCGCGCGCTGGTGCCCGAGGCGCGCATCGCGACCGCGCACGGCCAGATGAACGAGCACGTGCTGGAGAAGCTGATCGTCGACTTCTGGAACAAGGAGTACGACGTGCTGGTCTGCACGACGATCGTGGAGTCCGGCATCGACGTCACCAACGCCAACACGCTGATCGTGGAGCGCGCCGACAACTTCGGCCTGTCCCAGCTGCACCAGCTGCGCGGCCGGGTGGGACGCGGCCGCGAGCGCGCGTACTCGTACTTCACGTACCCGCCGGAGAAGCCGCTGACCGAGACCGCGCACGAACGCCTGGCGACCATCGCCCAGCACACCGACCTCGGCGCCGGCATGTACGTGGCGATGAAGGACCTGGAGATCCGCGGCGCCGGCAACCTGCTCGGCGGCGAGCAGTCCGGCCACATCGAGGGCGTCGGCTTCGACCTCTACATCCGCATGGTCGGCGAGGCGGTCGAGCAGTACCGGGCGCAGGCCGAGGGACGCGAGATCGAGGAGCAGGTGGAGATCCGCGTCGACCTCCCGGTCGACGCCCACCTCCCGCACGACTACATCCCCGGCGAACGCCTGCGCCTGGAGGCGTACAAGCGCATCGCCGGCGCCACGGGCCACGAGGACCTGGCCGAGGTCCGCCAGGAGCTCGTCGACCGCTACGGACGTTTTCCACAGCCTGTGGAAAACCTTCTCGCGGTGGCGGCGTTCCGCATCGACGCCCGCGCGGCGGGGCTCGCGGAAGTCGCGATCCAGGGCAACTTCGTGAAGTTCGGCCCGGTGAAGCTGCGTGAGTCGCAGGAGCTGCGGCTACTGCGGTTGTACCCGAAGACGCTGGTGAAGGCGGCGACGGACACGATGCTGGTGCCCAAGCCGATGACGGCGCGGGTCGGCGGGCAGCCGCTGCGCGACCAGGAGCTGCTGGGGTGGGCTCGGGACCTGATCGACGCGGTGCTGAAGATGTAGCAGCTGACTGTCAGTGGGCCCTGGTTAGCTATTTGCGAACCATTCGCAACTGCTAGTCCTTCGCAAACCAGGCCGGCGACAGGGGGCTCGGATGAGTGCGGCGTCAGCGCTGCCGAAGCAGATCAGGGCACTGCTCGTGGCGCGCGCGGTGAACCAGCTGGGCGGGTTCTCGCTGGCGTTCCTGACGGTGCTGCTGACGCGGAGCTTCGGCGCGAGCCTGACCGCCGCGGGCATCGTGTCGGCGGCGTTCGGCCTGGCGACGATCCCGAGCCGGCTCGCCGGCGGACGGCTGGCCGACCGTTGGGGCCGACGGCGGACCATCGTGGCCGGCCTGGTCGGCTGCGCGGTGGCGCAGCTGGGACTCGCGGCGGCGCCGGGCATGGTGGCCGCTACGGTGTGCGCGGTGCTGCTCGGCCTGGCCTTCGAGCTGTTCGAGCCGCCGAGCCAGGCGGCCATCGCCGACGCGGTGCCGCCGGCCGGCCGCGCCTCGGCCTTCGAACTGTTCGCCACGGCGCTGGCCGCCGGGAGCCTGGCCGCCGGGCTGATCGCCGACGTGGTCGGGCGGTGGAGTCTGCGCTGGCTGTTCGTGGTCGACGCCGGGACCGGGTTGGTCTGCGCGGTGATCGTGTGGCTGGCTTTGGCGCCGGATCACCTGCGGTCGACCGATCAGGCATCCGAGCCGGATCACGCCGCCGCGGCAGAAAGCGCGCCGCCTGCTGACCGGCCATCAGCAATCGCCGCCCCGCCAACCATCTCCCCCTGGCGCGACCGATCCCTCCTCCTCGTCACCCTCGCGGGCACCGTCTTCGCCCTCGTCTCCATGCTCATGCTCACCGGCCTCCCGCTCTCGCTCGCCGCCCTCGGCCTGAACCCCGCCGCCGCCGGCCTGATCATGGCCGCCTCCACCGCCACCCTCGTCCTCGCGCGTCCGGTGCTGCGCGACCGCCGGGTCGCGGGTCTGCCGCACGCCGCCACCTTCGTCCTCGGCTACGTCCTGATGGCCGCGGGTTTCGGCGGCTACGCCCTGGCGCACGCCCTGCCCACCCTCCTCGTGCCGACCGCGCTCTACAGCCTCGGCAATGTGCTCGTGATGGGGCGCTCGTTCGCCCTCGTCAGTGAGCTGGCTCCGGCTGCGGCCTCCGCTCGCTATCTCGCGGTCTACGGCAGCAGTTGGGGCGTCGCCACGTTGCTCGCTCCGCTTGTGGTGACCTGGTTGATCGGCGTCTCCGGGCCCGGTCTGCTGTGGGGTGCGAGTGCCGTGGTGTGCTCGGCGATGGCGGTCGGTCAGCCGTGGGTCGTGCGGCGGGTGCGGGGTGCGGTAAGGGATCTTGGTGTGATCCACTCCACAAAGGCCGTGGCGGAACGCTACGATGCGGTGTCGATCTGAGTTGATCCGCATCCGCTGATGAAGCTCTGTCTGTGTCGCCAGGAAGGTTCAGCGCCATGATCCACGCTCGCTCCGTCCGACTCGCCGCCGTCATCGTCCTCGGCGGGGCCGTAGCCCTCGCCACCTCCGCGTGCGGTGGTCCGATGCAGGCCGGGGCCGCGGCGGTGGTGCAGGGCCAGCGGACCACCGACGCCACCGTGCAGGACCAGGTCGCCTCGATCGTCTCGCTGGTGCAGCACAACAACCTGCAGCAGGGCGACATCACCGACGCCCAGCGCGCCTCGCTGGCCAAGGCCCAGATCAACCTGCTGGTGCAGCAGGCGGTGTGGCAGCGGGTCGCCGACGACCACGGCGTCACCGTGAGCGCGGCCGACGACGCCAAGGAGCACACCAGCCTGGTCCAGCAGGCCCGGACCTCGATCGAGCAGGCCCAGGCCTCGGCCGGCGGCGCGCCGTTCACCGGCAGCGACGACGAGGCGGTGGCGCTGGCCGACGCCGAGTCGCAGAGCTCCACGGGCCTGTCGCCCAGCACCGTGCCGATCTACACGCACATCCAGGCCCTGATCACCGCGGTCGTCAACGACACCGCCGGCAAGCTGCACGTGGACCCGAACGACCAGAACAGCCTGCCAGCCCTGCAGGCCGCGATCCTGCCGATGCTCTCCAAGGCCTCCACCGAGATCAACGTCAAGATCTCGCCGCGCTACGGCAGCTTCGACCCGGCCACCCGGCAGATCGTCGCGGCGCAGGCCTCGTGGATCCGGCCGACCGCGGCCCAGCTCGCGGCCGCGGCGGCCGCCCAGCAGCAGCAACAGCCGCAGCAGTAGACCAAGCCCCGGGCCGGTCCGCGCCGGCCCGGAGGCTCAGGCTCAGGACGCCGCGTACCGCTCGGCGATGGTGTGGAACACCTTCTTGGGCTCCCAGTTCAGCTCCGGGGAGTCCGGCCCGGTCATCTTCACCGTGCCGTACGCGGCCAGGTCCAGGTCCCGGCGCGGGTCCGTGGCGTGGTGCAGGGCCTGGAACGTCGCGAACGTGAACCAGAACGCCGAGTCGACCCCGGCCTCCTCGAAGACGTCGTAGAGCTCTGTGAAGTACGCCGTCTGCTCGTCCTCGCTGCGGAGGTAGTCGCCGGCGACGACCGGCGGCTCGACCGAGTGGTCGAGGATCGCCCACGCCATCCCGCCCCGGTCGCCGGACCCGACGTACGGCGTGCAGCCGAACTCGGTCGCCACCACCGGCTTGCCGTGCTTGAAGTGCTCGCGGATCTCCTCGGCGAACTTGTCCCGGTTCTCCGCCGAGCGGTAGGCGTCCACGGACACGAAGTCGAACGGCTGCCAGTCGATGAACTCCCACGGCCCGGCGGCGTACGTCACCTTCCCCCCGAAGTGCGAGCGCACCGTCGCGGCGGCCTCGGCCAGATAACCGTTGAACTCGCCCATGATCTCCCCGAGCCGGCTCCACAGCTCCATCCCGCCGCCGCCCAGCGTCGCGATGCGGGCATAGGAGTCGTCGCCGTCGAAGTAGCCGGGGCAGAACAGCGAGGTCTCGCAGCCCGCCACGAACACCACCTCGGTGCCGGCCGCGCGGATCTGCTCGGCCCGCTGCGCGCAGTCGGCCAGCAGCGCCAGCAGGTCCTCCCGCGACGCCTCGCACGGGAACGGCGCGAACCAGACCTCCAGTCCGGCGTCCGCCGCGGCCCGCGCCGCCGCCTCCAGCCGGTCCGGCAGCGCCCCGGAGATCCGGACCGCCGTGCAGTGCAGGTCGTCGGCGATGACGCGCAGTTCGCGCCGCGCCGTCTCCGGGTCGAAGTCCGGCCGCGAGTCCTTGCCGCCGGGGAAGAATCCGGTGTCGTAGTTGATGCCCTTGCCGCGCATAGCGCCGTCCCCTCCCATGTGCCGCGTCCGCGCGGATGCGCAAGACGCGATATAACGTATCAGCGGGCTTCGTTGACGGCGGCGCTGTCGCGCGCCTCGGTGTGTGCCCCCGCGTGCGCCTCGACGTGCGCCTCGATCAGCTTCTCCAGGGGCTCGACGGCGGCCCCGCCGGTGACGCAGGCCCCGGCGATCGCGACGATCAGGATCACGGTGCCGAGCCAGGCCATCGTGGACACCGGCAGCGCGAACGCCCCGACCAGCCGGGCCACACACTCGGCCAGCAGCCACGCGCCCCAGATGACGCTGAACAGGTTCTCCTTGGCGCGGAACTTGGTGCTCTCCGCCCGAAGCGCGTCCCACGCAGCGGTCCGCGCCGCGTCCCCCTTGGTGACGAACGGCTTCAGCCCGGCGGTCATCATCGGCTTGCCGCCGCGCACCGACCACAGGATCCCCAGCGCGATCGTGCTGCTCACCGCGGAGTCCTTGGCGAGCATCAGCCGGGCGTTCCCGGAGACGAAGGTCAGCGCGATGGCGACGACGTTCACCGTCAGCATCAGCAGCGCCAGCGCGTTAGCCTCGCGCTTGACCACCGCGGCGAAGATCGAGCGCGCCGCCGGCAGCACGCTGGACAGGCCGAGCGCGGCGGCGGTGCCGAGGCCGAACGCGGAGTGCAGGACGTAGTAGCCGCCGAGCGGGACCGCGATGTCGATGGCCAGCGGCGCCAGGGCCTGCTTGAGCGGATGGGCCTGCTCGGCGCTGGTCATGGCGGCGGTGCTCCCCGTGGATGCGGCGGTGGATATGGCGGTCGTGGCCGGCGTGGTCGGCGTGGCGGCGGCGGTCGCTGTGACAGTGCTCGCTGTGCCGGTGCTCGCTGTCGCGATGGTCATCGCGGGTCCTCTCCCCGAACGGACTGCTTAGGTCTGACCCAACTTTAGGCTGGACCTATTCGTTAGGTCAAGCCTAAGATGGAGGTATGGAGAAGCAGGGACTGCGTGAGCGCAAGAAGCAGCAGACGCGCGAGGAGATCGCCAACGTCGCGACGGCGATGTTCGCCGACCGCGGCTTCGAGAACGTGACCATCGCCGAGGTCGCCCGGGCCGTGGGCGTGGCGAAGATGACCGTCACAAACCACTTCCCGCTCAAGGAAGACCTCGTCTTCGACCGCGCGGAGCGCATCATCCGCGAACTCCCCACCACGCTGGTCACCCGTCCCGAGGGCGAATCCGTCCTCGCCGCGGCCCGGCGCGACTACGCCCAGCGCCTGGCCGCGCACGACCCGACGCTCGGGCACCTCGGGGTCCGCTTCGCGCGCATGGTCCTGGACAGCCCGGCGCTCTCCGCCCGGGAGCGGCAGATCCAGGTCGAGGCGGAGCAGGTGCTGGCCGACGAACTCGTGGCGCTCGTCGAGCCCGGCGAAGAACTCACGGCGCGCGTGGTGGCCGCACAGATCTCCGGCGTCTACCGGATCCTGTACTTCACGGCCCGGAAGCTGTTGCTGGACGGCTTGGAGGGCCTGGAGATGGTCGAAACACTCGGCGCCGCCGCGCAGCGCGCCTTCGCCCTCCTCGAGACCGATCTCAGCGGCTTCGACCCGCGGCCCCGCCTACGATCTACTCCATGACCGAAGCCCCGCCGCCGGCCGGCCGCATCGTCTTCCTCGCCACCTCCCCGCGCGTCGCGCTCGGCCTGCTGTCCTGGCCGGCGTGGGAGGTGCTGCGCGAGGCGGACGTGGTCTTCGCCGGCGACGCCGACCACCCGCACATCCCGTACGTGGAACAGGCCACCGGCGCCGTGGTGGCACTCCCGGACCACAGCCCGGCGATGGCCGCCGAACGCCTGCTGGAGGCCGCCACACCGGCCCGCACGGTCGTCTGGCTCGCCGAGGACGAGGAGTTCGACGAGGAGATGGCGGTGGCGCTCGGGAACCGTCTGGTGCAGGCGCCGTCCGCCGCGCTGCCCGATCTCGAGGTCCTGCCCGGCTCCTACGACCTGCCCGGCGCGCATCTGCTCGACCTCGTGGACGTCATGAACCGGCTGCGCTCCCCGGGCGGCTGCCCCTGGGACGCCGAACAGACCCACGCCTCGCTCAAGAAGTACCTCCTGGAAGAGGCCTACGAGACCGTCGAGACGATCGAGGACGGCGACCCCCTGACGCCGGGCCCCGGCCGTGACGCGCTGCGCGAGGAACTCGGCGACGTCCTGCTGCAGGTGGTGTTCCACTCGAGGATCGCCGAGGAACACGAGGCGGATCCGTTCTCGGTCGACGACGTCGCCGACGGCATCGTCGCCAAGATGATCCGCCGCCACCCCCACGTCTTCGGCGACGCCGAGGTCTCCGGCGCCGAGGAGGTCGCGGCGAACTGGGAGCGGAACAAGGCCGAGGAGAAGCAGCGCGACTCGGTGACCGAGGGTGTTCCGATGTCCCAGCCGGCGCTGGCGCTCGCCGCGAAGCTGGCCGGCCGGGTCCGCAAATCCGGCCTCGCGGTCCCGGTCGGCGCCCCGCCGGAGCTCCCGGAAACCGCCGACGAACTGGGCGAACTGCTGTTGGCGACGGCGGTCGAGGCGGTTTCGGCGGGCTGGGATCCGGAAGAAGCTCTGCGTACGGCTGCGCGAAGGTACCGTGACCGCATCATTACGGCCGAGGCGGAGCTAGCCAGGGGGTAGGGGTGCCGGGTTAGTCTGAACGTGGTAGGCGAAGCGGACCGGCCGACTTCTCCTCATGACCGGTAGCTAACAGGGAGAAGAGAATCCACCATGTTCGGTGAACTCCAGCCGTGGCACGTGATTGTGCTGCTCGTAATTCTGTTCCTGCTGTTCGGGGCGAAGAAGATGCCGGACATGGCCCGCTCGGTCGGCCAGTCGCTGCGGATCTTCAAGTCCGAGATGCGGCAGAGCCAGAAGGAGACCGAGGAGGTTGCCAAGCAGGCCAGCGAGGCCGCGCGCGTCACGCCCGCGGTCGAGAACGTCGGCAGCCCGTCCTCCGTCGCCGACGAGACTCACAAGCAGGCCAACGCCAGCTGAGCGGTCCGCAGCGCGCCGCCTGAAAGACCTGGGGCCTCCCGCGGTACGCGAGAGGCCCTTCAGTGCTGCCTGCTTCCGGTAGCGCGCCCCGAGTCGGTCGAATCGGTCGAGTCGGTCGCGCGGGATCACTGCCCCGGCAGGGTGTTCTGGAACGCGCCGTGCGCGGCGGACGTCAGCCAGTCCTTCTGGCTGTTGTCGTTGCGCAGGTCGGCGTAGACCGCCGTGGTGATCAGCACGTAACGGTGGAAGCTGCCGAACTTGCCCTCGCGGGTGAAGGTCCCGCCCTTGGCGAGCTTCGTGCAGGTGTCGGCGCCGGGCTGGCCGGCCGGCGGGCACCACTGCGCGTAGTCGCCGGTGTGCGTGGCGCTCAGCTTCTTGTAGATCGCCGCGGCCGTGGCGGCGTCCGGGTACGGGATCACCATCGCGCTGACGACGATCCGGTTGTTGGCCGGGTCGATCCAGGACGCGGCCATGAAGTCCGTGCAGTCCACGGAGCGCACGATGGTCGCCACCACCGCGTCGCCGATCTTGGCGCACGGCTGCGGCTGGGCGAACTTGAGCGCGTAGGTCACGTTCTTGTCGTCGGTGAACGACTTGGCCACCAGCGCGTCCGCGGTGAACGGGGTCTTGTCGGTGGCCGCGCTGTCCAGGCTCGCGCCGCCGGCCGGCGAGGAGGCCGAGGCCGGCGGGGCCGCCGAGCCGGTGTAGCTGTTGTCCGGGAACGACGAGGAGCCCGTCGTCGCGGGAGTCGTCGGGGTCGACGCGGTGGTGTCCACCGCGGTCGGGGTGGTCTGCGCCTTGGGGGTGCTCTTGCCGCCCTTGGTCATCAGGTAGATGCCGCCGGCGCCGCCGACGAGCAGGATTACCCCGAGGACGATCGCGACGACCCGGACAGCGGGGTTCTTCTTCGGCGGCGGCGCGTCGCCCGGGAACGGCACGCCGGGCAGCTGCGGCGGCGTGAACTGCGGGGGCGGCGGCTGCATCGTGAACTGCGGATACTGGCCGGGACCCGGCTGCGGCACCTGCTGCGGCGGCGGGCCCTGCTGCGGCATCGGCTGCTGCGGCGGCGGCACGTAAGGACCCTGGTTCCAGCCACCGCCCTGCTGGGGCTGCTGCGGCGCTTGCTGCGGCTGCTCCGGCGGCTGAGGCTGGGATCCCCAGCCCGGCTGGATCTGGGTCTCCCAAGGCGGCTGAGAAGACATGGTCACAGCATATGCAGTACTGATGACAGACGTGCAGACTCTGCGCCGATCTCAAAAGTGAACGGTCCTCTATCGTCGGAGAATGGCAGATACCCCTGACGCACGCTTCGAGGCACTGGCCGCCGACATCCTGGACGGGCTGTGCCGCCGGAATCCGGACTGGGCCGGAAGCCTAGGCCTGCACGAGTACGACGCGGAGTTGCCCGACCGGTCCGCCGGCGGGCTGGCGGCCGAGTCGGCGTGGCTGGCCGGCCGGGCCGCGGACCTGGCTGAGCTGGTCGAGCAGGTCGAGCGGGACGGATCCGGGCTGTCGGCGGCGAACCGGGTGGACGCCGCGATCCTGGCCAATCACGTGGCGGCGCAACGGTTTCTGATCGACGAGCTGCGCGAGGACGAGTGGAAGCCGGCCGCGGCCAACCCCGGCGTCGCGTTGTACACGCTGCTCGCGCGCGACTACGCGCCGGCGGCGCAGCGGCTGGCGGCTTTCGCGAGCCGGCTGGAGCAGGTGGCCTCGACGCTCGCCGACAACCGTTCTCTGCTCGCGGGCAAGCAGTTGTCGCGGATCCACGTGGAGCTGGCGATCGGGCAGTTCCAGGGCACCGTCGATCTGATCGGCGGCGAGCTGGACGCGGCGATCGAGGCGGCCTCGGGGGACGTTTCCGAGGCGCGGGCGGCGATCGACGCCGTGCGGCCGGCCGCGTTGGCGGCGCTCGGGGAGCACATCGCGTGGCTGAAGGAACGGCTGGCGGCCGGCGATGCCGGGAAGGAAGAGTTCCGCGATCCGCGCATCGGCGCCGAACTGTTCGCCCGCAAGCTGTCGCTGAGCCTCGACGCGGAGTCGGACGCGGCCGCGATCCTGGCCCGGGCCGAGGCCGATCTCGACCGGGTCTCCGCGGAGATCGTCGAGGCCGCGGCGGACTATGAGGGCGTCGCAGCGCCCTCAGACGACGCCGAACGCTCGGCGTTGGTGCGGCGCGTGCTGAACCGCCTCGCCGAAGCCGCGCCGGACAACGAGACCATCCTCGAATACAGCCGGCAGGCGCTGCTGAAGCAGTTCGACTTCGTACGGGAGCACGAGCTGGTCACCGTGTATTCGGACCCTTATGAAGTCGCCGCGATGCCGGAAGTGCAGCGCGGCGTGGCGGTGGCCTACTGCGATCCGCCCGGGCCGCTGGAGCAGGCGGACGTGCAGACGATCCTGGCGATCTCGCCGACGCCCGCGGACTGGACGCAGGAGCGCGTCGACTCGTTCTTCCGCGAGTACAACCTGCACATGCTGCACAACCTGATGGTCCACGAGGCCATGCCGGGGCACCTGTTGCAGCTGCAGCACTCGCGGCGCCAGCAGGCGCCGACCCCGGTGCGCGCGGCGCTGTGGTCCGGGTCGTTCGTCGAGGGCTGGGCCGTCTACGCCGAAGAACTGATGGCGCGTCACGGCTATCCCGGCGACGGCGATCCGCGCGCGGTGCGGATGCAGCAGCTGAAGATGCAGCTGCGGATGATCATCAACACGATCCTCGACGGCCGCGTCCACTGCCACGGCATGACCGAGGACGAGGCCATGAAGCTGATGACGGAGCGCGGGTTCCAGGAGGACGGCGAGGCCGCGGGCAAGTGGCGCCGGGCCCTGCTGACCAGCTCGCAGCTGTCCACCTACTACGTGGGCTACGTCGAGGTCTCCGACCTGGTCCGCGATCTGCGCGCGGAGCATCCAGAATGGTCGGAGCGGGAGCTGCACGACGCGGTGCTGGGGCACGGCTCGCCCGCCGCGAGGTATCTCAGGGAGCTGATCGCGGCGTAGCCGGCTGGCTTCCCCCGGGATCCGTCCTAGACGTTCAGGTAGCGGAGGACCGCCATCACCCGGCGGTGGTCCTCCGCCGCCGGGGTGAGGTCGAGCTTGGTGAAGATGCTCGAGGTGTGCTTCTCCACGGCCTTCTCGGTGACGAACAGCCCGGCCGCGATCGCCGAGTTGGAACGGCCCTCGGCCATCAGCCCCAGCACCTCGCGCTCGCGCGGCGTGAGCGTCTCCAGCGGGTCGTTCTTCTTGCGGCGGCCGAGGAGCTGCGCCACGACCTCCGGGTCCAGGGCCGTGCCGCCGGCCGCGACGCGCTTGAGGGCGTCCACGAACTCCTCGACCTCGGCCACGCGTTCCTTCAGGAGGTAGCCGAGACCGTTGGCGCTGCTGGAGAACAGCTCCTGGGCGTAGGCGGCCTCGACGGCCTGGCTGAAGACCAGCACGGCCATGTCGGGGTACTTGGCCCGGACCTCCACCGCCGCGCGCAGGCCCTCGTCGGTGAAGCTCGGGGGCATGCGGACGTCGGCGACGATCACGTCCGGCTTCAGGGCGTCGGCGGCCTCGACCATGCCCTTGCCGTCGTCGACCTTGGCCACGACGTCGAACCCCGAATCCGCGAGGAGCCTGGCCAGGCCCTCGCGGAGCAGGACCGCGTCTTCGGCGATCAGGACGCGGATGGCTTCGGGCATGGCATCTCCATGATGATCTGTGTCGGTCCGCCGATCGGGCTGCTCACCGACAGGATGCCATCAAGAGGCGCGATGCGGTCGGACAGACCGGCCAGCCCGCCGCCGGGCTGGGCCTCGGCGCCGCCGACGCCGTTGTCGCCGATGCTCATCCGGAGGCGGCCGTCGCGCACGTCCAGGTCGATCCAGGCGCGGGTGGCGTGGGCGTGCTTGGCCATGTTGGCCAGGGCCTCGGAGGCGACGAAGTAGGCCGCGGACTCCACTTCCGGGCTGGGGCGCCACGGCAGGGCGGCGTCCACCTCGACCGGGATCGGGGAGCGGCCGGCCAGCGCGGACAGCGCCGCGTCCAGGCCGCGGTCGGTCAGCACCGCGGGGTGGATGCCGCGGGCCAGGTCGCGCAGTTCGCTCAGGGCCAGCTTCACGCCTTCGTGCGCCTCGGCGACGAGCTGCGCGGCGGCCGCGGAGTCGGCCTCGTCGCCGGTCTTCAGCTTCGACTTGGCGCGGCCCAGGTCCATCGCCAGGGCGACCAGGCGCTGCTGGGCGCCGTCGTGCAGATCGCGCTCGATGCGGCGGCGCTCGGCCTCGGCGGCGCTGACGGCCTGGCTGCGGGTGGTGCGCAGGGCCGCCTCCCGGCGGTCCAGCTCGGGGCGGCTCAGGCCGAGCAGCGCGCGGCCCAGACCGGTCTGCGTGCGGGTCCCGAGCTCCAGCAGGGTCGGGCCGACGAACCAGGCGAAGACCACCGCGATGGCGGCGAAGGTGACGACGGCCGGCAGGGTGCTGATGTAGTACTCGCTGCCGTTGACGTGCATCAGCGGGATGCGGTGGTGCGGCAGGGCGGTGTACCAGAAGGGCAGGGACAGGCCGCCGAGGATCATCGTCCAGGTGGTCACGACGACGGTGAACCAGCCGGCGCCGAGCGTCGCCGAGACCAGCAGGTGGACCAGGTCGCGCCAGGTCGCCGGGTCCGAGACGTGGCCCAGCAGCCGCTGCAGCACGTTGCCGGTCGGGCCGGGCTCCCGGTACGGCGTCGGCACGTGCTCGCCGGTGAGGTTCAGGATCCGCTGCCGCTCCTTGCGGCTGGCCCGGCGCAGGCCCGCCACCGCGGCCAGCAGCAGCGGCAGGCCGATGAAGACCAGGACCAGCGGGCCGCCGACGGTCAGCGCCACGGTCATCCACAGCACCTGGAAGAAGGCGACGCCGAACGAGCCGAGCAGGTAGCCCTGCTGGCGCAGGGCGCGCCCGGTGAACGGGCCTTTCAGCAGTTCCCCGGGGCCGAGTAGCGGCGCGGGGTCGTCATCGCGTCGGCTGGCGACCTGGGCTCCCACAGTCGTGATCATAGGTCCAGCATCGGGGAACCGGTCCGGGATTCCGATGGGGGTGACCCTACTGTCGGGCGGATGGTGGCCCGAGTGAATGCCGGCTTCAGCACGTCTGTGCGGTACGCGCGCCGCGAGCACGTCTGTTGGGTACCAGCCAGGGGAAAATCCAGCGAACGCTGGGTGCCGTGTGGGCTCCGTCTCACTCCTTGACCCTGCGGAGCAAGGACCTCTGCCTGCCGAGGGATAGGCTCTGGAGGCGAAACCATCAGAGCTGAAGGAGAGATGCGACGTGGCGTCCATCGAAGCCATCAACGCGCGGGAGATCCTGGACTCGCGCGGCAACCCGACCGTCGAGGTCGAGGTGCTTCTCGAAGACGGCAGCTTCGCCCGCGCGGCGGTCCCCTCGGGTGCCTCCACCGGCGCGTTCGAGGCCGTCGAGCTGCGCGACGGCGACCCGGCCCGCTACGGCGGCAAGGGCGTCGAGCGGGCCGTGCAGGGAGTGCTGGACGAGATCTACCCCGCCGTGGTCGGCGAGGACGCCTCCGACCAGCGGCTGATCGACCAGGCCATGATCGACCTGGACGCCACGCCGAACAAGGCCCGCCTGGGCGCCAACGCGATCCTCGGCGTCTCGCTGGCGGTCGCCAAGGCCGCCGCGGAGTCTGCCGAGCTGCCGCTGTTCCGCTACCTCGGCGGTCCGAACGCGCACACGCTGCCGGTGCCGATGATGAACATCCTCAACGGCGGCGCGCACGCGGACTCCAACGTGGACATCCAGGAGTTCATGATCGCGCCGATCGGCGCGGGCAGCTTCCGCGAGGCGCTGCGCTGGGGCGCGGAGGTCTACCACGCGCTGAAGTCGGTGCTGAAGGAGCAGGGTCTGGCCACGGGCCTGGGCGACGAGGGCGGCTTCGCGCCGAACCTGCCGTCCAACCGCGACGCGCTGGACCTGATCAAGGTGGCGATCGAGAAGGCCGGCTACGTCCCCGGCCGGGACATCGCGCTGGCGCTGGACGTCGCGGCGTCGGAGTTCTACAAGGACGGTGCCTACCAGTTCGAGGGCAAGACCCGCACCGCCACGGAGATGACCGAGTACTACGCCGAGCTGGTCGACGCCTACCCGCTGGTGTCCATCGAGGACCCGCTGTTCGAGGACGACTGGGAGGGCTGGAAGATCCTCACCGACCGCCTGGGCGCCAAGGTCCAGATCGTCGGCGACGACCTGTTCGTCACCAACCCCGAGCGGCTGGCCCGCGGCATCGCCGGCGGCCAGGCCAACGCGCTGCTGGTGAAGGTGAACCAGATCGGCACCCTGACCGAGACCTTCGACGCCGTGCAGCTGGCGCACCGCAACGGCTACCGCTGCATGATGTCGCACCGCTCCGGCGAGACCGAGGACACCACGATCGCCGACCTGGCCGTCGCGGTGGACTGCGGCCAGATCAAGACCGGCGCCCCGGCCCGCTCGGACCGCGTCGCCAAGTACAACCAGCTGCTGCGCATCGAGGAGGAGCTGGACGACGCCGCGCGCTACGCGGGCCGCTCGGCCTTCCCGCGGTTCACGCACGAGGGCTGACAGGGCTGACAGCTGAGCCGGGGCCCGGGCCCGGGCGGGCCAACACCCGGACCGCCCGCCGGTACCACCCGCCCTGACCGGCAGGCGGTATCGTCGCAGGCATGAAGTCGGCAGGCTCAGAGCCGGCGCCTCGGCGCCTGAGCGCGGTCCCGACGCAGCGGCAGGATGCTGCGTCGGGATCTTCGCGTTCCTCCGGCGATGGAGGCTCTGGCGGCGCCGGCAAGAAGCGCACGCGCTACACGGCGCGCGCGGCGATCCTGATGCTCGTGCTCTGCGCACTGGTCCTGGCGCTGGCGTACCCGTTGCAGCAGTACTTCTCGCAGGGTTCGCAGATCGACCAGCTCAAGCAGCAGAACTCGGAGAAGCGCGCCGGGGTCGAGCAGCTGCGGCAGCAGCTGGCGCAGTGGCAGGACCCGGACTACGTCAAGATCCAGGCCCGCCTCCGGCTGCACTACGTGTTCCCCGGTGAGACCGGCCTGCGGCTGCTCGGCGCGGGCGACGCGGCGACCGGCGGCCCGGACGGGACGCTGGGGCCGTCGGAGGGTTCCAGCGCGTGGTACGCCCAGCTGTGGAGTTCGGTGACAGCTGCGAGTGGGGCGCCGGTGCCGTCATCGGCTCCTTCGGTGACGGCGGGGCCCACGTCGTCCGCGACGAACGGGCACTGAACGAACGGGCACTGAACGAACGGGCACTGTGTCGGCGCCAGGCCGACCGCGACCCCGCATCCGGCTGTCAGAGGGCTCGCCGATACTCGGATCAGGGGCGAATGCCTCATAACACAATGAAACTGGCGTGCCGATCAGCGAGCGGCCAGCCGCTGCCGCCACCGTCGCTACCGCGTAACCCCCAGATACGTCAGCACCGCCAGCACCCGCCGGTGGTCCTCGTCCGCCGGCGGCAGCCCCAGCTTCGTGAAGATGTTGCTGATGTGCTTCTCCACCGAGCTGTCGGCGAGCACCAGCTGCTTGCCGATCGCGGCGTTCGACCGGCCCTCGGCCATCAGGCCCAGCACCTCGCGCTCGCGGGCGGTCAGGGCGTCGGTGGGCCGGGAGCCGAGGAGCTGGACCACGACCTCCGGGTCCAGGACCGTGCCGCCGGCCGCGATCTTGGTCAGTGCCTCGACGAACTCGCTGACGTCGGCGACGCGCTCCTTGAGCAGGTATCCGACGCCGGAGACCTTGCCGCCGAACAGGTCGCGGGCGTAGCGGGTCTCCACGTACTGCGAGAACAGCAGCACGCCGACCTTCGGGTGGCTCTTGCGCAGCTCCAGCGCGGCGCGCAGGCCTTCGTCGGTGTGCGTCGGCGGCATCCGGATGTCCATGACGACCGCGTCCGGGACGTCGGTGGCGACCGCGGCCAGCAGCTCGTCGGCGTTCGGGACGGCGGCCGGGACGTCGTGGCCGCGCTTGGTGAGGATCTGGACCAGGCCGTCCCGCAGGATTGCGGAGTCTTCGGCGATCATGATGCGCACGGGGGTCTTCTCCTTCGGCGGTGGTCCTGGACCACCCCGAAGATAGCCGAAGCGTGCGGCGGCGGCCGGGCCGCGCCAGGCCCGGCCGCCGCGCCTCACACGCGCGCTACACGTGCATCGGCAGCTTCACGATCACCAGCGTCGGACCGCCGACCGGGCTGTCCACGGCCAGCGAGCCGTCCACCGTGCGCACCCGGTCCAGCAGCCCGGCCAGCCCGCCGCCGTAGCCGACCTGCGCGCCGCCCCGGCCGTCGTCCTCGACGGTGAGCGTCAGCCTGCCGTCCTCCTGCACCACCGACAGCGCGGCGCGGGTCGGTGCGCCGTGCTTGGCGGCGTTCGTCAGCAGCTCCGCGGCGCAGAAGTAGGCGATGGTCTCGATCGCCCGGTCCGGCCGCTCGCCCAGCGCGACGTTCACCGTCACCGGCATCGCCGAGCGCGCCGCCAGCGTGCCCAGCGCGTCCCGCAGGCCGTTGTCCAGCGCCGCCGGGTGGATGCCGCGGGCCAGGTCGCGCAGTTCGTTGATGGCCTGCTTGGCGTTGCGGTGCGCGGTGTCGATCAGGGCCCGGGTCTCGACCAGGTCCACGTCGCCGCCGCCGGCGTCCAGGTTCTCCTTCGCCTCGCCGAGCTGCATCGCCAGCGCGACCAGCTGGGCCTGCGCGCCGTCGTGCAGGTCGCGTTCGATCCGGCGCAGCCGCGCCGCGGAGTCGTCCACGGCGTGCGCGCGGCTCACGGTCAGCTCCTCGACCCGGCGCTCGCTGCTCGTCGGGCCGAGCAGCGCCGCCATCAGCAGGGTGTCCAGCCAGATCCAGAACTTGAGGATCCAGACCGCGGCGAGGATCCACACCAGGCCGACTGCCGTGACCAGCAGGGCCCGCGGCCAGGTCTCGATGTAGAAGCCGTCGCCGATCTGCATGGCCGCGTGGTGCACGACGCCGTGGCTGTCCGTGTTCTTCGGGTCGAACAGCGCCCACCAGATCGGATAGGTGACCAGGACCACGCCCTCGACCAGGCCCAGCCCCAGCGTCATGATGTACGCGACGCCCAGCGGCGCGCGCAGCAGCAGGTAGACCTGCGAACGCCAGGCCGCCAGGTCGCCCAGGGCCGCGCCAAGCTTGGCCAGCAGCCCGTGCGCGGTGTGCCAGCGGGCGTTCGGGCGCGGCGCCTCGATCTCGACGCCGAGCAGCTTGCGCGCCAGGCCGCGCTGGAACCCGCCGTACTTCTTGGCCAGGTAGATCGCGGTGGCGATCAGGGGCAGGCCGACGAACGTGAAGGACAACGCGCCGCCGACGGCCAGCGTGACCACCACGTAGACGAAGCCCGCGATCCCGAGCGGGGAGCACACCAGGGCGTACAGGTACTGGCGGGCGGTGCGCGCCGACACCGGGCTCAACAGGAAACGCTTCATGGGAAAAGCTTCGCCGATCATGACTCGGCCGCCCACGGTGCGGCCACGGAACTTCAACCCCCGGTTATCCCTACCATCATCGCCCGGCCGGTGGGTGGCGCGGCGCGGGACGGTTCCGGGCGGCGCGGCTCCGGGCGGCGCGGGGCGACCGGTTCAGGAGGGGAGCGCGGGGCTGGTGGTGGAAGCCGTCCAGGTCAGCTTCTCGACCCAGGTCTGCCCGCCGACCTCGTCCACCTCGGGCACCAGATCGGAGAAGCGTTCCAGCGCCTCGCTGAGCGCGGTGGCCAGCGACGCGCTGGCCTGTACCGCCTCCACCCCGCTGGCCGCCGCCCATTTCTCGGCATCGACCGTGACCCGGACTTTGACCGTTGCCGATACGTTCACGTCCACACACTCAGGGTAACCTCTTGCGGCCTCACGCGGGATGGCCTTCTATACGCGGCATGGCCACGGTCGCGGAGTTGATCGGCGTTCAGTCCCAGCACGGCGGTGTCGGGCTGCTCGGCCCGGACGGTCTGCGGTATCAGCACGCGGAGATCGCGGCGCAGGCCGCCACCAGGGCCGCGCTGTTCGGCGACCGGCATCGGCCGGGTATGCAGCCGCATATCGGAGTGCTGCTGGGCAACACCGACGAGTTCGCGTTCTGGCTCTCCGCCGCCGCGCTCGCCGGGGCGGCGCTGGTCGGCGTGAACCCCACGCGGCGTGGCGCCGAGCTGGCGCGGGACGTCCGGCACGCGGAGTGTGAGCTGCTGGTGACGTCGCGCTCGCACCTGCCGCTGTTGGCGGGGCTGGGCCTGGAGGCGCTGCCGCTGCTGGTCGTGGACGAGCCCGACTACCGCGCGGCGCTGGAGCCGTACCGGGGCGTGACCGTCGCGGACGTCAAGCCGGTCGCCCCGGTCGCCGAGGACACCCGGCTGCTGCTGTACTTCACCTCCGGCTCGACCGGCGCGCCGAAGGCGGTGACGTGCGTGCAGGGGCGCGTCGCGGCGTCCGGGAAGGCGATGGCCGAGCGCTACGACCTGACGGCGTCCGACGTCTGCTACATCCCGATGCCGATGTTCCACGGCAACGCGATCCTGGCGAACTGGGGCCCGGCACTGGTCGCCGGGGCGGCCGTGGCACTGCGCGAGCGCTTCTCGGCCTCCGGCTTCCTGCCCGACGTGCGCGAGTACCAGGCCACGTACTTCACCTACGTCGGCCGCGCGATCTCCTACATCCTGGCCACCCCGGAGCACCCCGACGACGCCGACAACCCGCTGCGTGCCGGCTTCGGCACCGAGGCCGGCCCCCTGGACCGCGAACGCTTCGAACGGCGCTTCGGCTGCCACCTGTCGGAGGGCTACGGGGCGTCCGAGGGCGGCATCAACGTCGTCGCCCCGCGCACCTTCCCAGCCGCGGTCCTGGCCCGCGGCGCCGCCGTCGGCCGCACCGACGAGACGCTGTCGATCGTGAACCTGGAAACCGGCGACCCCTGCCCGCCGGCCGAGTTCGACGCCGCGGGCCGCCTCCTGAACGGGGCCGCCGCGATCGGCGAACTCGTCGGCACCGGCCCCGGCGGCTTCACCGGCTACTGGAACAACCCCGCCGCCGATGCCGAACGCTATTCCGAAGGCCGCTACCGCAGCGGCGACCTGTTCTACGCCGACACCGACGGCTGGCTCTACTTCGCGGCCCGCAAAGCCGACCGTATGCGCGTGGACGGCGAGAACATCTCCGTGGCGCTCCTGGAGGCGATCCTCGCCCGCTGGGCCCCGGTCGAGGCGGTCGCGGCCTACGCGGTCCCCGACGAGGTCACCGGCGACGCGGTGATGTGCGCGCTGGTGCTGAGGCAGGGTGCGGTCTTCGACCCGGCGAAGTTCGCGGATTTCCTTGCCGGGCAAGCGGATCTGGGCACGAAGATGGCCCCGCGCTTCATCCGCATTACCGAGGCCCTGACGACCACGGCCACCGAGAAGGTGTCGCGCTACACGCTGCGGGAGCAGGGATGGTGGGAGGTCGGCGGCGACGCGGTGTGGGCACGGCGGGCGCGGGGGACCGGCTACGAGTTGCTTGACCGGGACCAGTAGCACCGCACCGCCGCACCATTTACCTCGGGCCGTCGCCAAAGTCCGGCTCGCAGTGCCGTACCGCGCCCGCAGCTGCCCTACCGCCAAGCCGCTGCCCTACCGCCAAGCCCAAGCCGCTGTCCTGCCGCCCGCAGCCGCTGCCCTACCGCTAAGCCGCTGCCCTACCGCCCGCAGCAGCCGCCCTACCGCCAAGCCGCTGCTCTACCGCCAAGCCGCCGCCACCGGCAGCGTCAGCCGGAACTCCGCGCCCCCGCCCTGCGCCCCGGCGGCCGTCACGCCGCCGCCGTGGCCGACGGCCACCTGCGCCACTATCGCCAGTCCCAGGCCGGAGCCGGGCAGGTCGCGGGCGCTGGCGGCGCGGTAGAAGCGGTCGAAGACGTGCGGGAGGTCCGCCTCGGGGATGCCGGGGCCGTGGTCGCGGACGGTCAGGGTGACCGTGCCGTCGCCGCCGGCGGCGGTGCGGACCTCGACCAGCCCACCGTCGTGGGAGAACTTCGCGGCGTTGTCCAGCAGGTTGCGGACCGCCTTGGCCAGGCGGTCGGTGACGCCCACCACCACGCTCTCGTCCAGCTCCGGCTTGAACACCGCCTTCGGCCAGTGCGCGGCGGCGCGGTCCACGCAGCGCTGGACCAGCAGGTCGAGGCGCAGCTCCTCGAACAGCGCGGCCTGCTCCTCGCCGCGGGCCAGTTCGACCGTGTCGCTGACCAGGGTGGTCAGGTCGTCCAGGCCGGACATGATGCCGGACACCAGCGCCTCGCGGTCCTCCTCGCCCAGCCGGTGCGCGTACGCCAGCACCTCGACGTTGGTGCGCAGCGAGGTGAGGGGGGTGCGCAGCTCGTGCGAGGCGTCGGCGACCAGCTGGCGCTGCCGGTCGGTGGCCTCCTGGACCGCGTCGAGCATGCTGTTGAAGGTCGCGGCCAGCCGGCCGAGCTCGTCGCGGGGCTCGCCGGGCGCTCCGTCTATCGGGATGCGGTGCGCCAGGTCGTGGGTGGCGGCGATGCGCTCGGCGGTGCTGGTCAGCTCGGCCACCGGACGCAGCGCGGTGCGCGTCACCAGCCAGCCCAGGCCCGCGGCCAGCACGATGCCCGCCGCGCCGGCGCCGAACAGCTGCCAGCCGAGCGCCGACAGCTGCTTGTCCATCGCGGTCAGCGGGGCGTCGATCTGGATCGCCTGCCCCTTGCCGATGGACAGCGTCAGAACCCGGACACGCTGGCCGTTCATGGTCCCGGAGTACAGGTTGCTGTCCATCGTCTGGGCGGCGACCTGGACGTCCTGCGCCGAGATCGGCACCATGGCCGACGGGGCGGGCGTGAGCACGACCTGCGGAGGCTGGCGCGGCGCCGCCGGCGGCAGCAGCTTCGGCTGCAGCGGTTGTCCGGTGGAGTCGATGAACTGGACGTTCGTCTCGATGTCGCCGAACTTCCGGCTCCGGACCACGTCGTAGCGCGGGAAGTGGCGGTTGAGCAGCGTCTTCTGTGCACCCGTGCCCTGGTCCTGCAAACCGTCGTCGATCTGCTGGATCAGCGAGTGCCGCACGGCCACATAAGCGAACCCCACGCCGCCGCCGACGCCCGCCGCCACCGCGATCGTGGCGGCCAGGGCCAGCCGCGCCCGCAGCGGAGTGCGGCGCCAGACGGCCAAGGGGGAGCGGCGCTGAGGCTTCCCGGCAGAGCCGCTCTCGGCGTTCTCAACGGGCTCGACACCAGAGGCGTTCTCAGAGCCCTGATCGCGGCGGTCCGCGACCGGGACACCCACCACCCCCGTGTAGGCGAACGTATCCCCGCTCGCACCGACACCCGCACCCGCGAACCGGGCCCCGGCGCCGGCCTCAGCCCCGGAACCCTTCCCCCGACGAAGCCGTCCCCACTTCACCCCGACACCCGCAACGTGTACCCGAACCCCCGCACGGTCTGCACCAGCCGCGCCTCGCCGCCCGCCTCCGTCTTGCGCCGGATGCAGGACACGAACACCTCCAGCGAGTTCGACTCCGGCCCGAGCTCGTAGCCCCAGATCCGGTCGGAGATCACCTCGCGCGGCAACACCCGCCCGGCGTTGCGCATCAGCAGCTCCAGCAGCGCGAACTCGGTCCGCGTGAGCTCGATCGTGCGCCCGCTCCGGTACGCCAGCCGGGACTCCGGGTCCAGCTCCAGGTCCTCGAACACCAGCCGCTCCGACTCCGGCACCGGCTCGTACTCGGCGCGCCGCAGCAGCGCCCGCATCCGGGCGTGCAGCTCGGCCAGCGCGAACGGCTTCACCAGGTAGTCGTCGGCGCCGGCGTCGAGCCCGGCCACCCGGTCCCCGACCGCGTCGCGCGCGGTCAGCAGCAGCACCGGGGTGTGGTCGCCGACGCCGCGCAGGCGCCGGCACACCTCCACCCCGTCGAGCTCCGGCATCATCACGTCGAGCACGATCGCGTCCGGCGGGTCGGCCGCGATCTGCTCCAGGGCGGCCAGGCCGCCGGCGGCGGTGCGCACGCGATAGCCCTGCAGGCGGAAGGCCCGGGCGATCGCGTCACGGATCTCGGTGTCGTCGTCGACGACCAGCAGGCTGCGGGATTCTCGGGTGTCCATCCCGTCCAGTATCACCCGTTTGACCCACCCGGCGAAGACGGCGTGCCACCCGGAGTACGGTTTCCGCCGCGTCCGCCGAAGCCGAGGCCTGTGATACCGCTCACAACCGAACGCGCCGTGATGGTCCCGCTACTGTCCGGAGTGCCCAGCACCGTCACCTGAGACCCGGTCGTCAGGTCCGCGACCGTGCCGGTCTTGCCGATCGTCACGGTGGTCTGCGGGCTGGTGTCCACCGTCACCGACTTGCCGGTGCTGTCGGTGATCGTGATGGTCGTGCCGCTGACCGCGCTGACGGTGCCGGTGACGGCCCCGCCCCGGGCGCCGCCGGTCCCAGTGCCTCCGGTGCCTCCGGTCCCGCCGGTCGCGCCGCCGGTCCCGAAGCCGCCGCCGTACCCGCCGGTGCGGGTCCGGTTCGTGCCGGCGGCGGTGTTCGTGGAGGACGAGGAGCTGTTGTGCTTGCCCACCGCGATCCCGCCGACGAACCCGCCGGCCAGCAGCACCGCGCCGATCAGGCCCAGCGTCACCTTCGGGATCCCGCCGCCGCCACCGCTGCGGGCCGGCTTGAGCTGTCCGCTGATGTCCGGTGCGGACGGCGCCTGCGAAAGGAGTTCGAACTCTGCGTTGTTGTTGGCGGGCTGGCCGCCGGGGTTCTCAGACATCAGTGACTTCCGAATCTTCCTGTTCGTGGACTTCTGGCTCGGGAGGAGGGGCTTACTCGTGCCGCAGGGCCTGGATGGGGTGCAGCTTGGCCGCGCGGTTGGCCGGGAACGATCCGAAGAACAGCCCGATCAGCGCCGACACCGCGAAGGCCAGCGCGATCGAGGCCGGCACGATCACCGGTTTCACCCCGGCCACCGTGAACCTGGTGCCGATCAGCCCGGCGGCCACCCCCAGCGCCCCGCCGATCAGCGACAGCATCACCGCCTCGATGAGGAACTGGCCCAGGATCGCCGCGCGCGGGGCGCCCAGCGCCTTGCGGATGCCGATCTCCCGGGTCCGCTCGGTCACCGTGACCAGCATGATGTTGGTGATCCCGATCCCGCCGACCAGCAGCGAGATGGCCGCGACCGCGCCCAGCAGCACCGTGAAGGTGTGCGTGGTGGAGCTGGAGGTGGCCAGCAGCGACTGCTGGTTCAGGACCCGGAAGTCCGGCGAGGCGGTGGCCGACAGGTGGTGCCGCGCCGTGAGGATCGAGGTGATCTCGTCCTGCGCCGCGGTGGTCGCGCCGGCCGACTTGGCCTGCACCACGATCTGGCTCAGCGACCCGAAGCCGCTCAGCGAGTCCTGCACGGTGGTCAGCGGCGCGATCGCGAAGTCGTCCGCGTCCTGCAGGCCGCTGGAGCCCTTGGCCTGCAGCACGCCCTCGACGCTGTACGGGACGCTGTTGATCATCACCTGCTGGCCCACCGGGTCCGCGGTGCCGAACAGGTCGGTGGCCACCGTCTGCCCGATCACGATCACCTTGCGGGCCTGGCTCACGTCGTCGTCGGTGATCGACGAGCCCTCGGCGATCTGCCAGTTGGTGGCCGTCAGGTACGCCGGGTAGGTGCCGACCAGCTGCGCGATCGGGTGCGTGGCGCCCTGGTAGGTCGCCGTCGGCGAGGCGGTCACCACCGGGGCCTCGTCCAGCACGTCCGGGGCGTTCACCGGGTCCACCAGCGCCTGCGCGTCGGCCAGGGTGAGCGCCGAGACAGTGCTCTGCGTCCCGGTGTTGCGGGACGCGCGCGCGCCGAAGCCGCCGGCCTGCCGGGAGACCTCCAGCAGGTTCGTGCCCAGCTTGTCGATGTTCGCCTGCACCTGCGCGCCGGAGCCCTTGCCGACCGCGACCAGCAGGATGACCGCGCCGACCCCGATCAGGATGCCGAGCGTGGTCAGCGCCGAGCGCAGCTTGTTGGCCTTCAACCCGGCGAAGGCGAACCGGAAGACTTCGCGGATTCTCATCAGACGCTCCCGTGCTGCACTCGGTGCTGTTCGGAGATCCAGCCGCGCTCGCCGTTGCGCTCGTCGGAGACGATCTGCCCGTCCATCAGCCGGATCGCGCGCTCGGCGTGCTCGGCGATGTCGTGCTCGTGGGTGATCAGGACGATGGTGCGCCCGGCCCGGTGCAACCGGTCGAACAGGGCCATCACGTCGGCCGAGGAGGTGCTGTCCAGGTTGCCGGTGGGCTCGTCGGCCAGGATCAGGCTGGGCGCGGTGACCAGCGCCCGGGCCACGGCCACCCGCTGCTGCTGGCCGCCGGAGAGCTCCTGCGGCTTGTGGTTCAGGCGCTCGCCGAGGCCGACCAGCTCCAGCGCCGCGCGGGCCCGCTGGCGCCGCTCGGCGGTGCCGACGCCGGCGTACACCAGCGGCAGCTCCACGTTGTCCAGCGCGGTGGTGCGCGGCAGCAGGTTGAAGGACTGGAAGACGAAGCCGATCTTGCGGTTCCGGACCAGCGCCAGCTGGCGGTCCGACAGGTGCTCGACCTCGATGCCGTCCAGCAGGTAGCGGCCGGAGGTGGGAACGTCCAGGCAGCCGATGATGTTCATCATCGTCGACTTGCCCGAGCCCGAGGCGCCCATGATCGCGACGTAGTCGCCGGTCGGGACGGTCAGGCTGACGCCGCGCAGGGCATGGACGGCGGTGCCGTCCATGCCGTAGGTCTTGCGGATGTCGGCGAGCTCGATGACCGGCTTCGGGCCGTTCGAACCGCTCATGTCGGTCACCCTCCGAACCGTCCGCCGCCGCCGGCGCCCAGACCGCCGCCGCCGGCCCCGCCCGTGCCGCCCGCGCCGCCGCCGAAGCCGCCGCCGGTCAGGCCGCCGCCCCGGGTGCCGGTGGTGCTGCTGCTGCCGGTGCGCGAGGACAGCAGCACCTGGTCGCCCTCGTTCACCCCGGAGGTGATCTCGGTGGTGGTGTCGCCGACCACGCCGACCTGGACCGGCGTCTGCGTCTGGGTCTTGCCGCTGACCACCGTCACGAAGCTCTGGCCGGCGAGCGTGGTGACCGAGGAGGACGGCACGTACAGCACGTTGGTCACGTTGTCGGTGACCACCGAGACCGACGCGGTCTGGCCCGGCTTCAGGGACGTCAGGTCCTGCTGGCCGGAGGTGAACTGGAGCGTGACTCCGTACTCCACGACGTTCGACACCACGGTCGAGGTCGGGTCCACGGACTGCACGGTCGCGGTGAGCGAGGAGCCCGGGATCGCGTTGATCGCGACCTGCGCGTTCTCGCCGGGCTTGAGCTTGGAGGCGTCGGTCTCGGCGAACTCGGCGCGCACCGTCAGGCTGCTCATGTTGCCGAGCACCACGAAGCTGCTGCCGGACTTGGCGCCGCTGGAGGAGGACGAGCTCGACGATCCCGAGGAACCGCTCGCCGAACCCCCAGAGGAACCCCCAGTAGATCCGCTGGACGAGGACGCCGCCGAGGTCGACGAGGTGGATCCGGCGCTCACCGTGTCGCCCACCGAGCCACCGACCGACAGGACCGTCCCGGCCTGCGGCGCGGTGATGACGGTGCCGGCGACGCCCTTCTGGGCGGTGGCGAGCGCGTTCTGCGCGTTGACCACGGACTGGTTGGCCGCGGCTATCTGGTCCGGGGTGGCCGGCGCGGCCGAGACCGCCTGCTGGTCCACCGCCGTGTTGTAGGAGTTCTGAGCCTGCGTCAGCGAAGCCTGCGCCTGGTGCAGGGACTGGGTGTCCTTCTGCGCGCCGGACTTCTGGGCGTTCTCGGCGGTCGTGACCGCGTTGGTGTCCTGCGCGACCTTGTTGGTGTCCTGGGTACAGGCGGTGGCCTTGGCCGTCCCGCCTGCGCAGTCCGAGGTCTGGAGCGTCTGGTCCGCGGACAGGTTGTTCTGCGCCGTCGTCACGGCCGAGGCCAGTGTCTGCGCGTCGATGGAGATGCTGTTCTGCGCGTCGGAGTACGAGGTCTTGGCGGCGCTCAGCGAGTCCGCGGCCGTGGTCAGCTGCTGCTGGCCCAGCGCCGCCTGCTGCGGCGTCTGGCCCTGCTGCAGTTTGGTCAGCTGGGCCTGCGCGGTCGTCAGCTGGGCCTGCGCCGAGGTCAGCTGCTGGTTGGCCTGCGTGGTGTCGATCTTCGCCAGCACCTGGCCGGCCTTCACCACGTCGCCGGGCTTCACGTCGATCTCGGTCACCGTGCCCGAGGCGGTGAACGCGAGGTCCAACTCGGTCGGCAGGGTGACGTTGCCGGAGGCCGAGACCTGGGCGGTCACGTTGCCGCGTTGCACGGCGACGGTACGGCCGGTGGTGGACTTGCCGGAGTTCGACGAGCCGAGCAGCGCCCAGGCGCCCGCTCCACCGGCGGCTACCACCACGGCGAGCGAGGTGTTTATCCAGACTCCTTTTTGGAGTCGCGGGCTATCGGTCATGGCGCCAGAGATTGTCGCTCGTAACTGAAGCGAAGGTGAAGGGGTACGTTCAGTCTCATCTGACTCTCATAATCGGCTCTTCTTCACGCATCTCCGAGGTGTCCGGAGTATTGACTCCCTGGTGAATAACCGCTGTCCGGCGATAGGTTTTCCCCGTGCCGAAGATTGACTGGAATCCGGGCCGGGGCCGGCGTGGCCGGCCGTTGCGCCGGGTGCTCGGCATGGGGCAGCAACAGGGCCTGTTGGTGATGTACGGGATAGCCGCGGTGGTCGTCATATTGGCGCTGGCGGCCTCGTGCGGCGCCTTCGGCGGCTCCAGCCCGAAGTCGGCCGCGGGGACGGACGGTGGGGCGAACACGAACTCTGGCGGCTCGGGCGGAGGCACCGCCCCGGCGGTTCCCAAGGATTCGTCGAAGAGCACCCAGATCCTGCTGGCGTCGGTCCAGCACTACGCGGACCTGCTGACGTCCGGCCAGAAGATCGTGGGCCACACCCGCTACCCGGGCATCGCAGCATACGGACAAGCCTTCGGCGACCCGAACTCGCCGGCGGCGCTGTTCGTGAAGTTCCGCACGACGCCGAATCCCGAGGGCGACACGACGTATTTGGACGCCGCGCGCCAAGCCGCCGCAACCTACGGCGGCGACCACGGCGGCACCTTCGACAAGTGGACGGACGACATGGCGAATGCCAAGTCCGACCTCGGCAAGTGGATCGCCACCGCGGTGCAGTACCAGCAGGGAGCGGCCCCGCAGGCGACCCTCGACGCGGCGGCGGCGACGGTGACTCAGGATCTTGCGACGGCCAGGACGGCCGTCGCCTCGCTCTGAGTCGGAGCTGGAGCCGGCCGGTTATACGGGATTCTCCCTAAGCCCGAGCCCCACCAGGTTGTCGAGTAGCACCGCCGTCCCGACGTCGCTGTGGATCATCTCCCACATCGCTGTGGCGACGCACTATCCGCACTATCCGCGTTCCCGCACCAGCCTGACAGCCTCACGTACCGAGCCGCGGTACACCGGTCCGTGCCCGGGAACCAGCACCTCGGCGTCGGTCTCCTCCAGCGCGCTCAATCCCGCCAGCGCACGCTCCCGGTCCTTGTGGAACATGGTGGGCAGCAGCTGCGGGCCCTTGAGGCGGGACGTCGGATGCCCGGTAGCGATGGCGTCGCCGCCGACCACGATCCCGCTGTCCGGCAACAGATACGCGCAGTGCCCCGCGGTGTGGCCGGGGATGTGCAGCGGCACCGGCGAGCCGGGCAAGTCGAGCGTGCCGGGTGCGCCGGACGCGCCGGGTGCCGGGAAGGCCTGCGGCTCGGCGACCGCGACGTCCGCCGTACCGCCGTTGCCCAGCGCCCGCAGCGCCCACGGCACCACCCCCGGCCGCCACGCGTTCGCGGCCACCTTCCCGACGGACACCTGGTCCAGGAAGTCGCGCCGCGCGTGCGGCACCTCCTCGGGGTGCATCAGGACCGGAACGCCGTAGGTGGCGCGCAGCCACTCCGCCGAGCCGAGATGGTCGTTGTGCGCGTGCGTGATCAGAACCGCGCTCAGCGCCTCCGGCGCCACCTTCAGCAGCTCCAGCGAAGCGAGCAGGTTCGCACGGTCGGCCGGGTAGCCGGTGTCGATCAGGGTGGCGCTGTCACCGGACCGCACGACCACCCACGTGACGTCGCTGCCGTAGACGGCGTGGACGCCGTCCTCGACCTGGACGACGTCTTCCTCACGGAACTGCTTCGTCATCATTGGCACCTTGCTGCTCCGGCGGAGGGTGGGGCATCGAGCTCAAGATTTTGCTTTCCCGGTACCAGGTCAGCGATTCGACTCGATGAAGTATGCCATTTGGGCCGCCGGTCGTGTGGTTTCCGGCGGTTTCAACCGACCTTCGGTATCGACCGCGCCGAGCAATAGAGGTACGACGTCCCATTCGGGAGCTGATAGAAGGTCATCGGCACCCAGTTGGACTCCCCGGGCCACTGGATGACGAAGGCGTCAGGCCCGAGGGGCCGCATTTCGCAGATCTCGGGTTCGGGTGACAGGTCGGCGAGTTCGCCGGTGGAGGTGAAGACCGCGGACAGGACGCCTTCGTTGTCGCCGATCTCGATGCGGTCCCCGGCCTTCTCGTAGACGCCTACGAAGTCCGCTGGATCGAAGGGCAGCGGCTCGGCGGCCGGCATCGGCGCCGCCTTCATCGCGACGCCGGCCAGTTCCTCGGCGATCGCGCCGAAGACGGCACCGCGGAACGCGTGCACGTCGCCACCGTTGGTCACCAGGCAGATCGCGAGCCCGTGCTCCGGAAGGATGGACAGGAAGGCGTTCTGTCCTATCGTCGCGCCGTTGTGGCCGACGACCGGCGTGCCGTCCCACTCGTCCAGCATCCAGCCCAGGCCCCAGCCGGTGGCACCGTACCGGCCCGGCAGCTCGATCTGGCGGCGCTGCATCGCGGCGGCGCTCTCCGGCGACAGGATCTTGACGCCCTCGGCGGTCGCCCCGCCGTCCAGGTGCAGTTTGGCGAAGGTCAGCACCTCGCGCGGCGTCGAGCAGATCAGCCCGGCCGGGCCGGACGAGCGCATCGGGCCCCAGCGCGGCACCACCTTGAGCGCTTCGCCGTGCTGGCTCTCGTGCCCGACGGCGGTCCGGAAGAGCAGCGCCTCCTCAGGCAGCGTGACCGTGTGCGTCAGCCCGAGCGGGTGCACCGCCGCGGCATCGGCCAGGAGCGCCACGTACTTCTCCAGGCAGTCGTCGCCCCGGCCGGTGTCGACGAACAGGTCACCGTCGATTCCGCTGGTGTGGGTCAGCAGGTGGCGGATCGTGACGCCCGCGGTCAGCTCGTCGGTCTGCAGCCGCAACCCGGGCAGTAGGGAGACCACCGGCGCGTCCAGATCGAGGACTCCCTCGTCGACCAGGGCCATGACCACGGTCGCGACCCACACCTTGGTGATCGACCCGCCGCCTCGACGACGATCTCGTCGCGGTGCAGGACGGCCAGCGAAGCACCGACGACGCCATGCTCCCGCGCAAGGTCGGCGAGGCGATCAGGCCAGGAGGTCGTACGGTCGGTCATCTGCCACTCACTTCCGGTCGGCGGAACGGTGTCAGAGGCCTGCGAGAAACCACGGCCTCAGAGAACACCCTTCGCACCGTACCGGCCGGAATCCTGGTGCGGGGAACCGATTTGTGGCGGGGGTGCAGTGCGCGATGCCGCGGGCGGGGTCCCGGGATCCGGTCCCCCTGTGCTTCCGCCCGGACCGCTGAGCCGGTCCGTTCCGCGAAGCCATTTCTTACCAAGAGTAAGAGCACAGGTCGAAAGCCTGTTTCAAGCGGAGGATGTGGGATTCGAACCCACGGTGACTCTCGCCACTTTGGTTTTCAAGACCAACGCCTTAGGCCACTAGGCAAATCCTCCTGGAGCACCCCTGGCGCTCGTGAACAGAAAGTCTCTCACAACCCACGAGCGGCTCGGGGGCCTCAGGCGGTGCCGAACGGCAGCGTGTCCGGGCTCAACGAGGCCGCTCCCGAGCGCGAGGCGGTCAGCCGGCGGCGATGGTGCCGGCGGCACAGGACCTCGTACCCGATCTCGTCCTCGACCGCGGTGTCGCCGACCACCACCTGCTCGCCCTCGACGACCATCTCGCCGCCGACGGTGCGGGCGTTGTGGGTAGCCCGGGCGCCGCACCAGCACAGGGTCTGGACCTGGAGCACCTCGATGCGGTCGGCGAGTTCGATCAGGCGCTTGCTGCCCGGGAACAGGCGGGTGCGGAAGTCGGTGGTGATGCCGAAGGCGTAGACGTCGATGCTCAGCTCGTCGACCATGCGCGCCAGTTGTTCGATGTGGTCCTCGGTGTAGAACTGCGCCTCGTCGGCGACCACGTAGTCCACCTTGCCGCCGGAGGACATCATCTGCACCACGTGGTTGAGCAGGTCGGTGCCGTTCTCGACCTCGACCGCCGCGGCCTTCAGGCCCAGCCGGCTGGAGATGGTGGCGCTCCCGGCGCGGTCGTCCCGGGTGAAGATCAGCCCGGCCCGGCCCCGGGCGTTGTGGTTGTGGTCGAGTTGCAAGGCGAGGGTCGACTTGCCGCTGTCCATGGTTCCGGTGAAGAAGACGAGCTCGGCCATGGTCGCAGATTATCTCCTATGCACGGGGCTGCCTGCTAACACCGGTGATTCGCGTGCGGATCCGCCCGAATGTCGGCTTCAGGTAGGGCCCGGCGAGGACCAGGGCCGCGGCCAGCACCGCCACGGCGGCGAACAGCAGCCGGTCGCCGGCGGTCAGCGAGGCCCGCCAGGCGGTGAGCGCCATGTTCCGGCGCGAGCTCAGGACGGTCGGCAGCGAGACGCCCTCGACGTGCCCGACCAGGCGTATCGCGTGCAGGAAGCTGCCCGCGACGCAGCACAGCTCCGCGGCCGCGGCAGCGGCCAGCGCGGTGAGCGAGCGTCGGATCACCGCCTCACGATATCCACCGCGGCGCCGCCTGGGGCAAACGCGTCGGGCGCGGGCCCCGGCAGCGGGGACCGCGCCCGCGGGACGCCGGGGTGGATCAGGCCTGGCGGCTGATGGTCACCGCGGTGCCGTAGGCGCAGATCTCGGTCCAGACGTCGCCCATCTCCGAGGTGTCGAAGCGCATGCCGACGATCGCGTTCGCGCCGCGGTTCATCGCCTCCTGGATCATCCGCTGCATGACGTCGTTGCGGCTGTCCATCAGGGCCTTGGTCATGCCCTTGAGCTCGCCGCCGAACATCGACTTCAGGCCCGCGCCCATCTGGCTGAAGGCGTTGCGGCTGCGCACGGTGAGGCCGAAGACCTCGCCGTAGACGGCGTCGATGCGGTAGCCCGGTATGTCGTTCGTGGTCACGCACAGGAAGTTCTGCTGGAACCCCTGCTGCTGCGGCGGCGGCGCGTACTGCTGTTGCTGCTGCGGCGGCGGTCCCTGCTGGTAACCGGGCTGTCCGTACGGCTGCTGGCTCATATGTCCCCCTGATGATGGGCGATCGGTGGATGGTCCGTCGCTACGACGATACGACAAGGGACCCCCTGTCTGGTGAGCCAGTATGTCCGTCGTTTGAAGGCGCGGTGAAAGCGATTTGAACACCTGCCTTTTCCGAACGGCTCCGGTGCGCGGTTCCGGGGGTCATCTGGAAAGATTCCAGACGTGCAATCTTTGCGCCGCCCAGAGCCCCGTCCGTCCGATCGGCGCCGCTCCGAGCCGGTGTCGGCGGCCCGGCCCCACATCGCGCTCGGGGCCGGTGCCTCCGGGCCGGCGCTCCCCCGCCGCACCGCCGCGGAGATCCCGGTGATCGCGCACCGCGGCGCCTCCGAGGACGTGCCGGAGCACACGCTGGCCGCGTACGAGGCCGCGCTCCTGCAGGGTGCGGACGGCGTGGAGTGTGACGTGCGCCTCACCGCGGACATGCAGCTGGTCTGCGTGCACGACCGCCGGGTGAACCGCACCTCCAACGGCCGCGGCGTGGTGTCCACGCTGGAGCTGGCGCAGCTGCGGCAGCTGGACTTCGGCTCCTGGAAGCAGCCGGCCTCCGACGAGGAGTTCGCCGAGTACCCGGACCTGCGGCGCGAGGGCGCGCACCGGGTGCTGACCCTGGAGCGGCTGCTGGAGCTGGTGACGGGGCACCCGAACCGGGTGGAGATGGCGATCGAGACCAAGCACCCGACCCGCTACGCCGGGCTGGTCGAGGAGCACCTGGTGGCGCTGCTGGACCGGTTCGGGCTGGCGCACCCCCGGCTGGGGGAGCGCTCGCCGGTGCGGGTGATGTCGTTCTCGGCGATGTCGGTGCGGCGGATCCGGCGGCTGGCGCCGTCGCTGGACACCGTGCTGCTTCTGGACCGGGTTCCGTTGAGGTTGCGCGACGGGTCATTGCCGCGCGGAGTGCGGATCGCGGGACCGGGAATCCATATTCTGCGAATCCATCCCGAATACGTGGAACGTGTGCACTCCATGGGAAATCGCGTTCATGTCTGGACAGTGGATCAGCCCTCGGACATCGACCTGTGCGTCGAACTCGGAGTGGACGCGATCATCTCCAACCGCCCCAAGGCGGTCCTGGCCAGGCTGGGGCGCGACGGCACGGCGCCCCCGGCCACGGCGCGCCATGGCGTCATCGAGCTGAACCCTGATTCACCCTGACTTTGTCGTTTTCCGCAAGGACGAACCGGGCATCTACCGCGAGTAGCTCCTCGTCGGCAGGGAGGGAGCCGTGGGGGTCGTCATGTCGGTGCAACCGGAGAGTCCCCGGGAATCGGTATCAATACGTCCGTCTCAAACGGTCACGCGCGCCCCGGCGCCCAGACCCGCGGGCGGCATGGGCGGGATCGAGTTCCCGTACACACCCGAAAGCGTCGGTACGGCCCGCCACGCGCTGGCCGACGCACTCCAGCGGATGCGCGTGGCACCCCCGGCCGCGGACGACGCGGTCCTGATCCTCTCGGAACTGGTGAGCAACGCCCTGCGGCACGCCCTGCCGCTGGCCGGCGGCACCATCCGAGTGGCCTGGTGGATGGCGGACGACAAGGTCCTGCGCATCGCCGTGACGGACGGCGGCCGCCAGCAGCCGGGGCACGCGCCACCCCCGGAACCGGGTCTGGAGGGCCTGGATCTGGTGGCGGCAGACCTGGACGACGTAGACGAGTCCGCGGTGGACGGCCGCGGACTCGGCATTGTGGGGCTCCTGGCGGACGCCTGGGGCGTGGAACCCTGGTACGCGCCGGAGACGGAGGCGAGCACCCCATACCTGCGCGACGCGGCAGGAATGGACCGCACAGGAGCGGGCCCGGCAGCCCCGCTCGACCCGACGGACCCCAGCGCCCCGAAAACGGTCTGGGCAGCAGTCCGCCTCCACGCCCGCCACGCCGCGCCCCCACCCCCGGAAGACCACGACCGCCGCTGGTGGCGCCGCATGCGCGTGGCCCTGACCACGCACCTGCCCGGCACCGGCCGCATCCGCGGCCGAGCCACCCGCCTGGGCGGCTCCCGCCTCGGCGAGGCCCGCGGCGGACCCGACGGGGACACGGTGGGCTCGGATACGGCGTGGGTGCCCCGGTACCCCGAAGCGCGAGTGGGGTGCACGGCGGCGGCCTGAGGGGCGCGAGGAGCAGCGCAGGGCTGGAGATGTGAGCGGGACCGGACGCGGCGCGCCGGCGCGGGGCGAGGGCTGACTCGCCTGGGCGGCGGCGCGGTGCGGGCGGGGTAGCGCGGGTTGGTGACGCGGCGCGGGCTGGCGGCGGCTTCGGGGCGAGGGCTGACTTGCCTCGCAGGCGGCGCGGCGCGTTGAGCGATCACTAGTGCTGGCAGCGACGCGGCGCAGCCGGGATCTGTGGCACAGGCTGGTTGAGTCGGTGCGGGCTGCGGCGGCTGTGGGCGGGGGCTGACTCGCTTCGCAGGCGACGCGGCGCAGTGCGGTTGCGCCGCCATGACCGGTGGTGCTTCGGATGCGGGGCGAGGGCTGGTGCGTTCGCAGGTGTGCTCATGCGTGCGCGGTGGCGCGACCGGCCCCCCGACCGACCGCGCCGTCCCCGACTGTCCCGTGCGTCCTTCAACGGTCGAGCAGCCGCCGGATCTCGCGCCCGAGGATGCCGAGGCCGTCGGTCGTCAGCACGGATTCGGGGTGGAACTGCAGGCCGGTGAACGAGGGGCCGCGCAGGGCCGCCGTCAGGTTCGTGCCGGGGATGGCCACTGTCTCCAGGACCAGGAATTCCGGCATGCGGGCCGCGTAGGAGTTGTAGAAGGCGACGCGCTCGTTGCTGCCGAACAGGTCCAGTTCCACCTGCGTGCCCTGCATCGGGGTCGGCAGGCGGATCAGTTCCAGGCCGAGGGCGGCGGCCAGGGCCTCGTGGCCCAGGCACAGGCCGAGGGTGGGGGTGCGGTGGTCGATGAGGAGTTTGGCCAGGTTGCGGACGCTGGTCATGCGGGGTGAGGTCGCGTCGCGGGGGTCGCCCGGCCCCGGGCCGAGCAGGATCAGGTCGTAGGCGCTGTGGTCCGGGACCTCGTCGTGGGCTACGCGGGTGGTCTCCAGGCCGAGGGCGCGCAGCTCCACCGCCAGCATCGACGTGAACGCGTCCTCGTTGTCGACGATCAGTACCTTGCGACCGGCCAGGACCGGGTCGACGAGGTCCGCGGGCTCGTGCTCGTTCAGCCAGAACGCCGACAGGTGCTCGTTGCGTGACGCCAGGATCGCGGCGATCTCAGGGTCCGCAGACCACGGCTCCGTCCGTGCCGACCCAGCACCTGCCCCGGCCGCCGGCGCGGCCTGGCCCAGGCCGAGCTGCGCCCCGAAGCTCACCCCGAAAGCCCGCAGCACCCCCGCGGCCTTCGCATACGTCTCCCGCACCTCCTCGTACGGGTCCGACCCCCGCACCAGCGTCGCCCCGACCGGCACCCGCACCGTCCCGTCGTTTCCCACGTACGCCACCCGCAGCAGCAGCGGCGCGTCCATCGACGCCGCCCCCGCCGCGTCGCGCTCGATCAGCGCCGCGACCCCCGCGTAGTAGCCGCGGCCGCCGCGCTCGTGTCGCTTGATCACGCGGAACGCGTTGCGGATCGGGGAGCCGGTGGCGGTCGGCGCGAACATCGTGGTCCGCAGGATCAGGCGCGGGTCCATCGTCGTGCGCGCCTCGATGTAGTACTCCGTGTGCGCGAGGTTCGCCATCTCCTTGAGGAACGGCCCGCGTACCCGGCCGCCGATGTTCCCCACCTCGGCGAGCATCTTCAGCTCTTCGTCCACGACCATCGCCAGTTCGTCGCGCTCCTTGGCGTCCTCCAGGAACGCCACCACGCGCTCCCGCGCGGCCGTCGCGGGGACCTCGCGCAGAGTCCCGCTGATGGGGTTCATCACCGCGACGCCGTCGGCGAGCGACACGTGCCGCTCCGGCGTCGCGCCGACCATCAGCCCCTCGCCGGTGTCGATGAGGAACGTCCAGTACGCGTTCCGCTCCTTCTCCAGCAATGCGCAGAACGCTCCATACGCCGTCTCCCGCGCGGAGTCGCAGTGTCCGACGAACGTCCGCCGCAGGACGAAGTTCGACCCCTCGCCCGCACCGATCTCCTCGTCCAGCACACGCTTCACCGACGCGCCATACGCCTCGTCGTCCACATCGAACGCCCCGTCCCGCAGCACCGGCGCTGTCGCCGCCGGCAACTGCGAGACCGCGCATCGGCGACGTTCGGTGATCCGCATGGCGAGCAACGGCGCATGATCGTCATGGCACTCGTCCCCGCGCTCCACGAGCTGCCTATAGGGGACGAGCACGAGAAGCGCGTCGGCGTCCTCTGTAGGGAGATCCGCCAAAGCGGGGAACTGCTCAAAGACACGCCCGGTGAGGAGCTCTACCTCCGCCTCTGCGCCGCGCCGAATCAGCGCGAACGGACCGTCCGGAAGACGGCTCGGGAAGTCTGGCAGGGAGCTCTGGAAAGAGCCTGGGGATTCCTGGTGTGCCATGGCGGTGCCTCTCTGGAGAGGCCGCTCCGTGAGGCCCACCGGGGTTCTCCAGGAAGTTCTCAGAGAAACCGAAACCGGCCGCCTCGTGAGGCGGCCGGTTGGGGAGCGTGGATGCGCTTTACCGGGGTCCGCCTGAGACGGACCACCACCACTGTTGTGGGAAAGAGCGCATGACCAGACAGTAGCAGGGTGTCACTCGCCGTGTGGGCTCGTCTCACCCTCCGGGCCTACTAGGCTGACCCGGAAGCAATCACCCCAGCAAGGAAGGGCCGGCACGCATGGGCAAGAAGTCGAGCAGGACCGTGAAAGCCGGGCCGGTCAAGGTCGTGGACGGCGAGATCCCCGTCGTCGGGGCCCGCGAGGCGTGCCCCTGCGGTTCCGGCCGCCGGTACAAGGCCTGTCACGGACGCGAAGCGGCCGCCGCTGCGCACCAGCAGGCCGGCGAGGCGACGGTCAACAAGCGGCCGTTCGAGGGCCTGCCCGGCGAGACCGACATCGTGGCCATGCGCGAGCTGGTCCCGGCCGCCACCGCGCCGCTGAAGCTGGCCGGCGAGCACGCCGGCCGCACCGTCACCCTCGCCACCGTGCTGCCGATGGCCGCTCCGGCGGTGCACCGGGACACCGGCGAGATCATGCTGGCCCTCCAGACGCTGGCCACCTCCGGCGACCCGGACCGCGACCTGGCCGACGCCCTGCTGCGCGCCCTGGACAGCGAGCCGGGCACCGTCGTGGACTCCGCGGCGCCGGCGGCCGAGGGGCCGCGCCTGAAGGACCTGCTGGACACCAGCGGGGACGGCCTGGACATCACCGTCCACGAGGACTTCTCCTTCTGGATCATCGAGGGCGCGGACGTGTCGGCCGAGGCGCAGCTCTCGCTGGAGCACGCCAACGCCGCCGCGTACCCGACCAAGAAGCTGGAGTCCGTCCCCTCGGCGTACTGGACGCGCATCCGCGAGAAGGGCCACCTCCGCTGGGTGATGCCGTACGAGGAGGAGAAGCTGATGGACGCGCTGGCGCGCCTGCACGCGGCCAAGCAGTCCAACCTCGGCGAGAACACCCGCTACGTCGGCGCCTTCCGGGCCTGCGGCCTGGTCGTCCCGGTGTGGGACCTCCCCAAGGAGATGGAGGCCGCGGAGATCGAGAAGCCGGCCGCCGAGTTCGCCGAGCGGCTGGCCAAGGCGCTCGCCGACGACAGCCCGCTGACGAACGAGGAGCGTCGTGCGCGGGCCGGTCTGGTGAGCCGCCAGGTGACACTGCGCTAAGGGCCGCATTCGCTATAGGCGGGCGCTACAGGAAGCGTCCCCTATAGCGCGGCAAACGCTATAGAGCGCAGAAGCGCGGGAGCCCTCAGGACTCTCGCGCTTCTCCGTTGTCGTACGCGCTGCGCGCTGCGCGCAGCGCACTACGCACTACTGGTGCCGCCCACGTCTCCGCGTCGCGACATACAACCCCGCCCCGCCGCCGAGCCCGAGCACCGACAGCAGCGCCCACCAGAGCGACCCGTCGCCGCCGTCCGAAGCCGTTGCCTTGGCGACGTTCGCGGCGGGAAGCGCAGGGCCGTTCTCCGGAGCGGCAGGACCGGGTTCGCCCTTAGCACCGCCCTTCGAATGCTTGCCATGACGTGCCGAGTGTGAGGGCGTGACATAAGCCGCCGGGTTCCGGGCGTCCCGCATCGTTGAGGGTGCCGCAGGACCCGGCGTCTGCGGATCGCCGACGTTTACCGGAGAGCTGCCCGGCGCGGACGATCCTGTGGTGGGTGTCGGGGTCGGCATCGGTGTCGTCACCGTCCCCGAGCTCTGACACGCCACCTGCACATCGCCGAGGCGAAGCTTCTGCAGAGGTCCGCTATAGAGCTGCTTGCCTGCGCTGTCGTAGAAGACCCCACTGATACTCAGGTCCAGGTGCGCGTGCGCAGAGGTCGCATCCGTCTGTTGCCCCTGCATAGCGGTAGTGGCGTAGGTAACCTCAAGGCTTCCGTGATCCACACTCGTGACCCCGAGCTGAGCTCCGGTCACCGGCACCGTGGTCTTTCCGGTCCCGACCTTCGTACCGAGCACGGTCACCGAATCCGGAGCCGTGTGGACATACGTGTTCGCCCCCTGTGATGACGACGGCACGCACTCGGCATGGGTCTCTACTGAGGAGATCGCATAGAGCTTCTTCCCATGCAGCGTGTACTCCACGGCGGGCTGTGTGTCGGCCCAGTTCTTCGCCGGATCGGAGTGCGACTTGGACTGTGCCGGCTGGTCCAGCGTGATCCGGTCGAGCACCCCTGTGGGGTCCTGCGTGCCGTCGGCGGAGTCGTCGCCGCCGTTCTGCGCGACGGTGCTGGTCGCGTACGAGCCCTGGAACGCGTTGACCGACAGTGCCGGAACGCTGTCCACGGTCACCGTGATCAACGTGCTCGCCGCCGCGTGCGTGCCGGCAGCGGCAGCGGTCGCAGTCGCGACAGAGGCGGTCCGCGAGACGCTCTGAGCGGTCGCCGCGTGGGCCGCCAGACCCCCGCCGACCAGCGCCGTCCCGCCCACGGCGGCGGCCGAGACGAGGGCCAGGGCGCGCGGCGGGACCGTGCGTGAAAGTGCCATGCCGGACATGAAATCGCACGAACAGCGGCGGATCCGGCATTTCGCCCTTCACCGATTCGCGTCTCGAACATTCTTGTTTTGCGTCGAACCATCGGCGTGGGTACTGTGCTTCCAGCCCGGTCGCTGGTGCATCCCCCGTCGCCAGCGCCCGGGCGTCTAGGTACCGTGAGCTCTGCGCCTATTACCCAGCGGAATCGCTGAGGCCCGGTCGCAGATAGGCGTCAAGCATCTCGCTGAGCTCTTCCAGAAGCCGGTCCATCGGCACCGGCACCGCCGCTCGCGCCGACACCACGAACGACTGCGCCGTCAGCAGCACCGTCCGCGCCTGCAACGCCACCGACCCGGGCCGGATCGACCCGTCCTCGTGCCCTTGTTCCAGCCGCACCGACAGCAGGTCCAGCGCGTAGTGCTGGAGCGGGCCGAAATCGCGGGTCAGATACGGCAGCAGGAACTCGGCGTCGGACTCCAGGATCTTGTGCATCAGCAGATCGCCGTGGAAGGCCCGCACCACCTCGACGGTCCCGGTGACCAGCAGATCGCGCGCGCACCGGTCGCCGCCGGCCGCCTCCTGCAGGCCGGCGTTGCGCCGCACCACCCTGATCAGCTGCCGCCCGAGCACCTCGGTCAGCAGCGCGTCGATGTCCGGATAGCGCCGGTACAAGGTCATCCGGGACGCCCCGGCCCGCCGGGCCACCTCGGCCAGTGTGGTGTTGCGCAGTCCCAGGTCCAGCAGTGCGCTCTGGGCGGCGTCCAGGATCTTGTCGTCACTGTGTCGGCTGCGGTCCATTGCCCGTCACGCTACCTCTAGGCTCGGGGCATGGAGGCGGAACCTGTCACAGAGGTCACATCGAGTGACGTCTTCGTCATCATCCCGGCATGGAACGAGGAAGAGCGGATCGCCGCCACGGTGCACGCCGCCGCCACGCTGGGAACCGTCCTGGTCATGGACGACGGGTCCCGGGACGCCACGACCCGCCGGGCGCGCCGCGCCGGTGCCCGGGTGCTGACGAACCGCACCAACCTGGGCAAGGGCGCGGCGATGGCCGCCGGCGTCGCAGCGCTTCCCGACCGGGCCCGCTACGTCCTCTTCCTGGACGCAGACCTCGAGGACTCCGCGGCCAACGCGGGCCCGCTGGTCGAAGCCGTCCGGTCCGGGACCTGCGGCATGGCGATCGCGCTCCCGCCGCCGCAGCCCGGCGGCGGCCACGGCCTCGTGGTCGGCCTGGCGCGCGAGGGAATCAAAAGGCTGACCGGCTTCGAGGCCGCCGCGCCGCTGTCCGGGCAGCGCTGCCTGACGCGCGAGGCCGCCGGAGCGGTCCGCTACGCGTCCCGTTTCGGCGTCGAGGTGGGCCTGACCATCGACCTGCTCCGCGCCGGCTTCCAGGTCGCCGAGGTCCCCGCGGACCTGCGGCACCGGGTCACCGGCGAGGACTGGCGGTCCCAGATCCACCGGGCCCGCCAGTACCGCGACGTGCTGCTGGCCCTCAGATCACGGTCCCTGCCGCTCCGGAGTCCGTGACGACCGCCTTGCCGGCGGCCTCCCACGCCTGCATGCCGCCGGTCACGTTGACCGCCTCCACGCCGTTCTCGGCGAGGTACTGCGCCACCTGCGCCGAACGGCCGCCGGCGCGGCAGATCACATAAACCGGACCCTCGGGCGCGCCGAGCTCCTCCTTGCGCGCCACGAACTCCGACATCGGGATGTGCTTCGCGGTCGGCGCGTGTCCGGCCGCCCACTCGTCGTCCTCGCGGACGTCGAGCAGCAGGCCGCCCTCGGGCAGCGAGTTCACGTCGGTCGTGGCCAGCATGGTGTACTCCTCGGTCCGCAGCCGGTATGGCTCGGGATTGCTCGTTCTGGCTTGGGACATCCATCAAAGCATTACGGCGGGGCCACCCGGACCGGCTAGCCTGGGTCCATGATTGACCTGCGACTCCTGCGCACAGACCCGGAGCGTGTCCGCGCCTCGCAGCGCGCCCGAGGTGAAGATCCGACCCTCGTCGACGCGCTGCTGTCCGCGGACGAGGCGCGCCGCGCGGCTGTCTCCCGCTTCGACACCCTGCGCAACGAGCAGAAACTGCTCGGCAAGCAGATCCCCAAGGCCGCGGGCGAGGAGAAGGCCGCGCTCCTGGAGCAGGCCAAGAAGCTCGCCGACGACGTGAAGGCGGCCGAGGCCGACCAGCACGAGGCCGACGGCGTCCTGCGCGGCCTGCAGCTGTCGCTGTCCAACGTGGTCATCGACGGCGTGCCCGAGGGCGGCGAGGACGACTTCGTCCTGCGCGAGACCGTCGGCACCCCGCGCGACTTCGCGGCCGAGGGCTTCGAACCGCGCGACCACGTCGAGCTCGGCAAGCTGCTCGGCGCCATCGACCTGGAGCGCGGCGTCAAGGTCGGCGGCGCGCGGCAGTACTACCTGACCGGCGTCGGCGCGCTGCTGGAGATCGCGCTGCTGAACATGGCGATGGCCCAGGCGACCAAGTACGGCTTCACCCCGATGATCACCCCGTCGCTGGTCAAGCCGGAGGCGATGGCCGGCACCGGCTTCCTCGGCCAGGCCGCGGAGAACGTCTACCACCTCACCGAGGACGACATGTACCTGGTCGGCACCTCGGAGGTGCCGCTGGCGGCCTACCACATGGACGAGATCCTGGACGCCGGCAAGCTGCCGCTGCGCTACGCCGGCTACTCGTCCTGCTACCGCCGCGAGGCCGGCAGCTACGGCAAGGACACCCGCGGCATCATCCGGGTGCACCAGTTCGAGAAGGTCGAGATGTTCTCCTACGTCCTGCCCGAGGACGCCGAGGAAGAGCACCTGCGCCTGCTGGGCTGGGAGAAGGAGTTCATCACCGCGCTGGAGATCCCGTTCCGGGTGATCGACGTCGCGGCCGGCGACCTGGGCAGCTCGGCGGCCCGCAAGTACGACTGCGAGGCCTGGATCCCGACCCAGGGCAAGTACCGCGAGGTCACCTCGACCTCGAACTGCACCGAGTTCCAGGCCCGCCGCCTGCAGATCCGGATGCGCGGCGCGGACGGTGTACGGCCGCTGGCCACGCTGAACGGCACGCTGTGCGCCATGACCCGGATGATCGTCGCGATCCTGGAGAACCACCAGAACGCGGACGGTTCGGTGACGGTCCCGGCGGCGCTGCGGCCGTACCTCGGCGGGCGCGAGACGCTGGAGCTGGTCGCGGGTTGAGGTTGAGGTTGAGCGGTCGGGGACGGGCTTCGCCCGGCTCCGGCTGACAGAATGCGACAGCGGCTGCCAATCGACTTGGATTCGATTGGCAGCCGCTTTGTGTCAGCGCCCGCTTGGTCAGTGACTGTGGGTCGAGCTCGACGCCGGGTCCTTGGGCGATTGCTTGTCGACGTAGGCGAGGTAGCCGTCGGCGAACGTCTGGAACGCTGGCGAGTCGAGGAGCTGCTTCCACTGGGCCTCGGTCAGGGCGTGCACGACCGGCGGGTTGTTGCCGTGGAACGTCTGACCCGTCCAGCGGTTGATCCAGGTGTCGCCGGGGAGGGGCCATCCGGTCCCCTTGTCATACGTCCCGTCGTGATACCAGGCCTGGTAGTCGTATCCGCCGCCCCAGAACCCGACGTTCCTCCCTCGGCTGTCGACCATGACGCCCGTCAGCCTCGGAGGGAACGGGCCGTCGGCCGGAACGTTCCACAGCGCTCCGTGCCAGCCGCCGCCGGCTCCGACGGGCGTGCAATGGGACTTTCCGGCCAGGGCGTTGGGGACGTTCGCGCAGTCGTGGGAATCGATCAACCCCATGATCGGCTCGGGATGGCCGACCGCCAGGGGGGCCACGATGCCGGCGTCGACGAGCTCCCGGCCGGCGGCCGTGACGAGCTCGTAGGCGTCGGGCATGTAGACGTTGGCCGGATCCTCGGGATGGACGGCCAGGTACTTCAGCTCGGACCCGAAGTGTTTCGCGATGTCGGCGGACCACTGGTCGGCATCGGTGTACTCGTCCGCGTCGACCTTCTTCAGCAGGGCCTGGTCGACGCGCGGGTCGAGGCCGAGGTCGGCGGTGAACACCGGCACGATCCGGGCGGCGGGGAACACGGCCCGCACGGCCGTCTGGAAAGCCTCGCAGTTCGCCTGGTCGGCCGCGACCCTCGGGTCCGCGGCCAGTGGGCGGGTCGTGGTGGGGCTGAGCGGGCTCACGTCGGCCCACTGGCGGTGCCCGCAGTAGTTCGTGTTCTGGTTCGCCGGAGCCGTCGCGGGGGTCACCTTCACGGCGTCGTCGCCGCGTGGCAGTGTGCTGACCGCGGCCCCGGCCGTCGCCAGTACCGCCAGCGCCACGCCGGCGCTCTGGTAGCGCCGCGTCTTGACCCTGCGCCGGTAGCCGGTCAGGACCGCGGGGACGACGTCGCCGGTCAGGTCGACGTCGTCCAACGCGTCGCCGAACAGCCGGTGCATCCCTTCGGTGTCGGGGTGTTCAGTTCCCATAGGAGTTCTCCCAGAGCTCGGAATCGGAGGTGGCGAACCCGTCGCCGAGCAGCGTGCGCAGCCTGGCCAGGGCCCGCGACGACTGGCTCTTGACGGTGCCGGTCGAGCACCCGAGCGCGGCGGCCGTCGCCTCCACGCTCAGGTCCTCCCAGTACCGCAGCACGACCACGGCCCGCGCCTTCGGCGGCAGCCGGTCCAGCGCCGCGAGCAGCGACAGGCGCGTGCCGACGGTCTGGTCCGGGGCGGCGCCGCCGTCGGCGATGCCGGACTCCCAGGCCTTGTGCCACAACGCTTTCCGCTCCCGGTCCGCTTTGCGGGCCGCGGTCCGGTAGGCGTTGATGAGGACGCGGTGCGCGTACGCGTCGACGTCGTCGACCCGCCGCACCCGGCGCCAGGCCCGGCACAGCTCCAGCAGCGCCGTCTGGGTCAGGTCCTGCGCGGCCTGGCCGTTCCCGCTCAGCAGGAACGCCGTCCGCATCAGGTGCCGCTGTCGCGCCCGGGCGAACTCGGTGAAGTCCGCGAGCTCTTCTTGATTGAGCTTGCCCAGCACCTGATCCCCGCCCTCTGTGGTGTGCTGTCGTTCATGACAGCCGCTTCAGAGTGCTGACGCGCCGAGATGGTTGCAAAGGACTCTCAGGCGGGTTCTCAGACGGCCGCAGGCTCCGCCTCGTCCGGCGATTCCGCCGCGGCCACCACGCCGTCGCGCGGCAGCATGAGGTAGGCGTAGACCGCGGCGGCGACGAACAACAGGCCGGTGACGCTGAAGATGGTGTCGATCGGGCCCAGGTGGAGTCCGCCGACGTCGGCGTGGAAGTGCAGCATGACGGTGCTGATCAGCCAGCCGAACAGGATGGTCGAGCTGAGCTGGACGGCGCTCATGACCGGCGTGATCACGGAGATCACCCGGCCCAGCATGGCCCGCGGGGTGACCTGGACGAGCAGCGGTTCGATGGCGGTGTTGACCATCGCGATCGGGAGCGAGGCCAGGAAGATGACCAGGATCGCGGCCCATATCGAGGTCTGCCGGGAGTAGGCCACGATCAGCAGGCCGGCCGTTCCGACCGTCGCCCACACCGCGTTCACCATGCCGATCCGCAGCACCACTCGGGTGGCGAGCAGGGCCCCGACGATGGCCCCGGCGCCGAGTGCCATGCCGAGCAGGCCGTAGAGCTTGGGTGCGGCGTGCAGGTTCCGGGTGGCGAAGAAGACGAGCCCGGCTTTGAACTCGGCCCAGAACCCGGATCCGGCCTTGGCGGTGGTGTGTCTGGTGTTGTCCGGTATCGGCACCGGCCTGATCGCAAGGAAGGACGCCGCTCTGACAACAGCACGCCGGACACCGCGACCGGTGCCCAGCTCTTCCCGCTCCCCAGTTTCGTCGCGATCCACAGGACCAGCGTCGTATTGAAGACGTAGTCGCCGACTTTTGAGACCGCCTGGCCGTACCAGAGCCGCGTGAAGTCCCGGTTGATAATCGTCTTCAAAGCATGTCCCCCCGGCACATTTACCCACAGCGTTTTATCGACTGTCTATACGTAGTCTGAGCTTTGATGACGGACGCGAACTAGGCGAAGCTCCTGACGTCACCGTCCCACGGGTACTAGGGGGCTTCTCGCCAATGAAACGCAGAACATCCAGCTTGCTCACCGCCGTCGCGCTGGTCTCGGGGGCGGCCGCCTCGGCGCTGGCCGTCGCGCCGGCGCATGCCGCGACCGACTCCGGGACCTGCGCCTCGGGGTTGGAGAAGCAGGCCCCGATCAGCTTCAATCCGCCGGCCGCGGTGGCGCCCGCGAACATCATGATCCGGGTCGCCGGCAACACCATCGACCCGGCCGACGGCTGCAAGGCCGTCCTGGACTTCGGCGACGGCCAGCAGGCGTCGTTGTCGACCGACGTCGACGTCGCGCACACCTACCAGAACCCCGGCGACTACCGCGTGACCCTGACGCTCCAGTGGCCGGGCTACTCCCCGGCTCTGGAAAGCGCCCACCTGCTGGTGGGGGGTGCCGCCGGGCAGGCGCAGGTCACCCGGATCGCCGGCGCGGACCGGCTGGACACCGCGGTGAAGATCTCGCAGAAGCAATGGCTCGCGGTGGACCCGAAGAGCAGCTGGGGCCAGGCCGAGACCGCGGTCATCGCGACCTCCGGCACGTTCCCGGACGCTCTCGCCGGCGGGCCGCTGGCGTTCTACAAGCGCGGTCCGCTGCTGCTGACGCCGCCGAACGCCGGGCTCTACGGTCCGGCGAACGACGAGATCAACCGCGTGGTGCCCAAGGGTCGCACCGTCTTCATCCTCGGCGGCTACGCCGCGGTCCCGGCGTCGGTCGACCAGCGGCTGATCAACGAGGGCTACAAGGTCCAGCGCTTCGCCGGCCAGACCCGCTTCGACACCGCGCTGCAGGTCGCGAAGTTCGGCCTCGGCGACCCGGCGAACGTGGTCGTGGCCACCGGCAAGGACTTCCCGGACGCGCTGTCGGCCGGCCCGCTGGCCGCCGGTCCCCGGGCCACCTCGGTCGCCGGGCAGGAGCCGCAGCCGGCCGCGATCATCCTGACCGACGGCTCGAACTTCTTCGACCCGACCACTTCGGCGTACGTCAAGAGCAAGCTGGGCACCTCGAACTGCAACGCGGTCACCGCCGTCGGCGGCGCGGCGGTGCACGCGCTGAGCGCGCTGGCCGGCGGGCAGTGCCACAGCGAGCTGTACGGCGCGAACCGGTACGAGACCTCGGCGAAGGTGTTCGGCGAGTTCCCGCAGACCTACCTGGTCGGCGTGGCCAGCGGCGCGACGTTCGCGGACGCGCTGACCGGCGCGGCGTACGTGGCGAACGTGCAGCAGCCGCTGCTGCTGACGGACCCGAACAGCCTGCCCGACGCGATCGGCGGGTACTTCGACGCGATGGGCAAGCAGCCCGGGGTGGCTTATGTCGACGTGTTCGGCGGGCCGAAGGCGATCACGGACAACGTGTACACGCAGATCACCGATGCTGCTCACACGGGGCAGTACAACCCGTGAGGTTTTCTGCTGTGTTCGTCGGTCCGTGATGGCCGGTGTTTCCAGTGGCTAGTTGCTAGACGCTAAGCGCTAGACGCTTGGCGTGAGGCGTCAGCTGACGGGCGTCCCGTTTTTCCACACCCTGTGGACAAGCGGGACGCCCGGCCGGTAGGCGAGGTGAAGGTGGCTCGGGGCGTCCAGCACGGCGAAGTCCGCGCGGGCGCCGACGCCGAGATGGCCGACGTCCTCACGGCGCAGGGCCTTGGCGCCGCCGACGGTCGCGGCCCACAGCGCCTCGGCGGGCGACATGTGCATGTCGCGCACCGCCACCGCGATGCAGAACGGCATCGAGTTGGTGTAGCAGGACCCTGGGTTGCAGTCAGTGGCGATGGCGACGGTCGCGCCGGCTTCCAGCAGGCGCCGGGCGTCCGGGTAGGGCGAGCGCGTCGAGAACTCCACGCCGGGCAGCAGCGTCGCGACAGTCTGCGATCCCGCGAGCGCCGCGATGTCCTTGTCGTCCAGGAACGTGCAGTGGTCGGCGGAGGCCGCGCCGAACTCGACGGCGAGTTGCACGCCGGGCCCGTTGCCGAGCTGGTTGGCGTGCAGGCGCAGGTCCAGGCCCTTGGCTTTGGCGGCGGTCAGGATCTCGCGGGTCTGCTCCGCGTCGAAGGCGCCGCGCTCGCAGAAGACGTCGGCGTAGTCGGCGTAGGGCGCGCAGGCGTCGAGCATCGGGCCCTTGACGAGGTCGACGTACTCCTCGGGCCGGTCCTTGTACTCGGCGGGGACCACGTGCGCACCGAGGTACGTGACCGCTTCGACCTGCTCGCGCGCGAGGCGCAGGGCCCGTGCCTCGTCCTCGACGGTGAGGCCGTAGCCGGACTTGCACTCGACGGTGGTCGTGCCCTGCCGCAGCATCTCGCCGGTGAGGCGCTTCAGGTTGGCGCGCAGGTCCTCGTCGGACGCGGCACGGGTGGCGGCGACGGTGGTCCGGATGCCGCCGGCACTGTAGGGCGTCCCGGTCATCCGCGCGGCGAACTCCTGCGACCGATCTCCGGCGAAGACGAGATGCGCGTGGCTGTCGACGAAACCGGGGATCACCGCGCGCCCGCCGAGATCCACGCGCTCGTCGGCATCGGGCGCCTGCGCCGCCGGGCCGGTCCAGGCGACACGGCCGTCGGCGACGACGAGGGCCGCGCCGGTGAGGGTGCCGGGGGCGGCGTGGGTGGTGAGTTCGGCGATGTTGGTGAGGAGGGTGGTGGTCACGGTGCTTCCATTGTGTTATGGGGGATTCGCCCCTTTTATGAGTATCGCGAAGGCCACTGACAGCCGCCTGCAGCCAGCCGCCTTTCGGCCACTGACGGCCGACCGCCGCAGGTCCGGCGCTCGGCCGGGCCGCGCGACCCGCCCAGCCATCGAGCCGGTGCCGCCGCCCCTACTTGAAAATCGCCCCGATCGAGCGCTTCAGCCGCCCCGGCACGTCGTCCACCAGCGCGTGCTGATGATCGCGCACCGTGAAGCGGCCGCCGACCACGACATGCCGGACGTCCGCCGCTGTCGCCGCGAAGACCACCGATTCGGCGGCGTGTGCCGGCTGGACTCCTGCCAGGCGCACTGTGTCCAGGGCGATCGTCGTGAAGTCCGCCAGCGCCCCGGCTTCCAGGCGTCCTGATGACGGCCAGCCGAGCGAGGCGTGGCCTGCCGCCGTCGCCGCTTGGAGTAGTTCCGCGGCGAGCCAGTGGCCTCGGCGTTCGGTGCGCAGGCGCTCGTCGAGTTCCACCGCGCGGGCCTCTTCGAAGAGGTCGATGACCGCGTGGGAGTCCGAGCCCAGGTTCACCGGGGAGCCCGCCAGGTGGCAGGCGTGCGCCGGGCCGATGCCGTCCGCGAGGTCGCGTTCGGTCGTGGGGCACATGCAGACCGCCGTGCCGGAGGTGCCCAGCAGGTCGATGTCCATCTGCGACAGGTGCGTGGCGTGTACCGCCGTGGTGCGGGGGCCGAGGGCGCCGTGGGCGTGCAGGAGTTCCGTCGGCGTCTTGTGGTGGCGGACCAGGCAGGCGTCGTTCTCCGCGCGCTGCTCGGACAGGTGGACGTGCAGCGGCATCTCGTTCTCCGCCGCGAAGGCCACCACCGGTGAGAGCTGGTCCACCGGGACCGCGCGCACGCTGTGCACCGCCGCGCCGATCCGTACCGTGTCAGAGCCCGCGTACGCCTTGCGCAGGGCCTCGACCCGGTCGGCCCAGCGTGCGGCGTCGCCGTCGGAGAAGCGCCGCTGGACCTCGTTCAGCTCGGTGTCGAAGCCGCCGGACAGGTAGCAGGTGTCCAGCAGCGTGATGCGGATCCCCGCCGCCTCGGCGGCCTCGGCCATGGCGTGGCCCATGGCGTTCGGGTCGTGATACAGGCCGCCCTTGGGCGAGTGGTGCAGGTAGTGGAACTCGCCGACCGCGGTGATGCCGGCCAGGGCCATCTCGGCGAAGACCGCCGTGGCCAGCTCCCGGTAGGAGTCCGGGTCCAGGTGCGCGGCGGCCTCGTACATGCGCTCGCGCCAGGTCCAGAACGTGCCGGACTCGACCTGGGTGCGGCCGCGCAGCGCGCGGTGGAAGGCGTGTGAGTGCACGTTCGCCAGGCCCGGGACGGTCAGGCCGGACAGCTTCTCGGCGTTGTCCGGGCGGGGTTTCACCCCGCAGGTGACCGAGGAGATGCGCCCCTGCGCCACCTCGATGAGGACCTTGCTCTTGATCTCGCCGCCGATCCAGGCCAGCTCGCACCAGAACGACGTGGTGGACGGGGTGGGTGAACCGGTCGGGGTCTGCGGCTTCTCGGGCAAAGTCACTGGCACAGCTCCTGCAACACGTCGGCGAGTGCGGTCACCCCGGCCAGGCAGTCGCGGTCGTCCGCGTGCTCGCCGGGCGCGTGGGACACGCCGGTCGGGTTGCGGACGTACAGCATCGCGGTCGGTACGGCCGCCGCCAGGATCCCGGCGTCGTGCCCCGCGCCAGTCGGCAGCACGGGAACGGCGCCGAACGTTTGACGAAGACTGCCCGCCAGACGGTTCCGCAAAACGTCGTCGAATTCGACGATCGGAGTGTGGGACTCCCGTTCGGTGCTCAGGACGGTGCCGTCGCGGCCGGCTCGCTCGTCCGCGGCCTTGATGATCTCCTCGGTCACGGCCGCCAGGATCTCATCGCCCGGGGCCCGGACGTCCAGCCAGGCGCGGACCCGCGAAGGGATGGCGTTCGTGCCGTTGGGCTCGACCACCAGTCGCCCGAACGTCGCCACCGCGCCGCCGAGCTTGGCCTTCTTGCGGGCCGCCAGCACGGCGTTCGCATAAGTGAGCATCGGGTCGCGCCGGTCCTCCAACCGGGTGGTGCCGGCGTGGTTCGCCTCGCCGGCGAACTCGAAACGCCAGCGGCTGTGCGGCCAGATCGCCGAGGCCACCGCGACCGGCGACTCGGTGAACGCCAGCGCCTTGCCCTGCTCGACGTGCAGCTCGACGTACGCGGCGATGCCGTCCAGGCGCTCGTCGTCGCGGCCGAGCGTCGCAGGATCCTGTCCCGCCTGCTCCATCGCGGCAGCCATCGTCGTGCCGTTCAGGTCGCACAGGCCGCGCGCCTTCTCAGCGGACAGCGCGCCGGTCATCAGCCGGGATCCGGCGCAGGCGATGCCGAACCGCGCCCCCTCCTCGTCGGAGAAACAGGCCACTGCGAACGGCTTGGCCGGCGCGAAGCCGCGGGCCCGCAGCACGTCGACCGCCGCGAACGACGACACGACGCCCAGCGGCCCGTCGAACGCGCCGCCGTCCGGCACCGAGTCCAGATGCGACCCGGTGACGACGGCGCCGGGGCCCTTCGGCCCCCACCACGCCCACAGGTTGCCGTTGCGGTCGGTCTCCACCTCCAAGCCGCGCGCGGCGGCCTCGGAGCGGAACCATTCACGGCAGGCCAGATCCGCGGTGTTCCAAGCGAAACGGCGGTAGCCGCCGGTGTCGGAGTTCAGGCCGAGGGGCAGAAGCGAGCGCCACATGTCGGTGTAGCGGCTCGCTTCCGCTTCATCCACAGCCCTGTGGATAGCGTTTGGCAAGGACACTGTTACGCGTCACCCTCACGCATCGGCACGCGCACTCCGCGCTCCGCGGCGACCTCGTCCGCGCGGTCGTACCCGGCGTCGACGTGCCGGATGACCCCCATGCCCGGGTCGTTGGTCAGCACCCGGCGCACCTTCTCGCCGGCCAGCTTCGTGCCGTCGGCGACCGTGACCTGCCCGGCGTGGATCGAGCGGCCCATGCCGACGCCGCCGCCGTGGTGGATCGACACCCACGACGCGCCCGAGGCCACGTTCACCATCGCGTTCAGCAGCGGCCAGTCCGCGATCGCGTCGGAGCCGTCGGCCATCGCCTCGGTCTCCCGGTACGGCGAGGCCACCGAACCGGCGTCCAGGTGGTCGCGGCCGATGACGATCGGCGCGACCAGCTCGCCGGCGGCGACCATGTCGTTGAACCGCTCGCCGGCCCGGTCGCGCTCGCCGTAGCCGAGCCAGCAGATGCGCGCCGGCAGGCCCTGGAAGTGGACGCGCTCGCCCGCCATCTTGATCCAGCGGGCCAGCGACTCGTTCTCCGGGAACAGCTCCAGGATCGCCTTGTCGGTCTTGGCGATGTCGCTCGCCTCGCCCGAGAGCGCGGCCCAGCGGAACGGGCCCTTGCCCTCGCAGAACAGCGGACGGATGTAGGCCGGGACGAAGCCGGGGAAGTCGAAGGCCCGGGTGTACCCGGCCAGCTGCGCCTCGCCGCGGATCGAGTTGCCGTAGTCGAAGACCTCGGTGCCCTTGTCCTGGAAGCCGACCATCGCCTCGACGTGCTTGGCCATCGACTCGCGGGCGCGCTGCGTGAACTCGGCCGGCTTGTCCTTCGCGTACTGCTTCATGTCGTGGAAGTCCACGCCGAGCGGCAGGTAGGCCAGCGGGTCGTGCGCCGAGGTCTGGTCGGTGACGATGTCGATCGGCGCGTCCATCGCCAGCAGCTGCGGGACCAGCTCGGCGGCGTTGCCCAGCACGCCGATCGACAGCGGCTCGCGCTTGTCGCGGGCCTCGGTGGCGAGCTGGAGCGCGTGGTCCAGCGAGTTCGCCTTCACGTCCAGGTAGCGGTGTTCGACGCGGCGGTCGATCGAGCGCTCGTCGCAGTCGATACAGATCGCCACGCCGCCGTTCATCGTGACGGCCAGCGGCTGCGCGCCGCCCATGCCGCCCAGACCCGCGGTCAGGGTGATGGTCCCGGCCAGGGTGTCGTTGAACTTCTTGGCGGCGACCGCCGCGAACGTCTCGTAGGTGCCCTGCAGGATGCCCTGCGTGCCGATGTAGATCCAGGAACCGGCGGTCATCTGGCCGTACATGGTGAGGCCCAGGGCCTCCAGGCGCCGGAACTCCTCCCAGTTCGCCCAGTCGCCGACCAGGTTGGAGTTCGCGAGCAGGACGCGCGGCGCCCACTCGTGGGTCTGCATGACGCCGACCGGCTTGCCGGACTGCACCAGCATGGTCTCGTCGTTCTTCAGCGTCTGGAGCGTGCGCACCATCGCGTCGAAGGACGCCCAGTTGCGCGCCGCCTTGCCGGTGCCGCCGTAGACGACCAGCTCGTCGGGGTGCTCGGCGACCTCCGGGTCGAGGTTGTTCATCAACATGCGCATGGCGGCTTCCTGCTGCCAGCCCTGTGCGGTGATGCTCGTGCCTCGGGCGGCGCGGACCGGGCGCGGACCACTGGTCGCGGTCATTCCTGGACCCCTCTCATTCATGCGGGCGATCGACCGTATGATCTCATTCATTCAGACGAAGTCGACACCGCACAAGGGAGCAGGTGACGGATGAGCGCGACTGTGGTTATCGGTGACGGGGACCTCACATTCGGCGAGGTGGTCGCCGTGGCCCGCGGGGGCGCCCGGGTCGAGCTGTCCGCGACCGCGCTGAAAGCGCTGGCCGAGGGCCGGGCCCTGGTGGACCGGCTGGCCGCGGCCCCGACCCCGGCCTACGGCATCTCCACTGGCTTCGGGGCGTTGGCCACCCGGCACATCGATCCGGAGATGCGCGCGCAGCTGCAGCGCTCCCTGATCCGTTCGCACGCCGCCGGCATGGGCCCGCTGGTCGAGCCCGAAGTGATCCGCGCACTCACCCTGATGCGGCTCAAGACGCTGGCCACCGGCCACACCGGCGTGCGTCCCGTGGTCGCCGAGACCATGGCCGCGCTGCTGAACTCCGGGATCACGCCGGCGGTGCGCGAGTTCGGCTCGCTGGGCTGTTCCGGGGACCTGGCGCCGCTGTCGCACGTCGCTTTGGTGCTGATGGGCGAGGGCGAAGTCATCGGGGCGGACGGGGTTTCCGCGGTCGAGGCCGCACCGGCCCTGGCCGAGGCCGGCATCGAGCCGCTGGAACTGGCACCCAAGGAGGGCCTGGCCCTCATCAACGGCACCGACGGCATGCTCGGCATGCTGATCCTGGCCCTGGGCGACCTGTCCGAGCTGGTGAAGATCGCCGACATCTCGGCGGCGATGTCGGTCGAGGCGTTGTTGGGCACCGACAAGGTGTTCCGCCCCGAACTGCACGCCATCCGACCGCATCCGGGCCAGGCCGCCTCTGCGGCGAACCTGCTGAAGGTGCTGCACGGCTCGGCGATCATGGAGTCGCACCGCGAGCCCAACGAGTGCACCCGCGTGCAGGACGCCTACTCGCTGCGCTGCGCCCCGCAGGTCGCCGGCGCCACCCGCGACACCATGGCGCACGCCGCGACCGTCGCCGAGCGCGAGCTCGCCTCGATCGTCGACAACCCGGTGGTGCTGCTGGCCGACGGCCGCGTGGAGTCCAACGGCAACTTCCACGGCGCCCCGGTCGCCATGGTCCTGGACTTCCTCGCCATCGCCGCCGCCGACCTCGGCTCCATCGCCGAACGCCGCACCGACCGGATGCTCGACGTCGCGCGCTCGCACGGCCTGCCGCCGTTCCTCGCCGACGACCCGGGCGTCGACAGCGGCCTGATGATCGCGCAGTACACGCAGGCCGCGCTGGTCAGTGAGAACAAGCGGCTGGCGGTCCCGGCCTCCGTGGACTCCATCCCCTCCTCGGCGATGCAGGAGGACCACGTCTCCATGGGCTGGTCCGCCGCGCGCAAGCTGCGCACCGCCGTCGACAACCTGCGGCGCATCCTGGCCGTCGAGCTGGTCACCGCGGCGCGGGCGCTGGAACTGCGGGCGCCGTTGCAGCCCGCGGCCGGCACCGGCGCGGCCGTGCGCGCCCTGCGGGACGCCGGCGTCGGCGGCCCCGGCCCGGACCGCTTCCTGTCGCCGGAGCTGCGCGCCGCCGAGGATGCGCTGAAGTCCGGCGCTGTGGTCGCGGCCGTGGAGACGGCCGTGGGGGCGCTGAACTGAGGCCTTCGGCCGGCCTCACCCCAGACCGGCGCGCGCCCGTGGGTTGCAATCCCGTTGGCGCGCGCCGCTTTGTGTGGTCTACGAGTTTTCGAGGCGCTGGGTCATCGTCGCCAGAAGCTTGGCGTCGAGTGAGGGGTCGTAGTCGCCTTCGTGCATCCGAATGACGAGCGTCGCGACCTTGTTGTCCCATCGGGCGTAGAGGGTGTGGCTGGTGCCTTCAGAGCCGGTGCTTCGCCAGGCGAAGCCGGTGCTGGTCTGCGCTGTGATGCCGGCACATTTGGGGAAGAAGGCTGCCACGCGTGATGCCGCGTAGGACGCCGAGGCGTAGGTGTGGACCACTTCTTCGGCGGAACTCTGGTGGTCCGACGACGGGTAGAGCGCGTCCCAGACGTCGGTGTTGAGCTCGGTTCCTCCCAGAGCGGGGCAGGTGGCTACCAACGGTTCCTCGACGTGGACCGGCGTGATGTACTCCCGGGTCCAGCCGTAGGTCTTCCCGGCAGGGAGCTGATCCGCGGTCAGGAACTCGGACACCACCGGCGCCGGTGTCGAGGCCTGGCCTCCGGCCGGGGTGGAAGGGCTGCTCGGCGGTTTCGCCGGCGTGTGGGTGCCGGCCAGGACGCCCGGTGCCGTCGTCGTCTCGGTCGGCGTACTCGCGATCGGCGTACTCGGGATCGGCGTACTGGGGGCGGCGGTCGTCCCGGTGATGCCGCCCTTCGGCGGCGCGCTCGTGGAGCTGCCGCTCCCACACGCGCCGAGCATCGAACCCAGTGCTATCGCGCATCCTGCGGCGACGGCTGTTGTGCGGATCCTTGCTGTCCCACTCATCGAATTCCCCGTCCGGCTTGAGAGCGTTGTGTGCAAGGAGGACGTGTCACCCTACGTGTTGGTTGCCAGACCGTCCGGGGTAGGGCTGGCACCACCCACGGCCTGGGGCGGCCGTCATGGCGCGGTACCCGGTCCGCCGTAGATCATGATGGCCATGCGGCTGAGATTCTCGGTGTGGACGAGGACCCTGATGGCGTCCCAGGCGGCCCGCCACAAGATGGCGATCGCGTTCGTCGGATCGGCGATCGTGCTGGTCGGCTGGATGGTGTTCCTGGCGAACACGCTGCACGGCAAGGCCGTGGTGAGCCATTGGTCGACGGTGTGGATCGGCCTGGACACCATGGAGGCGCTGGCACTGGCCACCCTCGGCATCCTGCTGGTCCGGCACGACCACCGGGCCCGCACCGCCGCGACCGTGGCCGCGACGCTGTTCGGCATGGACGCCTGGTTCGACGTGATGCTCTCCCGGGGCGGCGACTTCGTGCAGGCGCTGATCCTGGCGGTGCTGTTCGAGATACCGCTGGCGGCGGCCTGTGCGGGGATCGCGCGGCAGACCGCTCGCTGGTACGACGTGTGAGGCGGTACGGCGGGTCGTGATCAGGCCATTGCGACAGCGGTGGCCGGTTCGCCCGCGGCGCGGGACGTCTCGGCGGAGGCGTTCTCCGCGGCTTCCCGCTCCCGTCGCTCGGCCGCCTCGGCCAGCGCCGCCTCGATCCGCTTGTTGCTGGTCATCCGCGCCGCGACCACGGCCATCGCGGCCAGGACCCCGGCCCCGACGATGAACGGCGCCCGCAGCCCCGCGACGTCCGCCAGCCATCCGCCGCACACCGCGCCGAGCGGACCGGCGCTGAAGTTGATCAACCGTCCCGTCGCCGCGACCCGCCCCATAAGGTGGTCCGGCACGATCGCCTGCCGGATGGCCGGTCCCAGCGCCATCGTGGTGCCCATCGCGGCGCCGAGCACCATCTCGCCGACCCCCGCGACCCACGCGTTCGGCGAGAGGCCGATCCCCAGCAGCGACACGGCCTCCACGAACGCGGTCAGCGTCAGCGTCCCGCCGGTGCCGAGCCTGCCCGCCAGCCGCGGCGCGAGCGACGCCCCGACCAGCGCCCCGATCGCGTTCGCCGTCAGGTAGAGGCCGAAGGCCGTGGTCCCGAGATGCAGGGTCTGCTTCACGAACAGCACCAGCACGGCGCTCGCTCCCATGAACGCGAAGTTCCCGACCGCCGGCCGCAGGGCCATCCCCACCAGCAACCGGTTCCCGAACAGGTACGCCGCCCCCGCCCGCGCCTCGCGCAGCAGCGATCCCCGCGGCTGAGCCGGCTTCGGCGCCGACTTGGGCAGCGACCAGATCGTCAGGGAGCTGACCAGGAACGACACGGCGTCGCCGAGGATCGGCACCGCCCGCCCCAGGGCGAACAGCAACGACCCGGTCGGCGGCCCGACGAAACCGCCGAGGGCCTGCTGGGCTCCCTGCAGGCGCGAGTTGGCGACCTGCAACGTCTCCAGGTCCCGCGGCAGCACCTCCGGCAGGAAGGCGATCGACGCGGTGTCGAAGAACACCTGCCCGATCCCCAGCAGGAACACCACGACGAACAGCACGTAAATGTTCGCGGCACCGGCCGCGATCAGCGCCGTCACGAACACCAGCAACAGGAACCGGCACATGTCGGCGATCACCATCGTCCGCCGCCGGTCCCACCGGTCGACCAGCGCTCCGCCGATCATGCCGAAGAACAGCCAGGGCAGCAGCGAGCACGCCTCCATCGCGCCGAGCAGGATCGGGCTGTGCGTCATGGTCAACGCGAGCAGCGGGACGGCCGCGAAGTAGACGCCGTCGCCGAGGGCGGAGACCGCGGAGGCGGTCCATATGCGGTAGAAGCGCGCGGGAAGCTTGGCGGCCATCAGACGTCCTTCGGTCGGTAGAACGCAATGAACAGATCGGCGGCGGGCTGCGTGGGGTCCGAGAGCTCCTTGAGCTCCGCCATCAGCGCGTGGACGCGCTTGTTGAACTCCTCCCACGCCTCCGGGCTGAGCCGTGCGTGGTTCAGGGCGATGGTCTTCTGCTCGTTCGGCGGTGCGTCCTCGACATCGGCCAACGCGTGCCGCATCAGCGTCTCGGGCTGTCCGGCTCCGGGCTCCGGCAGCTCGATGCGCCGTCCGGTCATCGCGTAGTACTGCTCGGTGACGCCGCCGACCTTGCGTGTCTCCACGACCGCGACCAGGCCGGCCTTCGCCAGCACCTTCACGTGGTGGTTGGAGCTGCCTTTGGCGATCCCCAGCCGTTCGGCGATCTGCGTGATGGTCGCCGGTCCGTCGCGCAGGACGCGCAGGATCCGGTGCCGGGTGTGGCTGGCGACCGCGCGCAGCTGCTCGTCGGTCTGGATGTGGACGCTGTCGGCGTCTTCGGTGGTCACGAGCTCTATGGTCAAGGAGTCTTGACCGTTGGTCAAGAGTTCTTGACCAACTGGGTGCGCGAAAGCTGGAGTTGGGGGGGTGCGATGGAGGTGTTTGTCGGGCTACGTCACTTGTCGACGTAGAACCCGCGGGTCTCCGCGAGGGCTTCGTACGCTTCCAGCCGCTCCTGCGTCCGCTCTGGAGCGGCGTCTGCGAGGGACTGGAGCAACAGCGCGGCGAACGCCATGGGTGCCGCGTGGGAGTCGAAGACGGACCGGGACCCGACACCGACCGGCAGGAGCACGTCCGCCAAATGAGCGAACGGCACCAGCGGAACGTCCGTCACTACAGCTGTCTTGAGTCCAAGCTCTCTAGCGCTGCGCAGCATGACCACGGACTCCGCCGAATAGCGCGGCAACACAAACGCCACGAGCCACGTACCGCCGGCGGACTTCGCTCGCAGCAGTGCCTCGTGGGCCGGGGAACCCGGGGTGTCGATCACGCGGACGTCCGGGTGAATGCGTGCCGCTCCATAGGCGAAGTAGGACGCGACAGGCGCGGACATCCTCAGGCCGATCACGGAGAGCGGTTCCGAGGCGGCGAGGTCGGTGCCCAGCCGGGCCAGCCGGGACGGATCGGCGGCGTACTTGTGCAGCGCCTCCAGGTTCGCCTGGTCGCTCTCCAGGGCGGAGTGCAGTTCGTTCCCCGCTATGCGTTCGCTGTGGATACCCGTCTCAGGGACTCTGAGTGCGATCGGACGCAACGCGGCGCGCAGTTCCGGGTAGCCCGAGAAGCCCAACGCCGCCGCGAACCTGGTCACCGACGGCTGGCTCACCCCGACGCGTTCGGCGAGTTCCATGCTCGACAGGAAAGCGACCTCGGGAAGGTTCTCCAGAAGGTAGTGCGCTATCCGTCTCTGAGCCGGCGACAGGCGCCGTCCGTCGAGCAGCGCCAGCAGCTCGTCCGCAGGTGGCAGCGAGGGGGCCGGCCGCGCGGCGGACATCGCGACCGCGGATGTAGCGGGAGTCACAGCGGAGGGCGCAGCATTGTCGACCGATGTAGTAGGAGTCACAGGCTCAGGGGCCGTCACAGCCTTCCCTCCTCCCTGTCGGTGCTGCCACCATCACTTGTGGCGCGCCAGAAGTTACTCGTCAGTAGGATAATCTGGGGCCTCGACTACCGTACCCTCCGTACGGACGGTGATCGGGATGTGTCCGTCGATACGCACGCGTAGGAGGAGACCGAGGCTATGCAGCTCGCAGCCATCGTCGTCTCGCTGGTGATCTCGGTCATCGGCTTCGGTCTGCTGGGCCGGACCGCTGTCTACATCTACCAGTTCGTGAAGCTCGGCCAGTCGGTCGCGCCCGGTGCGCGCACCAACGAGCCGCTGGAGCGGACCAGGAACCTCTTCCGGGAGTTCCTCGGCCACACTCGGCTGGCCCGCAAGGGCAAGCGCTGGATCGGCGCCATGCACTGGGTGGTCATGGTCGGCTTCGGCCTGCTGTTCTTCACCCTGGTCACCGCCTACGGCCAGCTGTTCTCCGCGGACTTCGCGATCCCGCTGATCGGCCGCTGGTGGCCGTTCGAGTTCGTCACCGAAGTGATCAGCTTCGTGATGATCCTGGCGATCCTCGGGCTGATGGGCGTCCGGCTGCGCAACCGCCCCTCGGGCGCCGGCTCCAAGGACAAGGGCAAGCGCTCGCGGTTCTTCGGCTCCACGATGTGGCAGGGCTACTTCGTCGAGTGGGTCATCCTCACCATCGGCCTGTGCATCATGCTGCTGCGCGGCTTCGAGGGCGCGCTGGGCCACCACCTCTCCTACAGCCTGCACTACCCGGTCAGCTACCCGCTGATCCACGCCTTCGACGGCATGTCGCGCGGCGCGCTGGAGAACGGGATCTACGCGGTCGCGATGGTCAAGATCGTGATCTCGATGATCTGGGCCATCACCATCGGCCTGAACTCCACGATGAGCGTGGCCTGGCACCGCTTCCTGGCGTTCCCCAACATCTGGTTCAAGAAGAAGGCCGACGGCGGCACCGCGCTCGGCGCGCTGTCCCCGATGGCCTCCGGCGGCGTGCCGATCGACTTCGAGGACCCGGCCGAGGACGCCAAGTTCGGCGTCGGCGCGGTCGAGGACTTCACCTGGAAGGGCCTGCTGGACTTCTCGACCTGCACCGAGTGCGGCCGCTGCCAGGACCAGTGCCCGGCCTGGAACACCGACAAGCCGCTCTCGCCGAAGCTGCTGATGCTGGCCCTGCGCGACCACTCCGCGGCCAAGGCGCCCTACCTGTTCGCCGGCGGCGGCAAGGACCTGGAGGGCAACGAGAAGCTGGCCGAGGAGAAGTGGCTCTCGCTGCCGGACATGGTCCGCGCCGAGGCCGAGCGGCCGCTGATCGGCTCCGCCGACGACAACGGCGTCATCGACCCCGACATCCTGTGGTCCTGCACCACCTGCGGCGCCTGCGTCGAGCAGTGCCCGGTGGACATCGAGCACGTGGACCACATCGTCGACATGCGCCGCTACCAGGTGATGATCGAGTCCTCGTTCCCGTCCGAGGCCGGGACGATGCTGAAGAACCTGGAGAAGGCGCAGAACCCCTGGGGCATGCAGCCCAAGAAGCGCACCGAGTGGATCGCCGAGCTGGACTTCGAGGTGCCGGTGTTCGGCGAGACGCTGGAGGACATCTCCGAGGTCGAGTACCTCTACTGGGTCGGCTGCGCCGGCTCCCTGGAGGACCGCGCGAAGAAGACCACGAAGGCGTTCGCCGAACTGCTGCACATCGCCGGCGTGAAGTTCGCCGTCCTAGGCGGCATGGAGGCCTGCACCGGCGACCCGGCGCGCCGCCTGGGCAACGAGTTCCTGTTCCAGATGCTGGGGCAGGGCAACGTGGAGATGCTGAACGAGGTCTTCGGCGAGGACACGCCGCGCGAGAAGCGCAAGATCGTGGCGACCTGCCCGCACTGCTTCAACTCGCTGGCGAACGAGTACCCCCAGCTCGGCGGCGAATACGACGTCATCCACCACACGCAGCTGCTGGACACCCTGGTGTCCGAGGGCAAGCTGACGCCGGTGACCCCGATCAACCAGAACATCACCTACCACGACCCCTGCTACCTGGGCCGTCACAACAAGGTGTACACCCCGCCGCGCGAGATCATCGCGAAGGTCCCGGGTCTGAAGAACACCGAGATGCACCGCTGCAAGGAGAAGGGCTTCTGCTGCGGCGCCGGCGGCGCGCGGATGTGGATGGAGGAGCGCCTTGGCAAGCGCATCAACGTCGAGCGCGTCGACGAGGCACTGTCGACGAACCCGGACGTCATCTCCACGGCGTGCCCGTACTGCCTGGTGATGCTCGGCGACTCGATCACCGCCCGGAAGCAGGCGGGTGAGGTCCCGGAGTCCATGGAAGTGGTCGACGTCGCGCAGTTGCTGCTGACTTCGGTCAAGCCGGTGCCGGCTCCTGCGAACGCCTGAGATGACCGGCCGGTAAAAGGGTCACAAAGAACCCCGACCAGCAGACGATCAACAGTTCGACGCTGCTAGCCTCGCCTCCGCAGGGTATGGGATACCGCGGAAGGTGGGGCTTCAGTGTCTTTCGACGAGCCGGACGACGGGCTGCGCTACCCGGCTCCCGGGCTGCCGGACACCGAGTACGACAACGACTTCGACGACTCGGAGAACGAACCGACCGCGCCGCTCCCGACCCGCAGCCGTCCGGTGCTCCCGCCGGAGCCGCCGTCGGAGTGGCGGCAGCGCGCCGGCCGGGCCTGGCGCTTCACCCGGACGCTGGCGATCACGGTGCTGGTGCTGGTGGGGCTGGGAGCCGTCGGCAACGTGCTGATCAACCACTACCCGCGCACGAGCAAGCACACGTACACGTACAACAACGTGCAGCAGATGCTGATAGCCGTCGACGGCAACGGCTCGATCAACGTCACCGGCTCGGACACCGACGAGGTGACCATCAAGTCCACCGACAAGGCCACCCTGCTGGAACCGGTGGAGCGCCAGATCATCAGCGCCGGCGGCTACCTGCTGGTCAGCGTGCACTGCCCGAACAGCGAGTGCTCCTCGAAGTACGACATCCAAGTCCCGCGCTCGATGTCGGTCGAGGCGATGATGGACCACTCCAGCGACCAGGCGGACATCACGGCCACCGGACTGGACGCGGCGGTGAAGCTGTTCACCGGCCGCGGAAACGTCACGATCAACCACCTGGCGACCACATCGGACGTGAGCGTGACAGCCAACGGACAGGTCCAGGCCACGGACGTGAGCGCGGCGAACCTGGACGTGTTCGCACCCATAGGCGACAAGATAAACCTGCAGGTGGCGGGCGACATCGCGAACATCCAGAACATCCGCGTAACGGCCGGACAGCCGGCCGAGGTGACGCTGACCGTGCCGGCCGGCGGCTACCGGTTCTCGTGCGTGCCGGCCGGGCACTGCACCGGGGCCAACGGGGACATCACGCAGGATCTGACGAGTCAGGTGCACGAGGATCAGAACTCGACGCACAACATTCAGGTGAATGTGGTTCAGAACACTGCGAAGATCCAGGCGGACTGAGCCGGTTGTCGGGGCTGGTGCACCAGCCCCGGAAACGTCGAGGCGCGCCTCCCGGGCTCCATTGCCGGAGGCGCGCTGCTTTCCCAGACACTGCTAGCCGGGAGCGGTCTCTACCGCTTCCCGTTCCTGTCGGCACCCCGTCCGAGAACGCGCTTGGCGTCCGCGAGGTACTGCAGAAGGCGTCCGATCAAGAACGCCGCGTATACGACACCGAAGATGATCAGTACTTCCATGGGATCCTCACCTCCCACCGGTTCAGGCCGCGAGCCCGAGCGGGCCGGCCCCGGGATCGGCCGGGGGCGTCCACGGGCATTGCGGGCACCGGGACGGCCAGCACCGGGCGCACTCGCCCAGGTCCGGGTCCGCCCCGTCGGGCGCCGTCTCCCTCCGGGCCGCCAGGTAGGCCGCCCAACTGGCCTGCTGGGCCCGCTCCTGGTCGGCGACCCAGGGCTGCACCATGGCGGCGCCGAAGCACAAAGTGCATGTCAACCGTGCCTTGCCGATCCGGCCCTGCACGCAGCGCGGGCAGTCCTCCAGACCTGCTGACGATTGTTCGCGGGGCGTAGGGGTAGGTATCTCCATGAGGTCTCTTCCCGTCTCTTCGAGTGATGTCGGTTTGGGGCCTTTCCTCGCCGGGTCGACGCCGCACTACGTCGGCCCGGCTTTCGTTGGTCCAGGTGGGTGGCTCTTCAAGCAGAACCCTGTCGCGTACCCCTGTCTTAGTTGTACGATGCTCCTCGTCCGGAGGAGCTGTCAATTGCCACGCGCACTTTCTTCCTGAATCTGCAACAGGCATCTGCCGTATGGTGGTTGCACCATGTAGATGCCCACTGAACTTGCGTACGGAACATGCCTGACGGCCAGGAGGCCCAAGTGCGAGTGAACCAGCGGAACCAGCCGGTCGCGGGGATCAACGTTCTGCGCTGGGAGCTCGGGCAGGAGCTGCGTTCGCTCCGGTTGGCTGCGGGCAAGAGCATCGCGGACGCTGCGAGGCACTTGGAGTGTTCGGACGCGAAGATAAGCCGGATGGAGAATGGCCAGCGTGGAGCCGTCGCGCGGGACGTGCGCGACCTGTGCAAACTGTACGGGGTGCCGGCGCAGCGGCGTGACCAGTTGATGACGTTGAGCCGGGAAGCGCTGGCGGCTGATCAGGGCGCCAGCTCGACAATCGCCGGAAAGTACTCCACCTATGTGGCTCTGGAGACGCAGGCGAGGAGCCTGCGTAACTACGAGGCCACCTTCATCCCGGGCCTGCTGCAGACAGAGCGCTATTCGCGCGCGGTCATCACTCAGAACGGTGACGAGGGACTCCAGAGCGAGGACGTGGAGGCGCGTGTGCGGGTCCGCCTGGACCGTCAGCAGCGCGTGTGGGGCGGCGGCGACGACCTCCTGAAGGCACATTTCGTCATCGACGAGAACGTCCTGTGGCGGCCTGCCGGGGTTGACAGAGAGACCCGTGCGATCCGTGAGGAGCAGATCGATCTGCTGATCCGGGCGACCCGGCTCGACAACGTGACGTTGCAGGTCATGCCGTACTCCGCGGGCTTCTACCGGGGCATGGAGGGGTCGACGATCCTCCTGTTGAACCTCGACGAGGGTCCGCGGGTCAGCAGCACGTGCTACCTCGAGGGCATGTTCATGGAACTCTTCGTCCGCGGTCACGGCGAGATCGCGACCATCGGGGCGAAGTTCGAGGCCATGGCCAAGGTCGCCCTTTCCCCTGCCGACACTCGCAAATTCCTGATGCGACTGCTGCGCGGCACGTATCAACACTGGTCGTCCTCGCGGTCAGAGGGGCCGCGGGAACAAGGAAAGGTAGCCATGTCATGATCGACACCGACGGCCTGCAATGGCGCAAAGCCGCCGCCAGTACGGGGAACGGCGCTTGCGTTGAGCTGGCGCCGGGGGGAAGCGAGGCCGTGTACCTCAGGGATTCGAAGGACCCGCAAGGACCGGTTCTGATGTTCACACGCACGGAGATCGCCGCGTTCGTGGACGGTGCCAAGCGCGGGGAGTTCGACGACCTGGCCTGACCGGCGGCGTCGATCACCGAGGATTTTCAGCCCACCTGCAGCCGATCGGGTCCAAGGTGTGGACGAGCGCTCCACGCCCACAAGGCTCGGGGCGTTCGCAGGAACTCGCGGCGTGAGGCGGTTCGGGGCGTGAAAGCGGGCACGCGGTGCGATGCGCGAAGCCGTTCGCGTCCGTCACCTCGGCAAAGACTTGGTCATGGGAGACTTGCGGCGATTGCCCCAAGTACCAGCGGGTAGGAATTACTCCCGGTACGGCGCGTCAATTCGGGAGGGCAGTCCATGCAAATCGATCAAAGTGAGGCGCGCTGGGTCAAGTCCAGTGCATCCAACGGCAACGGGTCCTGTGTCGAGACGACCAGCGTCCGTACGGACGAGATCCTCGTCCGCAACAGCCGGGACCCGCAAGGTCCCGTCCTCGCCTTCACAAAAGCCGAATGGATCGCGTTCGTCGCAGGTGTGAAGGCCGGAGAGTTCGACGCGATCGTCTAAAACCGTCGCGGTTGCGGCCATTCCGGCGTCGGGTGTCGCCGCGGGTGCGTAGCATCGAGCGCGTGTCGTCCGAGAAGCCGCTGGTCTCCGAGTCCGCGTCCGCCGCCACTGATGCCGGTGGGCGTGGTCTTCCGTCTGTGCATGCCTTCCAAGTGGATCTGCGGGGGATCGTCGATCTCCTTTCGCACCACCTGTACTCCAGTCCGCGGGTGTTCGTGCGCGAACTTCTGCAGAATGCGGTGGATGCGATCACCGCTCGGCGGGCTGTGGATTCCGGTTCCCCTGCGGTGGTGCGGATTCTCGCGGATGGGGCGCGGGTGCAGGTGCGGGACAGTGGGATCGGTCTGACCGAGGACGAGGTGCATCGGTTTCTGGCCACCATCGGGCGGAGTTCGAAGCGCGGGGTGCGGAGCGGGCCGGGTGTGCCGGGTATGCGAGGCGTGCCGGAGGTGACGGGGGCTGAGGGCTTCGGCGGCGGGTTCGGTGATGCCGAAAGTGTGCTGGAGCTCGGTCGGGGGGACTTCCTCGGCCGTTTCGGGATCGGGTTGCTGGCGTGCTTCGTGGTCGCCGATGAGATCTGTGTGGTCACCAAGTCCGCTGTGGACGCCGATGCGCCGGCCGTCGAATGGCGGGGTGCCGCCGACGGTCACTACGACATCAGGATTCTGGCTCCTGAGGAGTCGCCCGCGGAGCCCGGGACGATCGTCACCCTGAAGCCGCGGCACGGCCAGGAGTTCTGGTTCCAGGCGACGCGGGTCGTCGAGCTGGCGCGGGACTTCGGCAGCCTGCTGCCGTACGAGACAGTGCTCGAAGACGAGGCCGGCTACACCTACCGCATCACCGAGACCCCGGCGGTCTGGGACCGCGAGTACCCCTCGCCGGGTACCCGCTTCGAGGCGTTGGCCGCCTACTGCCAGGACACCCTCGGCTTCGCGCCGTTGGACATGATCGAGCTCAACATTCCGCTGCTCGGGATCAAGGGCGCCGCCTACATCCTGCCCACCGCGGCCACCACCTCCGAGCAGGGCGGGCACCGGGTCCACATCAAGGGCATGCTGCTCACCGACCAGGCGCGCGGGCTGCTGCCGGACTGGGCTTTCTTCGTCCGCTGCGTCATCGACACCGACGCGCTGCGGCCCACCGCCTCCCGTGAGGCGCTGTACGAGGACGACCGGCTCGCCGCCGTGCGCGAGGCGCTCGGCAACCGGGTGCGCGACTGGCTCGCCGGGCTGGCCGCGACCGATCCGCCGCGCCTCAACCGGCTGCTGGCCGTGCACTACCTCGGGGTCAAGGCCCTGGCGCGCTTCGACGACGACCTGTTCGCGCTGACGCTGCCCTGGCTCCCCTTCGAGACCACGGCCGGCCGGCTGCCGCTGACGGCTTTCGCCGATCAGCACCGCGTCATCCACCTGACGGCCGGGGACGAGGAGTTCCAGCAGGTCTCGCAGATCGCCGCGGCGGTCGGCCTCGGTGTGGTGAACGGCGGCTACACCTACGACGCCGACCTGGTCCGCAAGCTGCCGCGGGCGCTGCCCGGCGTGACCGTGCTCGACCTGGACCCCGAGACCATCGCCGCGCACCTCGACACCGTCGACGGCGCCGAGGAGGCGGCTGCCGGACCGCTGCTGGCCACCGCCCGCCGGGTCCTGGACGCCCTCGACTGCGACGTGGCCCTGCGCGCCTACCACCCGGTCACCGTCCCCGCGCTGCTCCTGGACGGCCGCGAGGCCCGGCACGAGCGGGCCCGGGCCGACGCCGAGGCGGAGGCCGCGGCCGACGGCGACGACCTGTGGGCCGGCATCCTCGGCGCGCTGCGGACCGTGGGGCCGCGGGCGCGGCTGGTGCTGAACCATCGCAGTCCGCTGATCCAGGGCCTGGCCGAGCTGGACGACGCCGAACTGGCCGCCACCGGCGTCGAAGCCGTCTACGGCCAGGCGCTCCTGCTGTCCAAACGGCCGATCCGGTCCAGCGAGTCGGCACTGCTCAACCGGGCCTTCCTGGGCCTGCTGGGATTCGCCGTCGGGCGACGGCAGGAGCCCGGGACCGAAGAAGAGGACTGAGCCGGCCGATGTCCGTCATGCCCAGCACGAGCGAGCCGGCGTTCCAGCGTCAGACCTGGACCCCCGACGAACTGCGCGCGGCCCTGGTGGCGAACGAGGACGAGCCGCCGGGCCGGGCCCGGTCCGTGCGGGCCGAGGCGCTGCTCGCCGCCGCGGACAAGCTCGGCGACCCCGAGACCCAGATCTGCGCGCTGCACACGGTGATCGAGGCCTACGAACGGGGCGGGGAGAGCTTCCGCTCGCCGGTGCTGTTCTCGCGCCTATTGCGCCTGTGGGACCGCCACGGCAAGACCCTGCGCGACGCGAGCCGCCTCGAGTACGAGACGCACTGGGTGTTCAAGTGGATGACCGCCGACCTGCTCTCGGTCCCCGAGGTCCCGCTGGCGACGGTCCACGGCTTCGTCGGCGAGATGGAACGCCGCTACCGCCTGGCCGGATACGGCATGCGCGCCGTCCACGCCCAGCGCTTCCGGATAGCGCAGCACCTCGGAGACGCCGCCGAAGCCGAGACGCACTTCGGACGCTGGCTCGCGGCCGAGCGCGACCAGATGAGCGACTGCCGCGCCTGCGAGCACCTGGCGCAGGGCATGTGGCGTGCGGAACGCGGCGACGATCTCGCCGCGCTGCGCCTGTGGCGGCCGACCGTCGACAACGAGATGGCGTGCCTGGACGAGCCCTCCAGCACCCTCGCCGCGTCGCTGAAGCCGCTGCTGCGCCTGGGCCGACTCGACGAGGCACGTGCGAACCACCTGCGTGGCTACCGCCTGCTCCAAGGACACGTCGAGCAGCGCAGCGCCTTCGGACGCCACATCGAGTTCTGCGTGCTGTCGGGCAACGACGAGCGGGCCCTGGAGATCCTGACGGAGAACCGCCGCCTGTTCGACCCGCCCTTCGAACCGTCGGACTACCTCGAATTCCTGTCCTGCGTCGCGCTGCTGTTGCGCGCCCGCACTGCCGCCGGGAAGGACGAGGCGGTCGCCGGACCCGAAGGACGGGACTGGCCGATCGCCGAGCTGCTGCGCCGGGTGCGATCAGAGATCGACGATCTCACCCGCCGCTTCGACGCCCGCAACGGCAACACCGCGGTGAGTTCGCGCATCGCCGCCACGATCGGTCAGACGCCGCTGGTGGCCGAGCTGCCGCTGGTCGTCGTCCCGGTCCCGCGTCCGGCCGCACCGCCGCAGCTGCCGGAGCGAGAGTCGGAGACAGCGCCGCCGATCCAGCGCGAGCCGGTCCCCGAGCCCCTCCCCGACCTGCCCGACCCGGACGCGGACACCGACTTCGACGACCTCCTCGCGGAGGCCCGCCGGCTGTTCGACGTGGCCCATCCGGGAGCGATCAGGATGTGGGAACGGGTCGCGTCGGTGGCGTCTCGCCGCGGGATCGCGCTGGATCTGGAGGCGCAGGCGCAGCTCGCCGAGGAGCGCGCCGCCGACGCGCTGGACTGCGAGGACATGGAGCGGGCCGTCCGGCTGCTCGGCGAGGCCGTCGAGCGCTATGAGGCAGGCGGGCTGCAAGGGCGGGCCGTCGCCGTGCGGGCGCGCAAGCTGCTGGCCGAGGCGCTGCGGAAGAAGAACTACGAGCCGATCCCGGACCACGCGCTGGTCGAGCTCTACGCGACCGCCCGAGTGCTGCTGTCCCGTGGCCAGGCCGCGCCCGAGGACGTCCTGACCGTCCGCCGCGCGCAGGCTTTCGAAGCGCGCCGGACGACCGAGGTCGGCCCGTATTCCGACGCCGACGCCGACGCCGACGCCGACACCAGTGCCGAAGCCGATACCGAAGCCAGTGCCGAACCCGGCTCCGACCCCGAGCCCCGCATCGACCGCGAATCAGCCTTCGACGCCTTCGCGGAAAGCGTCGAAGCCCTCCTCGCCGACGCCATCGAGTTCGACGTCCCGGCCCGCGCCGCCGCCGCGCACACCATGCGGGCCGAGATCGCGCAGCGCCGCGGCCGCCCCGAGGAATCGGTACCGGAACTGCTGGCGGCCATAACGCTGTACGACCGTGCCGAGCGCCCCTGGGCGAATCTGCACCCGAACATGCTCCTCGCCCAGGCCTACCTCGCCGCCGACCGCGACGCCGACGCCGAACAGGCCGGCCTGGCCGCCCTCGACATCGCCGGGCGCTGGCCCGAGCAGCGGTTCCCGGCTGGCTACACCCGGCAGGTGCTGGCCAACGCCACCGGCGGCCTGGGCCGCTACGACGACAGCGCCGAGCACGCCCTGGAAGCCGTCGAGTGGGCCGACCGGCACGGCGTTCCTGACCTGGCCGCCAGCGCCCGCCACAGCCTCGCGTTCGCCTACGAGCAGCTGGGCCGCGACGCCGACGCCGCCGCCATCCTGGAGTCCGCGCTGCCGGAGATCGTCGAGCACCTCGACGACCCGACCGTGGTCAACGCCCGCTGGGCGCTGGCCCGCTGCCTGGGCCGCCTGGAGGACTACCGGGGCGCCGCCGAGCAGTACCTGCTGGCCGCTGCTATCGCTGAGCACTTCCCGCAGCAGGGCGGGCACGCCATGCTCGCGGCCTCCGCCGGGCACGCGCTGCGCGCCGCCGGGCTCGCCGACGAGGCCCGGCGCGCGTTCGACCGCGCCGTGATCCTGCTGCGGGCCCTGCCGGACCCGATCAACCTCGCCAAGACCCTCAGGGCCCTGGCCTGGGTGACGTTCGGCGAGTCGGAGGAGACGGCGCACGACAGCGAGCGCGAGGACGTCCTGGACCAGGTGCTGCTCCTGTTCGCGGAGGCCGCGCAGGTCCTGGAGGCGGCCGAGAGCTCCGGCGCGCACGAACGCGACGCCCAGGTCATCGCCTACGAGCTGGCCGAGACCGACGACCAGCTGGCCCGCCTGCACCTGAACGCCGACCTCTCCGACAAGGCGATGCCGTACGCCGAGCGCGCCGCCTCCGGCTTCCGGGCGCTGCTGCCGCACAGCGCGATGGACTACGACTTCTCCGAGCAGATGGTGGCCTGGCTGCTGGACCGGTACGGCAGCCGCGACGCCGCCGTCGAGCGGCTGCGCGAGGCGATCGCGGCGTGCACCGAGGCCGGGGTCGAGGCGGTGCGCTGCGTGGCGTTCCTGGAGCAGCTCTCGGACTGAGACCCCGTTTTCTCGCGCGCGTGCAACGATCCGCGCGCAGTCGGCCCTCTTCTGCGACAAGAGCACGAGAGAGGGGGACGGATGCGGGGCGACAGAAGTGGACGGATGCGGGGTGACAGAGTTGAAAGCCGCGCGGAACAAGAAGCAGAGTTCGGTGAGTTCATGGTCAGCCGGTGGGGCGGCCTGGTCCGGTTCGCCTACGGGCTGACCGGCGACCGCGGCCACGCCGAGGACCTGGCGCAGACCGCGCTGGCGAAGGCCTTCGCGTCATGGCCGAAGGTGCGGCGCGCACAGGACCCGGACGCCTACGTCCGCAGGATCCTGATCAACACCAACAACCACCGGTTCCGCAAGCGCCGGGTCGTCGAGCACCACGGTGAGGCCTCGGCCGAGCCCGCCGTCGGCGACGGCACCGCGGCCCTCGACCAGCGCGACGCGCTGGTGGCGGCGCTCATGGAGCTGCCGCCGAAGCAACGCGCGGTCGTCGTGCTCCGCTACTGGGACGGCCTGACGGAGACCCAGGCCGCCACGGTGCTCGGCTGCTCGGTCGGCACCGTGAAGAGCCAGGCCTCGCGGGCCCTGGCCAAGCTCCGCACCAGCACACAGCTTCAGGACAGGAGTCTGACCTCATGAACGGCGACCAGTTCGAACCGGGCCCGGACGGCTCCGGCGGTGCGGACCCCGGCGTCGACACCGACGCCTACCAGGAGATGTTCGCCGACCTGGGCCGCTTCACGACCGGAGCGATCCCGGTGGCCGCGGTGGTGCGGCGCGGCTGGGCGATCCGGGCCCGGCGGCGCGCGGTCGGGAGCGGGGCGCTCGCGATCGCGGCGGCGCTGTCGGTCGGCGTGCCGGTCGCGATCTCCGGCGGGGGCGGGGGCGGGGGTGCCGCGACCGGTCCGAGCGGGGTCTACGGGGCGACCAGCACCGGAGGGCGCGTCCACGTGAACCCGGTGCAGCTCACCCGCGGCAAGGGACTCTTCTCGGGCACGATCGACGGCAAGAAATGGAGCGTCGACTTCGACAACGTGAACTGCTACTACATTCAGTGGTCGTGCGGCTTCACCAAGCTGAATCCGTGGGACCAGTACGCCAGCCTGACCTACAACTCCAGTTGGGGACTGCAGGGCCAGCCCGACGACTACTCCCTGTTCTTGAGATCGGACGTGGCCTCGGCCACGATCACCCTTCAGGACGGAGAAGTCCTGAAGCTGGACGCGGTGCCCACCGTGGGAGTTCCCGTGGTCCTGTTCGCTCTGCCGTTCGGTCTCGGGGTCAGTAAGATCGAGCTCTTCGATGCCCATGGCGCGCAGATCGCATTTACGATGCCGTTCAATGTGAAGGGATCCGCGAGTACCGCAGGGCATTGGTACAAGCCCGGCGAGACGCCGGCGAAGGATGCCGGCTCGGTGGAAGTGGCGCGCATCGAGTTCGCTCCCGGCGAAGAGGCGATCTACACCGCTTACGCAGGAGCGGCGGGGCCGTGCCTGGTGTACCAGCAGGGCACGAAGGCGGAACAACATCCCGACCCGAATTGCGGGCTCTCTGCGACGAAGGGGTCGGAGACGATGGAGAACGGCAATGCGGGCGGGGGCGCCAGGTCCCCTCTGAGCTCGGGCTTCGGCCTCGTCGGTTCGAACGTCGCTCGTATGGAGCTCGACTTCACCGACGGCACCAAGAGCCCCGTGGCTATCAAGAGCCTCGGCGGTTACCGTTTCTACGCCTACTTCGAGACGGACAAAAAGGCTTTGCGCGCGGTCACGGCCTTCGACTCCGCGGGCAAGGCCCTTCCCCCGATGAAGGCGGCGTGGTGACGAACGTCGAACAGAAATGGCCATCCCCGGACACGACGCGGTAAACTCTTGCCGCAAGAGCCCCTGTCGCCGCTTGCGACCGGGGCTTCCGTCGTTAACACAAAGACGCGTCGCCCTAGAGGGACCTACTGGCAGCTAGTAGGCGTCTAGCGTTGGAAAGGCATCTCCCATGCCCGCTCTCGTGCTCGTCGGCGCCCAGTGGGGCGACGAAGGCAAGGGTAAGGCCACGGACCTGCTCGGCGGCTCGGTCGACTACGTCGTCCGCTACCAGGGCGGCAACAATGCCGGCCACACCGTCGTCATCGGCGACCAGAAGTACGCCCTGCACCTGCTGCCCTCTGGCATCCTCTCGCCCGGCTGCGTGCCGGTCATCGGCAACGGCGTGGTCATCGACCCGGCCGTACTGTTCGCCGAGCTCGACGGCCTGGACCAGCGCGGGGTCGACACCTCGCACCTGCTGATCTCGGCCAACGCGCACCTGATCACGCCCTACCACCGGACCATGGACAAGGTCAGCGAGCGGTTCCTGGGCAAGAACAAGATCGGCACCACCGGGCGCGGCATCGGGCCGACCTACGCGGACAAGATCAACCGGATCGGGGTGCGGGTCCAGGACCTGTTCGACCCCTCGATCCTGCTGCAGAAGGTCGAGGGCGCGCTGCGCGACCGGAACCAGATGCTGGTGAAGGTGTACAACCGGCGCGCGCTGAGCGCCGAGGCGGTGGTCGAGGAGTACCTGGGGTACGCCGAGCGGCTGCGGCCGATGGTCGCCGATACCTCGCTGGTGGTGAACAAGGCCCTGGACGAGGGCAAGGTGGTGCTGCTGGAGGGCGGCCAGGGCACGCTGCTGGACGTGGACCACGGCACCTATCCGTTCGTCACCTCCTCGAACCCGACCACCGGCGGGGCGTGCACCGGCGCCGGCATCGGCCCGACCCGCATCACCCGCAGCATCGGCATCCTGAAGGCGTACGCGACCCGCGTCGGCGCCGGCCCGTTCCCGACCGAGCTGTTCGACGAGAACGGCGAGGCGCTGCGCAGCATCGGCCACGAGTACGGCGTCACCACCGGCCGGGACCGGCGCTGCGGCTGGTTCGACGCGCCGGTGGCGCGTTACGCCTCCCGGGTGAACGGCCTGACCGACTTCTTCCTCACCAAGCTGGACGTGCTGACCGGCTTCGAGCGGATCCCGGTCTGTGTGGCCTACGACGTGGACGGCGTCCGGCACGACGAGATCCCGATGACCCAGACCGACTTCCACCACGCGACCCCGATCTACGAGGAGTTCCCCGGCTGGACCGAGGACATCTCGGGCTGCAAGTCCTTCGAGGACCTGCCGGCGAACGCGAAGTCGTACGTGAAGGCGCTGGAGGAGATGTCCGGGGCCCCGATCTCGGCGATCGGCGTCGGCCCGGAGCGCAACGCCACGATCCAGCTGCGCTCGTTCCTGTAGGTCCCCCTGTAGGCCCCCTGTGTAAGGGCCTCCGGACGATTCCTTGACACGTTGCGGCCTCCCGAGCGGGGGGCCGCAACATGTACGTTCGGGGTTATGACTGACATCTCCTCCGACGACCTGAAGGCGGCTGGCGCGCAGGTCTTCGCGAACGACCGCGCCCACGTGTTCCACTCCTGGTCGGCGCAGGGGGCGATCAGCCCGCTCCCGGTCGCCGGCGCGGAGGGTTCCTACTTCTGGGACTACGACGGCAACCGCTACCTGGACTTCTCCTCCCAGCTGGTGAACACCAACATCGGCCACCAGCACCCCAAGGTCGTCGCGGCGATCCAGGAGCAGGCCGGCAAGCTGTGCACCATCGCGCCGTCGTTCGCCAACGACGTGCGCGGCGAGGCCGCGCGGCTGATCGCCGAGCTGGCTCCGGGCGACCTGAACTACGTCTTCTTCACCAACGGCGGCGCCGAGGCGGTCGAGAACGCGGTCCGCATGGCGCGGTTGCACACCGGCCGCAGCAAGGTGCTCTCCACCTACCGCAGCTACCACGGCTCCACCTCGACGGCCATCTCCCTCACCGGCGACCCGCGCCGCTGGGCCAACGATGCCGTGGGCCAGTCCACCGGCGGCGCCGTGCACTTCTTCGGCCCGCACCTGTACCGCTCGCACTTCCACGCCACGACCGAGGCCGAGGAGTGCCAGCGCGCGCTCCAGCACCTCGAGGAGACCATCCAGTACGAGGGCCCGGCGACGATCGCCGCGGTCATCCTGGAGAGCATCGTCGGCACCGCCGGCGTGCTGCTGCCGCCGGCCGGCTACCTGGCGGGCGTGCGGGAGCTGTGCGACAAGTACGGGATCGTCTACATCGCCGACGAGGTGATGGCCGGCTTCGCGCGCTCCGGCGCGTGGTTCGCCGTCGACCACTGGGGCGTCACCCCGGACCTGATCGCCTTCGCCAAGGGCTCCAACTCCGGCTACGTCCCGGTCGGTGGTGTGATCATCTCCGAGAAGATCCGCGAGACCTTCAAGGACCGCGTCTACCCCGGCGGCCTGACCTACTCCGGGCACCCACTGGCGTGCGCCTCCATCGTCGCGACCATCAACGCGATGAAGGAGGAGGGCATCATCGAGCACGCGGCGCGGCTCGGCGAGGAGGTCTTCGGACCGGAGCTGCGCGCGATCGCGGAGAAGCACCCGAGCGTCGGCGAGGTGCGCGGCGTCGGCGCGTTCTGGGCGCTGGACCTGGTCCGCTCCAAGGAGACGCGCGAGATGCTCGTGCCCTACAACGCGGCCGGCGCGGACGCGGCGCCGATGAACGAGCTCGCGGCGGCGATGAAGGCGCGCGGCGTGTGGCCGTTCATCAACTTCAACCGGCTGCACGTGGTGCCGCCGTGCACCATCTCCGAGGAGGACGCGCGCAAGGGTCTGGCGGCGCTGGACGAGGCGCTGGACGTCGTGGACGCCTACGCGAGCTGACGTCCGCACGGCGGTGGAAGCACACGATGACGACGCGCGCTGCCGACCGGCAGCGCGCGTCATCTGCTGATATCTCCCCGCTCCTCAAGGAACTGCGTCACCGCACGTTTTTTTGGGACTGTCGCGTTCGCGTCCTGAGATCGATCAAGGTCCGAACACGACTAAAGTTGCCACATGAGCCACGAGGTGGTCTTCCTCCCGCACATCCTGGGCCAGACGTGGGGCCAGGCCTTGGCCGCCGCGCGCACGGCGGCCCGCGAGGAGGACCCGAGGATAGTGGCCGCGCGCCTGGAGCCGTGGCCCGACCTCGTGCTCCACGCCGCGCAGATCCTGGGCCAGATCGAGGAGTTCCGCGGCCGGGGCCAGCGTGAACTGGTGCATCCGGTGACCCGGCTGCGGTTCACGTTCTTCGGCGAGGACGGCGTCATCGCGCTGCCCTACTGGTACGACGGCCCGGTCGCCCGGATGGCGGCGACGATGGCGTTCCGCTTCGCGCACGCGGTGGAGTCGGACACCGGCCTGGCGGCGTACGACCCGCAGCAGCGCATGCCGCTGGCCGAGATGGGCCTGGAGAAGTTCGTCGCCGGATACCTGCGCGGCCGTGAGCGGGCGCTGGAACAGACGCAGGCGCGCGGCCCGGTGCCGGTCGGACACGCGCTGCCGACCGGACGGAGCGCGACGCGGCGCGAGTTGGCGGCGGGGCCCTCGGCGGCCGGTTCAAGCGCTGCGGACGGCGGTGCGCGGGCCGGCGAGGCGGGCGCGCGTCCCGTGGCGGATGCGGGCCGGCCGACGGATCCCCGACGGCTGCGGCCGGCGGGGGCGCAAGGACGTACCGATGACGCGGTCGGCAGGGGGCCGCGCCCGAAGAACCCTGATGTCCGGCCCGGAGGCGGGTCCGGCGCGGGCTCGGGAGCCGATGCGGTCGGGCCCACCGACGCGCGGCGGCTGCGGCCGGCCGGGACGCCGGGTCGGGGACCGGCCCCGGGACCGCGGCAGGCGGCGAATCCTGGCCGGATACGGCGAGACGGCAAGCCGGCTCGGGACGACGTCCCCGGAGCGGGAACACCGTCCGCGCGGCGCGAAGGCGCGGAGCGGCGGCGTGAGGGCGCGGAGGCGCGGCAGGCTGCTGATTCGGGTCCGATAGCCGGCTCGGGCTGGTTCCGGCGCGGGAAACCGGCGCGGGGCGAACAGCCGCAGCGGTCGGGGAAGGCGCCGCGTCGAGGTGAGCCCTCTGATTCGGGCCGGGTGCAGCAGCCTGGGAGAGTGGCCGAGCCTCGGAAGGCGCCGCGCCGGGAGCCTTCCGACGCAGAGCGGGTGCAACGGCCACGCGACGCGGCAGACATCAGCCGGGTGCCTCGGCGTGGCGAGCGTGAGGCCGAGCAGACACAACGATCCGGAAGAGCAGCGGAGCCCAGAAAGGTCTCGCGCCGCGAACGTGCGGAGGCCGAGCAGGCGCAGCGCTCCGGACGCGCGCCGGAACCCAGAAAGGCCTCGCGCCGCGAGCGCGCGGAGGCTGAGCAGGCCCAGCGGTCGCGGAACCCCCAACGGGACGGTGCGCCGCCTGGAAGCGAGTGGGTGCCGCGTCCGGGGCGTCCGGAGCCGCGTGGTGGCGTGCCTTCCGATCCTCGCCGCCCGGAGCCGCGCGGGAGTGCTCCCGCCGATCCCGGTCGCGCGCCGCGTTCGGGGCAGCCGCCACAAGGCGGTCGGGCTTCGCAGCGCGACGAGCCGTGGGGGACCGGAGAGCCGCCGCCGCGGCGCCCGCCGCAGCGTGAGGAGCCTTTCCAGCCTCCGGACTTCTAGGGCGCATGGGAGTTGCGCACTAAGCTCTGCCGTGATGATCTCGCGCTCGGAATTCCAGCTGGTCCTCCTGCGTCGGATGGCCGACTACCAACCGGCCCTCGTGGAACAGGCTCGGCAGGGCCTCGGCTTCACCATCACTGAGATGCGTGAAGCGAACGCCTGGTGGCAACGCTATGTGCGGTCGCGCTCCTCACCGCGCGGGCCGGAGCGCTTCAGAGCGGTGCTCGGTCCGCCGGACAACGAGATGGACATGCGGACCGGGGATCTGGTCAGCCGGCTCTATCACTGGGTGCTGCCGTTGTGGCCGGAGCTGCGCTTCGAGATCGTGGTCGGGCCGGGCGGGCAGGTCTGGCAGGAGTGGCTGGTGCGGGCGCCCGGGACGAAGCCGCCGGCGGCGCCGGAGGATCAGGCGCTGGAGCCGTGGGAGTACGTGGTCGGCGACCTGGAGCGGATGTATCCGCGGGTGCGGCACCTTCCCGAGGACGCTCCGACGCGCTGGCACAGTGAATACGGGTACGACGACGGGCACGGCGTCGTCGCGCGGCGCCGGGCCCGGTTCGTTTACGGGCTTCTGCAGGAAGTGTCGGAGCCTCTGGACGGACCCGCTTAGAACGCTTTCTAGCCGTGCGTCTTAGCGAGCAGCTGCAGGATCTCCGCAGTTGAGGCGCGCTGGCCGATCTGCGGGAAGATGCGCTCGACGGCGTTCTCATGCACTTCGATACCGCGGTCGGCCATGGCGTCGGTGGCGAAGGCCACGCTGTAGTTGTGCGCGTACGCCTCGCGCGCCGTGGTGTCGACGCCGCGGCTGGTGACCAGGCCGGCCAGGACGATCTGCGTGACGCCGCGCCGGCGCAGCTGGGTGTCGAGGTCGGTGCCGTGGAAGGCGCCCCACTGGTGCTTGGTGACCCGGATGTCGGTGCTCTGCGCGCCGAGCTCGTCGACGATGACGGCGAAGTCCGCGGGCATCCCCTCGTCGTCGCCGTCCTCGTCCGGCTCTTCGTCGTCCCGGCCCTTCGGGGCGTCGGCGAAGTCGGGGGAGAAGGAGACGTTCACCAGGACGACCGGGAGACCGTGGGCGCGGAAGGCGTCGGCCAGTTCCTTGCCGCGTGCCACTACCTCGGTACCGCTATAGGGAACTGCGGGAGGGGCGACGATGCCGTGCTGGAGGTCGATGAGGACGAGCGCGGTCTTCGGGTCGAGCGTGGTCAGCGCCATGTCGCGGGTTCCTTATCCGTTCTGTTCGCCTTGCGCGGTCCGAAGGGACTGCGAGCGGTCGACGAGCACCACCGCGAGCAGCAGCAGACCGCAGCCGATCATAACGACGGCGAGCGAATGGAGGCCGCCTGAAGACGCCCCGGTGCGGAAGACGATCGCCACCGCGGCCGACGACAGGATGGCGCCGAGGTACTGGAACGTGCGCAACAGTCCCGAGGCGGTCCCCATGCGTGAAGCATCCGCCTGACGGAACAGGGCGTTCTGGTTGGCGAGACCGTTCATGCCCTGCGTGGTGCCCGCCAGAAGGCCCACGGCTATGAGGATCCATATAGCGGTTCCCCGGTTAAGGGCGAGCAGCGCTGTAGACGCCGCGATCATCGACACGGTTCCGACGAAGAGCTTGCTGCGGATCCCGTTGCGCCGTCCGGTGAACCAGGCCACGACGATCGCGGTGAGCGAGGTCGGCAGGACGACGAGACCGGCTGCGGAGGCGCTGAGGCCGCGTCCTTCTTCCAGCCACTGCGTGAATCCGTAGATGAAACAGTAGGTGAGGATGTAGGTGAGTGTCTGGCGCAGATAGGTGATCAGCAGCGGAGTGTTCCCGCCGAAGATGCGCAGATCAATGAAGGGCTCCCCTATGCGGAGCTCTACACGAGCGAACGCCATGGCAATCGCAGCTGCGATGACGAGCAGGTAGAGGTGGCCGACGCTCAGGTCCATGAGGAAGAGCAGCAGGCTGGTCAGCATCGCGGCGAACAGGCCCATGCCCACCAGATCGATGCGGCTCTCGGTCCCTATTGGAGCGCTCTTGGGGAGCCTGCGCGCGCCGAGCGTTATACAGACCAGCGCCAGAGGGATGTTGACGGCGAACACCAGGCGCCATCCGCCGACGCCGATGAGTGCGCCACCGAGCGTGGGGCCGATGACCATCGTGCTCTGCGCCGATATGGAGAGCGCTGTGAGGATTCCGCTGGGCGTCTTCATACCGGTGCGCTGTGCCTCGCCGCGCACCGTGTGCATCGCTGCGGGGAACTGCGCGCTGGTCCCGAAGCCCAACAACACGCGCGCCACGATCAACACCCCGAGTGATGGTGCTATAGCACCGATCACTCCGGCGATGCCGACCATCCCGGCCCCGGCGAGGAAGAGCGGACGCGCCCCGAAGCGGTCCACAAGCCGGCCGATCACCGGCTGGCCTATAGCGGTCGCGAGGTAGAGCGCCGACACGAGCCACGCCGTCGCCGCCGGCGAGGCGCCGAAGGCCGTGCCGATCGGCACCAGCGCGATCGCGATCATCGAGGAGTTGATCGGGTTGAGGGTCGCGCCGAGGAGGAGCGGGACGGTGAGGCGCCGGTTGAAGGCGGGGGCCGGTGCCGCGTCCGGAACCTCGGCCGGAGCGGAGGTCTGCGGGGGTGTGTCTGTAGCCGTCATTCGCTCAACCGCTCCAACAGCCCCAAGGCCTCGACCACCGTCGCGAGTTCGTCCGCCGAGAACCGCTCCCGTAGCGCCTGCTCCAGCCATTCGTCGCGGGCCCGCCGCGATCCGCTCACCGTCCGGTCGGCCGTCTGCGTCAGCTCGATGAGCTGGCGGCGGCCGTCGTCCGGGTCCTGGCGGCGGGCGATCATGCCGCGCTCCTCCAGCACCGCCACGGTGGTGGCCATCGACTGCGGGCGCACGCGCTCGGCCTTCGCCAGGTCGCTGGTCGAGGCCGGGCCGTCGCGGTCCAGGCGGCCCAGGACCGCCAGCTGCGAGGCGGTCAGTTCGTGGACGTCGTCCACCTCGCGCAGCCGGCGGCGCAGGCGGCCGACCAGCACGCGCAGTTCGCGGGCCGCGCGTGCGGCGTCCGTGGCGGTGCCGCCGGCTTCGCTGCCGCTACCGCCAGCGCCGCCGCTGCCCTGCCGATCCATCCCGATCCCAGCAGCCATACCTTCAGTCTAAACTGTGCAGTCCAGACTGTCTATCTCCCTCGCCGGTACCCTAACGACCATGAAGGTCCTCGTCATCGGCACCGGCGGCCGCGAGCACGCCCTCGCCCGCGCCCTCAGCACCGACCCCGCCGTCACCGCGCTCTACTGCGCGCCCGGCAACCCCGGCATCGCGGAGATCGCCGAGCTGCGCCCGGTCGACGCGCAGGACCCGGCGGCGGTGCGGGACCTGGCCGTCGCGCTCGGCGTGGACCTGGTCGTCGTGGGGCCGGAGGCGCCGCTGGTGGCCGGGGTCGCCGATCCGGTGCGGGAAGCGGGGATCGCGGTGTTCGGGCCGTCGAAGGCCGCCGCGTTGCTGGAGGGCTCCAAGGCGTTCGCCAAGGAGGTCATGGCCGCCGCCGGCATCCCGACCGCCAAGGCCTACGTCTGCGAGAGCGAGGCCGAGTACGTCAAGGCGCTCGACGAGTTCGCCGGCTTCCCCTACGTGGTGAAGGACGACGCGCTCGCCGCAGGCAAGGGCGTCGTCGTCACTGAGGACCGCACCGCCGCACTGGAGCACGCGCGCGCCTGCGGCCGCGTCGTCATCGAGGAGTACCTCGACGGCCCCGAGGTCTCGCTGTTCGGCGTCACCGACGGCACCACCGTCATCCCGATGATGCCCTCGCAGGACTTCAAGCGGATCGGCGACGGCGACGCCGGCCCCAACACCGGCGGGATGGGCGCCTACTGCCCGCTGCCGTGGGCGCCGGAGGGGCTGACCGACGAAGTCGTCGCGACGGTCCTGCAGCCGCTCGTCGACGAGATGCACCGCCGCGGCACCCCGTTCGCCGGGCTGGTCTACGCCGGCCTCGCCCTGACCTCCAAGGGCCTGCGCGTCGTGGAGTTCAACGCGCGTTTCGGCGACCCCGAGACGCAGAGTGTGCTGGCCATGCTCGAGTCCCCGCTGTCCGAGCTGCTGTATCCGGCTGCGACCGGCACCCTCGCCGAGGCGCCCGGGCCGCGCTGGCGGGACGGCGCGTCGGTCACCGTCGTGATGGCCGCCGCTGGCTATCCGGGCACGCCGCGCGGCGGCGACGTGATCACCGGGATCGCGGCCGCCGAGCAGCTGGGCACCGTGGTGAACCAGGCCGGGACCCAGCGGAACGCGGACGGCGACCTGGTCACCGCGGGCGGCCGGGTGCTGGCGGTGACCGCCGTGGCGGACGGCCTCGGTGCCGCGCGCGCCAAGGCGTACGAGGGCGTCGCGGTGGTCGGTTTCGACGGCGAGCAGCACCGCACCGACATCGCCGCGGAGGCCGCGAAAACAGCTGGCTGATACGCCGGCTGACAAGTCACCGTGAGGCACGGATCCCTTACCCCGCCATCCGAAAGTGTGTATTCACGCCACGGCCGCTAACCGCTGTGGGTGTTTCGCGCTAGCCTTCGCAACAGGCTCGTAAGCGGCCTGGACGCTTGGGGGATCCATCAGCACGGTGACTGCGACGACGGCGCGGGTGAGCGCCCACAGGGCGGCCCGCGCGCTACTGCGCGTCCGCGCGTGGGTGATAGCGGCCTACGCCCTCAGCGCTGCGGCGGCGAGCGCGGGCCTGATCGGCCTGGCGCGGGTGCGCGGCTGGGACGGTGCCGGGCCCGAGGTGGCGGTCGTGGCGGCCGCCGTGGTCTGCGTGCTGTGGGCACTGCCCGCGGTCCGGCTGCACCGCAGCGCCGTGGCACCGCCGAAGACCGTCCCGCTCGGTGGCGAGGCCGCCCCCGAACTGGAACTGCTGGTCCGGCAGCTCGCGCTGCAACTCCAGGTGCCGACCCCGGCCGGGATCGAGCTGTCCCCGGACTGCGACGCCTGGCTCGATCCGCGTCCCGGGGGCCCGGTGCTGGTCATCGGGGCGCCGTTCCTGTGGTGGCTGCGGGTCAGCGAGCTGCGGGGACTGCTGGCGCCGCTGGTCGCCGGGATGGCCGCGGCCGGGGACGAGCGGATCGTGCGGGCCCGGGCCTTCGCCAACCGGAGCATCGGCGCGCTGCACGGCCGTCCGGGCCGGACCCTCCGGGTGTTCCCCGGCTGCCGGCTCCGGGTCGCCGGCTACTTCGAGGCCCGCGCCGAGGCGCTGGAACGGGTCGTGGCCTGGGAGGCGGTGGCGGCCTCGCGGATGATCGAGCCCGCGGCCCGGGCCTACGCGCACGAACAGATCAACATGGCCGCCGCCGGCTGGGACCGGGTCCTGACCCGGCTGGCCCACCCGGCGTGGGAGTCGGGCTACTGCCCGGTGGGGCTGAACGTGGCGCTGGTCGGCGCGCTGACCTCGCTGGGCCGCCGGGACCGGATGGCCGGCTCGCTGGCCACCCGGCTGAGCGAGCGGCCGGCGTGCGACCTGCTGGAGCGGCCCGGCGACGTGGACGCGCACGCGTCGCGGATGGCCGCGGAGCTGTTCGAGGGCCGCCGGATCGAGCGGACGGTGACCTGGGAGCGGTACGTCACCGCCGTCACCGAGCCGGAGCTGGTGCGGCGTGCCGAGTCGGTGCCGGAGGAGCACCCGGCGGCGAAGCGGATACGCACCCTGATCGCCGACGCCGGGGTGCCCGGCGCGCGGCGCGGCGAGACCGAGGCCCGGGGTGGCGACGGTCTGCAGGGCGCGGTGATCCCCGGCCCGCGTCTGGGGGAAGCGGACGACATGCCGTCCGGCGACGTCGCGGAGCCCGACATCGACAGCCTCGCCGCCTACCTCGCGGTCCGCCTCGTCGAGGCGCGCCTGGCGTCCTGGGGCCTGGACTGGCTGGACGGCCCGGTCCTGCGCGACCGCGTCGGGGACACGGTGCCGATCCACGACATGGCCGCGGCGCTCGCGGACGCCGGCGACGTGTCCCGGCTCTCGGACTGGCTCGCGCACATCACTCGCTGAATCCCGGGTACGTCACCTGCTCCAAGCAGGACGCGGGATAACGCTGTATTCGAAGCATGAACGCAGTATTCGAAAACTTTCCTGCGTCAGAACGAACCTCAGGACCCTCTTGAGGGTCCACGCACGTGAAAAAATTTGGGGGGTGGCGCCGACACGGCGCCGCCGAGGTTCGAGCCCACTGGTTGGGCATCGCAGCGATCATCTGGTCCGCGCTCGTCGTGGCCGTCCAGGGGGCACGGCTGGGGCGGTGGATCGTCGACGACGCCGGAATCAGCTTCGCGTACGCGAGGAACATCGCCGAGGGCCACGGCCCGGTGGTGCAGGCGGGGGCTCCCCCGGTGGAGGGCTACTCGGACCCCACGTGGGTCGGGCTCCTGGCGGTCGGGAGGCTGCTCGGTCTCTTCGACCACGGCGCGTGGTTCGGAGTCCCGGACTACGTCCTGTATCCGAAGGCCTTGGGGCTGCTGTGCGTTATCGGCATCCTGGGCTGCTTCTATGCCGCCTGCCTGGCCGTGCTGCCGAGCCGCGCGGTGGCCGCGGGGGTCACCGCGGTGGCCGGGACGGCGCTGGCCTTCGTGCCGACGTTCGTCCTGTGGACGTTCTCCGGCTTGGAGAACTCGCTCTATGCGTTGCTGGTCACCGCTGTCGCGGTTCTGTTGGTGCGTTCGGTGGCCGACAGCACCGACCGGTTGTTGTCCCGCCGGACCGCGGTCATCGCCGGCGTACTGGTCGCGCTGGCCGCGCTCACCAGGCCGGACGGCCTGATCTACTTCGCCGCCTATCCGGCCGTCGTGCTGCTGGTGGTGGACCGGCGGCGGGTCCGGGACGCGCTCCGTCCGGTCGGCTTCTTCGCGGCGCCCGCGTTCGGCCTCTACGGCTTGTACGTGCTCTGGCGCCGCTTCGAGTTCGGACGCTGGCTGCCGAACACCGCGGTGGCCAAGGCCCAGGCCAGTCCGTCGGCGAGCGACCTGAACCGGATCTCCGACGTGCTGCAGTATCCGGGCCTGGTGATCTCGCTGGTCGCGATCGGCGTCGTGGTCGCCGCGGTGGTGGCCGTGCCGGCGCTGCGGCGTCCGCTGACCGCGCTGCTCGTGCCGCTCGCGCTGGCGCTGGTCGCGTACTGCGTGCTGAACCCGGACTGGATGGGGCAGCTGCGGTTCTCCACGCCGGTCTGGCCGCTGGCCGTGCTGGTCACGGTGATCTGCGCGGCGCGGCTGGTCGTCAAGCCCGGGCTGCGGCGCCGGATCGGACTGCTCGGCTCGCTCGCCGGGGCCGTGTATCTGGCGCAGGGGATCACCGGGCCGATGCCCGGGGACAGCGTGTCGCAGCCGGTGGTGCCGCTGTGCGTGGTGGCCGACGAGAACGGCGAGTTGTTCAACTCCTTCGCCGACGTGGCCGGCATCGAGAACGGCAGCCTGCTGCTGCCCGACCTCGGCGGGACGGCGCTGACCAGCCGGCTGCGGCTGCGGGACACGGCCGGGCTGGTCGACGCGAAGGTCGCGGACTACCTGCACGCCAAGGACATGAACGGGCTGCGGGACTACATCTTCGACGTGATGCAGCCGACCTTCATCCAGACCCACGGCGACTGGTCGCCGACCCTGATGGCCGGCTCCGGGTTCGATCCGCGGATGCTCCGGGACTACGCCCAGATCTACCCGCGGAGCCCGATTCCGGCGTCTCCGTGGGGCAGCAGCGACTGGGTCCGGAAGTCGGCGCTCAAGGACCCCTCGGACCTGGCCAAGCTGCGGGCCTTCGCGGACACCGCGCTGCCCGCTCAGGCCCGGTTCGAGCAGCGCACGCCGGACGGCGACTGCTCGGACCGGCTGGAGGTCGGTGAACCGCTGGCTCTGCACTAGCTGTCCTGGCCGCCGCGGTGTGACGGGGTGTGGCGGGGTGTGGCGGCCGGGCCGGCGCCGGCGCGATCCGCCGCGCTGGGAGCCAGATCACACCGGCGCTGAGCTGCGGCGGTTAGAAAGGGCGGCCGCCTCCTGGGAGAATCGGGTGTCAGGACCTCACACAGGAAGGCCGCCGTCATGATCGAGCGCTACACCCTGCCCGAGATGGGCCGTGTCTGGTCCGAGGCCCACAAGTACGAGTTGTGGGCGAAGGTCGAGACGCTGGTCGTGGAGGCGCACGCGGCGGCCGGGACGATCCCGGAGTCCGCGGTGGAGCCGGTGCGCAACGCCGCGCCGCCGACCCCGGAGGCCGTGGAGGCGATCGAGGCCGTCACGCAGCACGACGTGATCGCGTTCCTGTCCGCGTGGGCCGACAACACCGAGCCGCGCGAGGCCGCTGCCTACGTGCACTTCGGGATGACCTCCTCGGACCTGCTGGACACCGCGCTCGCGCTGCAGCTCACCGAGGCCACCGACATCCTGCTGGAGAAGGCGGACAAGCTGGTCGCGGTGCTGCGCGACCACGCGCTGGCGCACCGCGCCACGCTGCGCGTCGGCCGCACCCACGGGATCCACGGCGAGCCGGACGTCTGGGGCCACCGGGTCGCCGACTTCGCTTTCGGCGTGGCCCGCTCGCGCGACCGGCTGCGGCAGGCGCGCGAGGCGGTCGGCGTCATCGCGATCTCCGGCGCGGTCGGCACCTACTCCAACATCGACCCGGCGATCGAGGCCTTCGTCGCGGACAAGCTGGGCCTGCGGGCCGCCGACGTCTCCACCCAGGTGATCCTGCGCGACGGCGTCTCCGAGTGGGTGTCGGCGCTGGCGATCATGGCCACGGTGCTGGAGGCCATCGCGCTGGAGGTGCGGCACGGCCAGCGCACCGAGGTCCGCGAACTGTGGGAGCCGTTCGGCAAGGGGCAGAAGGGCTCCTCGGCGATGCCCCACAAGAAGAACCCGATCATGTCCGAGCGGCTGGCCGGGATGGCGCGCATCGTCCGCGCGCAGATCGTGCCGGTGATGGAGGGCATCCCGCTGTGGCACGAGCGCGACATCTCGCACTCGTCCACCGAGCGCATCGCACTGCCGGACGCCTCGATCGCACTGGACTACATGCTCAACCTGACCATTCGTCTGATGAGCGGACTGGTGGTCAACGCCGACCGCATGCGCGCCAACCTGGACTCCACCGGCGGTCTGGTCTACAGCTCCACGGTGCTGCTGGAACTGGTCGAGATGGGCCTGGAGCGCGACACCCAGGCCTACCCGCTGACCCAGCGCGCGTCGATGAAGACCTGGGAGACCGGCCGGCCGTTCCGCGAGACGCTGCGCGCGGAGGCCGATGCCGCCGGGCTGGCCATCGACGAGGCGCGGCTGGACGAGGCCACCCGGCCGGAGCGGTTCGTGGAGCGGCTGGACGGGATGTTCGAGAAGCTGGCGAAGCTGAGCTGAGCTTGACCTGACCGCGGGGACACCTGCGGGGCATCTGCTTACCGGCCGAAGCGACCGAAGCGGCCGTCGGACTGAGGTCCGGCGGCCGCTTCGGCATTTTGTGGCGCCCCTGCTTGATGTGTGGGTGCGGTTTGTTGGTGGGTTTTAAGAGCTTTTTACGGCTTCGCCTAAGGTTTGGTGACCTCGCTGGGTGGCGCAGTTCGGTGGTGTGCCTGGGGACGCGTTGGCGGCTGGCGGTTGTTCGTGTGCACGACCGCGCACCGGTCCGAGTCACTGCGCACGCGTTAGGTAGGCGGGTGGCGGCCGCGTTTGGTGGGCACCTGAAGTCAAGGGCAGGGCCTCCGGCGGCGCCTGCGCGGCGAGCGGCCTCGCTCCGGGGATGGGGGGCCGCGCTGTCTGCTGCCGGTCGTTGCTTGTGGTCGCCTGTGTCCCGGGTTCCCCGTCGCGTCGTCGCCTGATGGAAGCAGACCGGTCCGGTGGTGTCCAGCCGCATCACACGCTGCTGTGGTCCGGTCTCGTCCGGCTGGACACCACCGGCCCGGTCAGCTTGGCTGCGCCCGCCGACGCGACGGGGAACCCGGGACAACCCCGGCCTGTGGGAACGGGTCCCCCACCCCCGGCACGACAACTCACCGACACCTGTGCCCCCCGAGTGGACCCCGTCCACACCACAGGCGGGGTTGTCCCGGATCCCTCGTCGCTGTCGGCGGTGCTTGCACAACCAGCCCGGACTGGCGGTGTCCAGCCGAACGCAACCCGACCACAGCAGCGTGCGATCCGGCTGGACACCGCCAGGCCGGGATGGTTCCCTCCGGGCGACGACAGCGACGAGGGATCCGGGACACGGCGACCAACATTCGGACCGCCGCCGAGGCGGGGGGTTGGGATCCCTCAGAGTCTCGAGGCCCCCGCCGGAGGCGCCTGCTCTTGATCTCAGGCACCCACCACGCCCCACGATCGCCGCCAACGCAACGCATGCGCAGTGACTCGGACCCGCGCGCGGTCGTGCACACGAACAACCGCCAGCCGCCAACGCAACCCGCGGGGCACCACCGAACTGCGTCCCCCAGCGAGGTCACCAAACCTTAGGCGAAGCCGTCAAAAAAGCCCTTGACTGTCAACCCACAAACAAACCGCACCCGCCACCAGCACCCACACATAGGTCAGCAGCGCCCATTTTGTTAGAGATGTTTCGCGTGAAACATCGCTACGGGTTCCAGGTCCGTCCGGTCAGCGCAGGTCGAAATCGTCGGCGCCGAACGCGTCGTATCCGAACCCCTCGGCCTCGACATCGCTGATCACCGCGTGTCCGCCGAACACCGCCACCTGGTTCACGGTCAGGAAGTGTGCCCCGAACCAGGTGGCGATGGGGATGTCCGTATCGTGCGAGCCGGTGCCCAGGCCGTCCCCGGTGAGCAGCAACGGGCCCTTCATCGCACCGATGTAGGCGCCGCCGGAGAGCGCGTCCGGCCAGTTCCCGCCGATGGCGATACCGGCGGCGGTGGCGGTCGGGAACAGCGTCGCGTTGTTCGCGATCGCCATGTCGGTGGCGTAGCGGTCGGCGCCGGCCAGCGGGGTGAAGCGGCCCGCGAGGCCGGGCATCGTGTTCAGGGCGGCGACGCCCTGGACGCCGACGCCGTAGACGGCGGTCGCGGCCGGGTTCACGCCGGCCAGATAGGTCCGGGTGGCGGTGGAAAGGGTCCTGTCGTCCGACAGCAGTACCACACCCCCGTTCGGGTCGCCGGCCGCCGCGGCCCCGGCGGCCAGTGCGTCGGGGTAGTTCTCGCCGGTCGCCACCAGGACGGTGTGCGGGTGCGGGGAGACGGCGCCGGCGATCGCGGTCGCGGTCCCGAACCGGTCCGCCCCGGCCAGCCGCTTAGGCGTCAGGCCCAGGGCCCGGATGCCGGCCTCGACCTGCGGCGACAGTGCCTGCGGACCGCCCAGCACATAGACGGTCGAGCCGGGGGCGAGGATCGCCTTGAGCTCGTGCGCGACGGCCGGGTCGAGCGCGGCGGTGCCGGTGAGCAGCAGCGGACCGTGCTTCTCGGCGGCGAGGGCGTTGCCGGGCAGGGCATCGGCGAAGGCGTCGGCACGGGAGATCACCGCGACCCGCGCCTGGCTGGTCCCGGCCCGACCCGGGTTGTACGCGGCGTCGGCGGCGGCCACCGCGGTCCCGACGCGGTCGGCCCCGGCCAGCCGGAGGACGACCCCGCGCGGGGTCTGGGGGATCGGCGCCGCGTGCCAAGCGGAGACCGACAGGCCGTCGGGGCTGTCGACGATCTTGACCGGCGCGGCGCTGCCGTCGGCGGCGACGGTCCAGATCTGGCCGCGCGCGGCCGCCCAGTTCGGCGCGGTCTGGGCCAGCAGGTCGTAGGCGACGTCCCGGCCGTCCGGCGACCACGCGGCGCCGCCGAGCGAGCCTTGCTGGGTCGGCACCGGGACCAGGATCCGCGGCGTCCCGGACGCGTCGGCGTTGTAGACCACGAGGTTGCGGCCGGTGCCGCTGTCTTCCGTAACGACGACTTTGGTGCCGTCCGCGGAGAAGGCCGCTTCGTCGGCGCTGGCGTTGTGGTCGGAGAGCAGGCGCGGCGTCGCCGATCCCGAAGCGAGGGTGGAGACCGAGGCGGTCGGACCTTCGCCGGAACCCAGCAGCAGCGTGCCGGTCGAGGCTACCGCGAGAAGGCTGTATCCGGCGGGAATGCCGGTCACGGGAGCCCGTCCCGAGCCGTCGGCGCGGACGCTCCACGCCGTCGGCTGCGCGCCGGCCTTCGACCGCTGGTTGAAGTAGAGGGTCCTGCCGTCCGGCGACCATCCGACCGGGTAGGTCACAGCGCTGGGGCCATGCGCGATGATCCGGGTCCGTGAAAGGTCGGCGGTGCCGATCCGCAAGAAGTCGGAGTCACATCCGAGGGCGGCCTGCGTCCCGTCCGGGGAGTAGACGACGACTGCGGGGGCTTCATAGACCATTGAGTCGCCGCAGGCGTGCCAGTCGGCGAACTGGCGATCCCCCGAGCCGTCCTGGTTGACGGCCATAGTGGTGGCCCGGCCGCCGAACCCCATGGGCCGCTCATTGAAGATGATCGGCCCGTTCACCGGCGTGCTGCTCGCCGTGGCCGCAGCGACGGCGGTCGTGGCGTGCACCGGGCCGGCGGCGCCCACCGCCGCGCCGAGCGGCGCGAGCGTGCCGACAGTCAGAACCGCCGCCATGGACAGCCGTCGTGCAGACCTTCTGTAGACACGGGTCATTTCCGCGCCCCTCCCCTGAGTACACCCAGGCACTGAACCCGACAGAGGACTGATGCTAAGCGCGGGTGATCCATATTCTGCCACGTTCCAAGCGCAGACGATCTACGTCTTTGGCTCCGGATGACGTCGTGTGGTGCCACGAGCCGCCGCGTGGCACCACTGCTGACCAGCGAGAGCGCTAAGAGTGAGCCAAGATGGCTTGCGATGGCACCACTTTGGTGCCAAAGTAGAGCCATGGAACTCACCCCCTACGTCGAAGCCCTCCGCCGGGAGCTGACGACCGCGGCCGAGGTCGGTGGCGACGCAGCCCGGGCTCTCGCCGACCGGCTGCTGCCCCCGCTTGATGCGGCGGTGCGGCTCACCCTGTTGGAGGCGCTGTCGGCGGCGGCCGACGAGATCTCCGCGGAGCTTGCTCCGGGTTCCGTGGACGTGCGGCTGCGCGGCGGGGACGCCAAGTTCGTCGTGACGCCGCCGCCCGCTCCGGCGCCTCCCGCCGACGACGGCTTCGGCTCCAGCTCCGCGCCCGGGGATGTGCGCTTCCCGGTCGGGGAGGGCGACGACGCCACCATGGTGCGGATCAACCTGCGGCTGTCGTCCAGCCTCAAGGCCATGATCGAGGACGCCGCCGCGGGGTCCGGGCTGTCCGTCAATGCCTGGATCGTCCGGGCCGCAGCCGCCGGGCTGGCCAACGAGGGTCGGCGCTCCGGGCGGTCCGGATCGTCGCCGAAGTCCGACCGGATTGTCGGCGAGAGCTACACCGGCTGGGCCCGCTGACTTCCCAGCCTCGGTTCACAGCGATTCAGCGCAACCCGTTCAGAGCAACCCATTGCAGGCCAAGCCGACCGAAGGATCCGTCATGTCTCCATCGACTTTCAGCACCCCGACCGCGATCACCGTCACCCTCGACCTCTACGTCGCCGACGTCCGGATCGCCGCCTCCGACCGCGCCGACACCGTGGTCGAGGTGCGGCCCAGCGACCCGGGCAAGGCCGCCGACGTCAAGGCCGCCGAGAACACGCGCGTCGAGTACGACGAGGCCACGCGGTCGCTGACCGTCGTCACCCGTAGGCCGCGCAACCGTTTCGTCAACTTCAGCAGCAAGCGCCCGGAGTCCATCGACCTGCTCATCGAGGTGCCGACCGACTCCGACCTGCGGGCCGAGGCGGTGATCGGCGAGTTCCAGTCCGTCGGCGTGCTCGGCACCGTCGCGCTCAAGACCGAGATCGGCGGTGTGCGGCTGGCGCAGACCGGGCCGGTCAATGTGCGCACCGGCGTCGGCGAGATCACCGTCGAGGAGGTCAGCGGCGCGGCCGAGGTGACGTGCGGTTCCGGAGTCATCCGGATCGGTGCCGTGGACGGCGTCGCCGAGGTGTCCAACAGCAACGGCAAGGCGATCGTCGGTGTGGTGACCGGGGCGGCGACGGTCCGCTCTGCCAACGGCGACGTCCACGTCGACCGCGCGCTGTCCGACCTCACCGCCACCACCTCCAACGGCGAGGTGCGGATCGGCGAGGTCGTGCGCGGCAAGGTGACCGCCACCTCCAAGAACGGCTACGTCGAGGTCGGCGTCCGCGAGGGCAGCGCCGCCTGGCTGGACCTGAACGCCGGCGTCGGCCGGGTCCACAACGAGCTCGACGCCGCCGACGAGCCGGCGGCCGGGGAGCCGGTCGACAAGGTGGAGATCCACGCCAGCACCAAGCTCGGCGAGGTCGCCGTCCGCCGGGCGCCGCGCCTGGACGAGGAGTGATCGCCGTGACGGTTCCCGGTGCCCGCCGCGCCGCCGCCGAGTCCGCCCCTGCGATCTCGGCCCGCGGCCTCCGCAAGTCCTTCGGCGCGAAGACCGTGCTCGACGGCATCGACCTGAGCGTGCCGGCCGGGACGATCCTGGCGCTGCTCGGCCCGAACGGGGCCGGCAAGACCACCGCCGTGCACCTGCTGACCACCTACCTGCGGCCGGACGCCGGCGACATCCGGATCGCCGGCCACGATCCGGCGAAGGATCCGCAGGCGGTGCGCCGCGCGATCGGCGTCACCGGCCAGTTCTCCGCGGTCGACGGCTATCTCACGGGTCGGGAGAACCTGATGCTGATGGCCGACCTGCACCTGCTGCCGAGGGCGGAGGGGCGGCGGCGGGCCGAGGACCTGCTGGCGCGCTTCGAGCTGACCGAGGCGGCCGACAAGACGGCGGCGACGTACTCCGGGGGGATGAAGCGCAAGCTCGACCTGGCGATGACGCTGGTCGGGAACCCGAAGGTGATCTTCCTCGACGAGCCGACCACGGGCCTGGACCCGCGCAGCCGCCGGGTCATGTGGGACATCATCCGCGGGCTGGTCGCGGAGGGGACGACCATCCTGCTGACGACGCAGTACCTGGACGAGGCCGACCAACTCGCGCACCGGGTCGCGGTACTCGACGGCGGGCGCGTGGTCGCCGAGGGGACGCCGGCCGAGCTCAAGACGCGCATCTCCGGCGGGCACATCGAGCTGACCTTCGCCGACCGCGCCGAACTCGACGCCGCCGCGCTGGTGCTCGCCCCGACCGGCCGCGACGACGACGCGCTCACGCTCCAGCTGGCCGGCGACGGCCGGGTCAGCACCCTGCGGACCCTGCTCCAGCGGCTGGACGACGCCTCGGTCGAGGTCGAGGCGCTGGCCGTGCACACCCCCGACCTCGACGACGTGTTCTTCGCGCTGACCGGCACGACCGACAAGGCAGATAAGGCCGCCAAGATCGACCAGGAAAGGGCCTGATGATGAGCGTTCTGACAGTGGCCGACGTCGGCCCCGGCGGCCTCGACACCCGGACCCACGCCTGGGTCCACGCCCGCATCATGCTGCGCCGCAACCTGCGCCACATGCTGCGCTACCCGTCGCTGACCCTCATGGTCACCATGATGCCGCTGGTTTTCCTGCTCATGTTCGTCTACGTCTTCGGCGGGACCCTCGGCTCCGGACTCGGCGGCGGCACCCCGGTCGGCATGCACGGCGGCCGTCAGGCGTACGCCGCCTACGTCGCCCCGGCGATCATCGTGATGGCGGTCGCCGCCGCCGCGCAGGGCACGGCGATCGCGGTGGCCCAGGACATGACCGAGGGCATCATCGCCCGGTTCCGGACCATGGCCGTGGCCCGCTCCTCGGTGCTGACCGGACACGTCGTCGGCGCCGCGATCCAGACCATGGTGAGCGTCACCGTCGTGACGCTGGCCGCCATCGCCGTCGGCTTCCGACCGCACGCGAACGTCGCCGAGTGGTTCGCCGCCGTCGGCGTGGTCCTCCTGCTCACCTTCGCCGTCACCTGGCTGTGCGTGGGCCTCGGGCTCTCGGCCAAGAGCGTGGAGACCGCCAGCAACTCGCCGATGTTCCTCATGCTCCTGCCGTTCCTGAGCAGCGGCTTCGTCCCGACCGCCTCGCTGCCCACCGGGATGCGCTGGTTCTCGCAGTACGAGCCCTTCACCCCGGTCAACGAGACGCTGCGCGGCCTGCTGACCGGTACGAAGATCGGCGACAACCTGGTGATCACGCTCGCCTGGTGCCTCGGCGTGGCGGTGCTGTCGTACGCCTGGTCGAGGCGGCTGTATGAGCGGGAGCCGAAGGCGAGCTGAACCGCCGGTATTCTGAGCGCGTGATCACCGGCCTGAACCACCT